>CAYQJV010000008.1:0-49325 GCA_964417925.1 uncultured bacterium | reverse complement strand
TCATAAATTTATCCTTTCTCAAGGTACCAATCCAATATCTTTTTGAAATTCTTCAGCTTTTTAATCTTACAGAAATTTATATTTATTGAGATGTAAGTCTAATTATTAAATCTTTCTTATCAGGATATTTTTTAATTAAATAATTTCTATTCCCTGGTTGATAATCAGAAGAATCAAATCCAGGTGCCATAGTAGTTCCCATGAGTGCAAATTTACCTCCTTCTTTTAAAAAACATCCTTGCCAAGTATATTTGGGAACCACTACTTGAACTTTCTCTCCTTTATCTATTGCATGTCCTAAGATTATCACTTCTGAAGTTCCATCAGGATGAAGTTGTAACATTATAACAGGATCTCCAAGATAAAAATGGAAGATTTCATCTGTAGGTAACCTATGAAGCAAAGAACATGTATCAGAGGTTAAAAGGTAATAAATAGCGGTTCCAAAAGGTTTTGAATTTTTGTACCGAGGCGGAAGTGCTTCCTTAGGTATCATTTCCTTAGAACAATATGTTCTTTTATAAAAACCTCCTTCTATTGGAAGAGGTTGTAAATCTAAAATTTTTATTATTTCTTCTGGCGTCATTTCTTTCCCCCTTGTTAAAAACATACTTGCAAAAATTTTTCTATTTCCCTTGTAAAACTGCTTTGTAAATCACAAGTAGTGCTAAAATTAACACTAAAATAGAAAGTCCTATTTCTAACCATATAGGCTTTGTCTTCAATGATATTTTGCTTCCAATCCTTGCCCCAATTATTGAACCTACAAGTACAGAAAAAGCAGGCACCCAAACTATATTACCACGATGCCAATAAATAACGCAAGCAGCAATAGCAGTAAAAATTGTTACGAATAATGAAGTAGCAATAGCTTTATGAATATTAAGTCTCATTGCTTTTAAAAAGGAGAGAATAAAGAACCACCACTTCTTCCTCGCATACCTGTAATTATATTTAAACATAGTGTTCCAAGAAATATACTCCAAAAATTTGGTCTTATTCTCTTAGAAATCTTAGGTGCGATTTTATCCATATATATTCCAGAAACAGTAATAAAGGTAATGATTACAAATATAATTGCTAAAACCAAAGTCTGAACAATTCCTACAAGAAAAGCACCTCCAATTATCATATATAGTCCAATTTATTTTATATTCTATATTGTTTCTATGACTAAACGCTCCAACTACAGATGAAAATAGAATTACGAATAAATTAATTCCATATGCAGTAAGTAAAGGTAAACCTGCAAAATTAAGCAAAGGAATTCTTATCGATCCTCCACCTATTCCAAACATACCGCTCATAACCCAGCAAAAAGTCCAATAAAAAATAAACCATGATTTTAAACACTGTAATCATTTACAATACTTCTTATCATAACTTTTCTGGATCTACAAATAAATCTATCCATGGTAACCTATAAGTAAACCAAATAAACAAAAAAGCCGAAATAACCAATAACAACAGAACAATAACTTTAGTGATAACACGAAACCGAACCTTTTCTATTTCCTTTTCTATTTGCATGACGAATAGACCGGATACGTATGTAGTAATAACAGCCCATGGTAAATCAATAATCAAAGATTTTGCCCTCCCATACAATGCGGGAAGTAAATACCAAATGATTGTTAAAATCCATGGTATTATTAAAATTGATAGTATCCGTGAATACCAGAAGTTTACAATTTTATTTTTTACTTTTTTTGATTGAAAAAAGTATTCTATCACACTTAAAAGTGAATAACTCCAAAAGCCCATTTTCAAATGTTGAAATACAGATTCATTTACACCACAAAATGGTTTTAGAAACTGCCATTTAGTAAGTTCATATCCAAAATGGAATATGCTAAAAAACACTAAAAATAACAATGATTTCAAATAAACATTCATATAACTGCTTTAAGTATAATATTAATTTTAATAAAGTCAAGCTTTTATCTTTATTTATAAGTTTTTAACCTCGTAAGATTCTTTATAGGTCCGGACCAGATCTTTGAATTAGGAATTGTAACATATTTTTTATCTTCTGTTATAATTATACAAGCATATATGTTTATTTCTTCTACAATTCCTTTTATTCCTGCAACCTCTACTTTCTCTCCTACTTTAAAAGGTCTATTCATTAATATAAATATCCCAGATGCAAGATTTGCAAGAACATCCTTAACTGCAAAACCCACTATAAACCCTACAATCCCAAGTCCTGCAAGAATTCCTGTTACATTAATTCCAAGATTACCAAGTATAAAAATTATAAGTACAATCCATAAAAATACCTTAATAGAACGTTGAATAAATACTTCAACGGTCGGATCAAAATCAGTTTTTTCAAATACCTTTGCTAAAGCTTTACTTACAATTTTTATCAAAAAAAATCCAACGATAAAAGCAATTATTCCTATGACCCATTTAAGGCCACTATGTATAAAGTAATTTTTAATATGTTCAAAAATTACTTTCACTTTTTTTTTAACATATTTTTAATAAAATTAAAATATAAGTTAAATACCCAAAGAAGGAATAAAGTGATTTATGGATATCAATGATAAAAAATTAATAACCCCAAATCTCCCTAAGATATACTTCTCTTCTACAAGAGGGGCATAAAATTCTCATATGATCTGCTCTGTACGCTTCTTGTTTTCTTTCTGGTTGCAACTCTACTGTTTCAAGTTCAGAAAGCTTTGCAAGCAAAAGGGTTGGATTTGCATAACTCAATTCACCAAGTTTTTCTGCTATCCATAGCAAATGATCTTTTGTAGTCACAGGTCTACCACATCTCTCACAAAATACAAGTTCCTTTTCTATTTCATCATAAAACTCTTTTTTATCTGTATAAACCATATCATAATCCAAGGTGTGTCTAATACCTTCTTTAGTAATACAATAGGCAACACATTGACCGCATAAGATACACATATCCAAATGGTAAATAATCCTTCTTACTTTCTTTTCTAAATCATCTTTTATTTCTCTCGCATTCGCTGGACATACCTCTACGCAAGCTCCGCATCCAATGCATTTTTCCGGATTAAACTCTATTCTACCTCTAAACCTTGGAAAAGGAATTGACGGTTTTTTCGGAAATTTTGTAGTATAAGGTTTACTAAACAAAGAGGTTATAGCCTCTTTAAGCTCTCTAAGCTTTGGATATTTCATTTTTCTCCTCCTTCTCTATAAGTTCAGTTTTCTTTTTATCTTTTCCAAAGGCATCGGTAATTGTACCTTTCCACATTTTTATTCCAAAGAAAAGAGAACCTCTCGCAAGTGCATGAGCAGATACTGGTGCAGTTAAAAGCAAAAACACTCCGCATATTAGTGCTTTAATTCCCGTGACATTCAACCCATTGAGTAAAAATATTCCTATCATTATTCCAAAAGTTCCCAAAGTAACGCTTTTTGTTGCTGCTTGCAATCTGTTATAAACATCAGGAAATCTCACAAGTCCTAAAGTTCCAAGCAGATCAAAAATAACACCAATAACTATTACAATCCATCCTAAAAACTCAATCATCCAGAGTCCTCCTTTCAAGATATTTGGCCAAAGCAAGAGTCCCTATAAAACTTATCAAAGCAAGAGCAATAGCCAGGTCAAGAAGATATGGAAGATTAAACAGTATACTGGTAAGGGCAGTTATTCCTACAAAAAGAATTCCCATTATATCTACTCCCACCATTCTATCGGAAATTGTTGGTCCTTTAAAAATCCTGTATAAACATAAAAAAGCAGATATCGAAAGAATAACTACAAGAACCGTCATTCGAAAATCCTCCTTAAAAATTTTTCAAATCTTCCTGCTATTATCATTGATGCCTTTTCCATATCCTCTGTTTTAACATCTATCCAGTGAACATAGAGATATTCCCCATCTATATCAATAGTCATTGTACCAGGTGTAAGAGTTATTGAGTTTGCAAGAAATGTCTTTGCAGTATCTGTTTTTAGGGAAGTTCTTATTTTCACAATACCTGGCTTTATTGGCCTCTTTGGAGAAAGCACCCTAAAGGCAACATCCAAGTTTGCTTCTATCATGTACCATATAAAAAATGGGATATAAACTATTGCCCAAAACCATCTTTTTGGAGAGAGAAATTTAATAGGTGCATTAGTAAATCCTTTTCCATGAATAAAAGTAGCAAGCAACGTGACAAGAACTCCTGCAACAATGCATTCAGGATAGAAACTTTGAGTTAACAAAAGCCATAAAATAAACCCAAATATAAAAAATATAACTCTACCCATCATATCCCTCCTCCTATAATATCTTTTGCATACATTATCCCCTTCAACAACACATAAGCAGCGGGCTTAACAAAGTTGGTTAGAATGTATCCTACAACAATACCCGCTGCAAAAAGGAGGAATGCAAGTATTACCATTGGAAGAATCATTAGAAATGGAGAATCCGCAACTCCTTTTACTCCTTTTTGCCAGAAAACCTTATTTTCAATTCTTAATAAATATGCAAAAGTAACTACAGAAAACACCACAAATACTCCAGCAACTACATACATATTAGCCTGTACTGCACCTATTATAAGAAACAGTTTTGAGAAAAACCCCACAAATGGAGGAATACCTGCCATTGAAAACATTCCAAGTAAATAGGAATAACCTGTCCACGGCATTCTTGCTCCAAATCCTGCTATCTTTTCTATATCTCTCTCTTCTGTTTTATAAACGACAGAACCTGATGTTAAAAACAGAAGTCCTTTACCCATCGCATGAGCAAGCACATGCATTAATGCTCCTGTAACTCCCCATAAATTTCCTATTCCAATACCTGCAAGAATATAACCTATTTGGGAAATACTGGAATAAGCAAGAATCCTTTTATAATCTTTCTGCACAAGAGCAGTAACTCCGCCAACAATTATGGATAAAATACCAAGAACCACAATTACATCAAATACAACTCCAGCGTTTTCCCTTGATAAACCGAACACATTAAAAATAATTCTTGTAAAAGAGTATATTCCAAGAATCTTTATAAAAACTCCTGAAAGAACTGAAGAAACAGGAGCAGGCGCTGCAGGATGAGCATCAGGTAACCATGAATGGAACGGTACACACGCAGATTTTAAAAGAAATCCAAAACAGAGAAGCCCAAGAACAAAATAATACACAGCATTTCTTGGGGCATGGTATAAAGACACTGAGATATCAGCCATATTAAGCGTTGAAAATGAAGCGTAAATAAAAGCAATAGCAAGAAGAATGAACAAACTCGCTATCTCTCCCATTACCATGTATTTAAAACCTGCTTCAAGACCTTCTTCCTCCACTGAAAATCCAACCAATGCATAAGAAGAAACAGAAGCTATCTCAAGAAACACAAAAAGATTGAAAAGGTCTCCTGTAATAGCGACGCCAAACATCCCAGCATGTATCAAAGAGAACAGTGTATAGAACTTCCACCCCCCTGTATATCTATCCATGTAGTTTATTGCAAAAAGATAAGATAAAAACCATATTAAAGCAATAATTACTACAAAGAACACCGAAAGTTTATCCAGAACAAAAACTATCCCGAAAGGAGCAAACCATCCTCCTACAGGATACACCATAGGTTCTTTGAGATTAAAAAGGAAATAAAATGAAAGCAGAAGAATGAATAATGTTCCTATTCCTTCAATAATTTCTGAAAATCTTTTCCATATTTTTGAAAAAATAGGAATTAAAAATGCACATCCCAGAGGCACTATAATAAAAAGAGGAATAAGCCCTTTCATCCTTTTAACCTCCTAAGTTTATCAATATCAAATGTTTTTGTCCTCTCATAAAGTCTCAAGGCTAAAGCAAGCATTACAGCCGTTGTTCCAAGCCCAATGACAATTGCAGTAAGAACCAGCGCTTGGGGCAAAGGATCTACAAATTCATGTTTTACAGGAATAGAAGTAATTATTGGTGCAACCGCTCCTTTTTTAAAACCTATAATTGCAAATAAAAGATTTACAGCATATTCCATCAATGCAAATCCAATAACTATTTTCATCACGTTTTTCTTTGTTAAAATTGCATATATTCCTATAAGAATTAAAAGTAAACAACCCGTCACCACAATCATATCTACTCCCTCATTAAATATTTAGTCGAAGCAAGCGCTAAAAAAATGGATAATAGTGCTGCACCTACTTTTATCCCTATTGCAATATTTGCAAGAGGAATATGTCCTGCAGAAAGAAGTCTAAAAGGAATCCCCAAAGGGAGTATATTTTCAAAGAAATAGCTTCCTACAAGCATACCAATTAATGCTACGGATAAAAAACCAATCCCTCCTATGCTCTCAAAAATACTTGAGACTACTGTAGTACTCTTTTCTTGAGCTTCTGTAGTTCCGAAAGCTATTCGCGCAAGGATAAAGGAAGATGCAATTATCGCTCCACCTGCAAAACCTCCACCAGGAGAAATATGCCCAAAAAGAACTATATAGCATCCATAGAGAAATATAAATCCAACAATTATTTTTGTTATAGTTTTAACAATTACCGTCATTCCTCTCATCTTTTCCTCCCCTCTATCCTCAATAAACTTAAAACTCCTATAACAGAAGTAAACAACACTGTTGCTTCCCCAAGCGTATCATACCCTCTGTAATCAAGAATAACTGCTGCAACAAGATTTGAAGCACCAACCTCATTTAATCCATTTTCTATGTAATAAGAAGCCACCTTCATTAAAGGATTCCCAAAAGAAGGAAGAGAAAGCACGGCTTTTATACCAAGATAGAGAAACATTATAGCAAACATAGCAAATCCTATCACAGGAATTACATCTTCTTTTGTGTATTTCCTTCCAAGAGTTTCATCCTCATGAGTTGTTTTTAATACCACTGCAATAAAGAAAACAACGGCCAAAATCTCTATTACTATTTGGACAAAAGCAAGATCAGGAGCCTGCAATAAAATAAACATTATAGCTACACCAAACCCAACTGCTCCCAGAGAAATAACTGCCGCAAGTAAATCCTTTATCTCTACCGCTACTACTCCAGCAGCTACCATAAATACAAGAAGAATATAAAATGCATGCATTACAACCTCCCAAAAATAAATACAAACATTATAAAGAAAATTCCTATAGAAATCCAAGAAATATATTCTATCAACCTACCTCTATGTACCGAAGAAAATAATCTTCCAGTAAGTTTTATAAACTCTTTGGTCCCTTCGTAGATTTTCTCTACAAACCTATGGATAACAGCCTTTACAACTTCTCCTGTAGCATAAACAATACCTTTTAAATAATAGTAGATATCAAATGCTCCTTCTTCTGCAAACCTGTATACATCACTAAATAGGCGCATCTCCTTCATCGGCTGATAAAAATGAGGACCTGTGTATCTTATTGTATTTCCAGTAAGAATTTCACCACCTATAAATATTTTTCTATATTTAGGAGAATAAGCTTTTCCATAAATATAAAACAGATAACCTATACCAACACCTATACAAAGTAATCCTAACATTAACTGCGGATTCCAAATCCCAATAAATTTTACAGCCTCTCTCCCAATGGAGGGAACAAGTATAAGCTTTAGAGGAACTTCATATCCAAAAACTCCCAATAATATACAGAGAAAAGCAAGAACAATAATAGGAAACCACATCACAAATGGTACTTCTCTAACATTTTTCAACTCTTCAGACTTTTTCCCTAAGAATATAGAATGAGTAAGTTTCATAAAGGATGCAAGAGTTAACACACTTCCAAACATTGCAGAAATAACAAATATTACATATATAGCATTCTTACGCAATAACTCTACAAACGCTTGATATATCATCCATTTTGAGAAAAATCCATTTAAAGGAGGAACTCCTGAAATTGAAAGAGCAGCTATTAAAAATCCTGTAAATGTAATAGGCATATATCTTGCAAGTCCTCCAAGATTTTCAAGCAACGAACTCTTTGCACGATGTGAAGCAGCTCCAGCGGATAAAAACAAAGATGTTTTGTAGAGAGTATTGTTTATCATATGAAAAATACCTCCTGCAATCCCTAAAGGGATACCTGTAGATATTCCAAGAATCATATATCCTACCTGAGATATGGCATGATAGGATAAAAGTTTCTGCGCTTCATGTTGAACCATTGCCATAAATACTGCAGCAATTACTGTAAAAGCACCTAAGGTTAAAAATATTATATGGACCGTAAAGTTTGAACTTATATTGAATATGTATCCTGCAGCTCGTGCAAAAAGATATATTCCAAGAATTTTATCCAAAGATGCAGGAATAAACGCCATTACAGAAGCCGGGGAAGTCTCCGCTGCCTTTGGAATCCAAGTATGCAATGGATAAGCCCCAGCCTTTGCAAAAGCTCCTACCGCTATGAAAATAAAAGAAACTATTGCCCATGTGGTATTAAGAGAGATCAAACTCTTCTGAATTAAATCTCCATGAAAAACGACAAGTAAAACCATTCCTGCTATTAATAAAACATCAGAAAGTCCAAGAAGAAAGAATGCCTTTTCTGCAGAAAGATACGCTCCTTTTTTACCAATAATTAGTAAACCATACACAGTAAAAAGCATTGTACTCCAGAAGAAGAGAAACATGAATATATTCTTAGAAAGCAACACACCATTGGCCAAAGAGAGAGTAAATAAAGTAAATATAAAGAATTTTCCTCCACCTTCATATTCCCTCAATTCTTTAAATGCGTATATAATGATAAGTAAAGTAAAAAGAGAAGAAAGTACAAGTAATGCACCAGACAGTACATCCGCCCCAAACAGCAATTTTACACTTCCAAAATCTCCAAAATTGTATATAACTTCATTTTTAAGGGTTCTTAAAAACATTACTCCAGAAATGTAAAGAGAGAGGAAAGACCCTACAAATGCAAACTCATTTCTTAACTTAGGAATTATATAAGAAAGTATGCCAAATATTAGAGGAATTAAAAGCAAAGATGAAACAATGTTTACCATGGCATACCTCCTGCCAGAAACCTATAAGGTATAAAATGTAAAATTCCTACTACGAAAAGTACAAATGAAAGAACCAGAGGAATTGTGATAAGATATCCAGAAATTTTTCTTTTTTCCTTATCCTGCTCTCCAAAGAATATTGATGTGTAAAACCTTATTATATAGAAAAATGTAAGAATAGCTCCCAAAACCCCTGCAATTGCAATTCCTATGTGCATTTTAAAAAGTCCAAGTAAAATAAACAGTTTACCAAAAAATCCTACAGAAGGAGGAACACCTGCCATACCAAAACCAAGTAATGCAAAAGCAAAAGAAAGAGTCTTTGAAATTTTAGAAAACCCATGGATCTCAGAAAGTTTGGTTGAGGAAAAATAATCTTCCACAATTCCTACAGAATAAAAAAGCCCTGACTTTGCAATAGCAGAAGTAAAAAGAACCAAAAAAGCACCAATAGTTCCTTCAGGAGTTTTGGATGCTATCCCAAGAACTGCAAAACTCATTTGAGAAATAGTTGAAAATGCAAGCAGTCTCCTGGTATTATTTGAAAGATATGCCAAAAGACCACCAAAAATTGAGGAAAATACTGCTATTATCATCACAGTATATACAAACGTACTACTTACATTGGAGTATAGGAAAAACCTATAAAAAACAAGCCCTCCTGAAATTTCTGCTATTCCTGCAAATATTCCTCCCCCTGCACAGGACACAGAACGGTATGCCCTTATAAGCCAAACATGAAGAGGAAAAACAACAGACTTTGCAAAAATTCCAAAGAGTAATAAAAGCATGGAAACTTCATCAATCTTCAATTCATTAATACCTTTCCAGAATACTTCATAAGATATCCCATTTACTACATACATCCTTGCAATTCCAATAAGCATTAAGGATGCACAGGCAAAGTTGAACAATAACATGTAAGAAGCGTCTTTTTTTCTTTCTTCATCAGCATCCCAAGCCACAAGTCTCCAACAGAATACAGTAAGCAGTTCAAAAAATACAAATATCAACAACGGATGTAACGTAGATGCTATCCCTAATGCTACAAGAAGTAGCAAAAGGACGTTCAAATAATACCTCAATTTTGACTGTTTCACTGTAGGAATTGCATAAAGAATACTAAAAAGCCCAGAAATTCCAAAAGTAATAAGGAAAAATATTCCTATTCTATCAAAAATAAAAAATCTATCCATCATTTCTTATACCTCTCTCTTATTTTTTCTGTTTTCTTCCAGGAAAGTCTTAATAAATCATTATAAGTATACTTAGGTTTACCATTTTCCAAAGCAACCATTCTATCAGTACAGCAGTAACAGGGATCAACAGCTGCCAGAGTAATAGCAGCATCTGCTATAGAATATCCCACCACAGCATATTCGTTTGATTTTATGTTCACATAACTTGGGGCTCTTATTTTATGTCTATACGGAGTATTTGCTCCAACAGATCTTACGTAATGAAAAACCTCACCCCTGGGAGCTTCATGTCTTCCAATTCCTTCTCCAGGAGGAACCTCCTCTATTTTTACATCTATCTCTCCCTTAGGCAGGTTGTCAAGGCACTGTCTTATTATTTTAACCGATTCTATACATTCAAGTAATCTTACCTTTACCTTTGCAAACACATCTCCTGCAGGATCTGTTACAACACTCCATTCAACAAGAGGATAAGCATCATAAGGATCATCCTTCCTTACATCTATTTCAACACCAGAAGCTCTTGCAGTAGGACCAACAACACAATATCTTACAGCCTGGTCTCTTGGCAATACCCCCACTCCTTCAAGTCTTGCATGCAAAACCGGATCATCCAACACGGCCTTAGTAAGCATCCATAACTTACTTTCAAGTTCTCTCAGAACTTTCTTTAAAGGAGAAATCATATCCGGCTCAATATCTCTTCTTACTCCTCCGGGTTTCATCATTGCATAATGATTCCTATTTCCTGTAATCATTTCACACATATCAAGCACAGGCTCTCTATATTTCCATGCCCACATCCAGACAGTATTGTATCCAATAAAATGTCCTGCAAGTCCAACCCATAAAAGATGAGAATGAATCCTTTCAAGTTCTCCTACAATTGTTCTTATATACTTAGCTCGTGGAGGAGGTTCTATTCCGAGTAAATTTTCAACAGCAAGAACATAAGCAATTGGATGAGATGCTGAACATATTCCACATACTCTTTCTACAATGTAAGGAACCATATCCCAAGTCTTTGTACTTGAGATTTTTTCAATTCCCCTATGTAAATATCCTATATGAATATCAAGCTTAACAACTTTTTCTCCTTCCACATGTAATTTAAAAAACTCTGCCTCTTCTTGTAAAGGATGAAATGGACCTATTGGAATTATTTTTCTATCAAGTTCACCCATGATCCCTCCTCAATGGATTATAATCAAACGGAGTATCCTCAGGAAGCAAAAGATGTTCCTTGCAGGGTAATCCTTCAAAATCTACTCCTAATAGTTCATGTATTTCTCTTTCTATCCATTCAAAAACTGGAGCAATTGGAGTAAGAGAATAAGTCCATGGGTCATCCTTTGAGACCACAACCCTGAGGCTTACCACAATCCCTGTTTTATCATGAGAAAAATGATAAATTATTTCAAATCCTTTTGGAGTATCTATCCCTGAAGCAGTAGAAAATCTACAACCCAATTCATTAAACAGAAATTCTGCAACTTCTCTGATTTTATCTTTAGGAATATCACAATACCACCGTCTCTTTTTATAAAAAACAAGATTTATATCGGAAAATTTCTTTTTTATTTTCTTTTCCAATTCTCTTTCTGTCATTCTTCACCTCTCAATTTCTTGATTCCCTTAACAATTCCAAGAATTATTGCCTCAGGTTTTGGAGGACATCCTTCAATGTAAACATCTACAGGTATATGTTTGTCTAAGGGACCAGCAAAATTATAGGACTCAGCAAAGAAATTTCCAGAAATAGCACATGTACCTACTGCAACAACAAGACACGGTTTAGGAGTTTCTGCATAAGTTCTTATCAACCTATCAAGTACTTTTTTGTTAACCATCCCTGTAACAAGCAATACATCTGCATGTCTTGGAGATCCTACAAGTTGTATGCCAAACCTTTCAACATCAAATTTTGGGGTTAAAGCATCAAGTATTTCGATATCACAGTTATTACATGGACTGCACGCGAGATGATAAACCCAAAGAGATTTTGTAAAAGCCTTTTTCTTTAACCCATCCATCAATACCCCCTAACTGCGAAGATAAAAGAAACTATCCCAAGAACAAGCATCCATATCCAAAAAAACTTAAGGGCTTGGTCTATTCTTAATCGTGGGTTTGTCTGTCTTATAAGAACCATTACAATAAGGACCACAATAATTTTAAGGATATCCCAAGGATATCTTACTCCACCCCAGAAAAGCATCACTACAAAAAGAGTAGTAGCATAGAAAAGAGAAAACTTTGCAAGCCTCCATATACCAAGTACAGGTCCTGAAAATTCAGCATAACTTCCCGTCATTATCTCCTGTTCTGCTTCTCCAATGTCAAAGGGAACAAACCCAAGTTTTGCTTGCATTGAAAGCAATACAACAATAAAACTCAAAAACCCTGACCAGGAATAAAGAAAACTTCCATTTTTCCACTGATAAGTTATTATGTCTCCAATCCTTAAACTTCCTGCTTTGTAAATCACTGTAAATAATCCAAAAAGGAAAGGAAGCTCATAAGCAAAATAAAGGGTCATTTCTCTTGCAATTCCTACTCCTGAAAGAGGATTTGAAGTTGCTGAACCTGCGATTATCAACCACACAGGGAAGAAAGAAAGAAGATAAACAGCAACTATTACATCACCCATAAACCCTTGTAAAGGAAACATGTTTGAAACTCCAATGAGAGTGGCAAAAATTACAGTTCCCGAAAAAGCAAGTAATGGAGAAAGAAGATACAAAAATTTAGGGGTATCTTCAGGAATGTAAGTCTCTTTTGCCATCAATTTTAAAAGATCCCAAAGGGGTTGAAAAAAAGGAGGTCCTACTCTCCATTGAACTCTTGCAGAAAGTTTTCTATCTATCCAATTAAAAAGAAGTCCCATAACAATGGTAAACAAAAGTCCTGGAAATACAATAAAATAAAAAATTACATGCCAAAAGTTCATGTTCTCCTCCAATAAGGAGACTTTGATATAAACCTATCGCTTATAAATATTTTTTCCACTTCCTCACGAGATTTAATAAATTTTAATGCTCCTGTAGTACAAGAAGCTACGCATCTTGGTCCTTCCTTTCTATCTTTACATAGATCACATTTCTGAGTTATATGTCTTAAAAGTTCAGGAGCCAAAACTCCAAAAGGACATGCATATACACAAGATAAACATCCTACACAAAGAAATGGTCTTTGCACCACGATACCCTTTTTTTCATCCCTTTTTAAAGCCTGAGTTGGACAAACCGTAGCACATAGAGGATTTTCACAATGTCTACATGCAAGAGGAAGATACGCTTCTGTTCCAACAAATCCATGAACTATCCTGGTCTCTCCATGATGAGATTGCATACATGCAGAAGTACATGACCTACAACCTATACATCTATCAAGATCAAGCACAATCATGCCTTCCATATTCTACCCCACGATGGTAAAAGAAATGCATCATTAGTATCCTTATCAATAGCAAAGTTCATAATTGCTCTACTCTCTATATGATTCATACTAACTACAGCTGTGTTTACTCCCACATCCTGAGAAACCCAAGCAACCAACATCGTCCTTCCTTCCTCTGTTTCTACATATACGTTATCCTTATTCCTTATACCTAATTTTGAAGCATCTTCCGGATTTAATTTAATATAGTTCTCTTTTTCATAAAGTTCAAAAAACCCAAAAGCTCTTTCTTCTCCCAAAATCATAAAATCAAATCCTTTCTTTTTCTTCTTCTTTACAAGAATCTTTTCCATCCTTTCTGAAATTGAAACTTTCGGAACAGAAGAAGATGGAAAAGAAATCTCCTTTCCTGAAAGCATGTTTTTTAACTCAACAACATCCTTCGGACCACTGAAAATCCCAAGAGAGGTTAATTCTCTTTTACCTGTAAGCACAGATATACTACCACTTTTTTCAAAAGGAGTATACATAGGTAAAAGAACCTCAGGCATGAATAAAGCATCAGGAATAATAAATGAGGAATAAAGAGAAAATTTCACCTTTTTAAAAAATGGTTTAAGATGAGGATATAACCAAGGAAACCTATATCCAAAAGAAATAACAGCTCTCACACTTCCTGAAATTATATCCGAAACGAGTTGTCCAGTATGATAAGCCCATCTTTCTGGAATTCTCACTCCAAAGGGATAATATAAAATATTTTCAGATATTTTACAAATTTCATTAATAAGATATGCTTCAAGCACAGGATCTATACTTCTTCCTGCGCAGGGAGTATAGAAAAGTCCTACCTTTTTCTTAGTGTTTAGAATCTCCAATATTTTATCAATAACTCCTTCTTTCAATCTCAAACCTTCCTCTAAACTTTCTTTGGGTAACACAGGCTTCTTTATCATCCCAAGACGAACAAGAAGTGTATATAGGAATAGAGGAATTTTCTGTACCGGAAGAATCACAGGAAGATTTGCAAATTTATAAGCTGTATTAAACAAACAGTCAATAACTATTATAAAAAGATTTCCTTTTTCTTTTCTATCTATAATAAACCCTGCTCCACAAGGAATTTTTGAAAATAAATCCCCGATAATAATGGCTACTTCAATATTTTCTATATCTTCAAGATTTGCAGGAGTTTTTTCTACATAAGAAAAACAAACTTCTGGTTCTGCAAACCCCCAGTAAACTCTCTCGGTGTTAAAAAATCCTGCAATACTTTTTAAACCATCTACTTCTTCCTGAGTAAGAGACTCATCAAAAATTATTGCAACTTCATCTTTTTTAAACTCTTTTGCTTTTTCCTTTAAAAGTTGAATTGCTTTATTCCATGAACTTTTTCTCCCGTTTATTCTTGGCTCTGAAATTCTCTTTGGATAATTGTAAAGCAATCCTCCCGCATTTCCTCTTGGACACAATCTTCCTTTATAAATAGAGTCTTTATAGTACTCTACTTTCTCCAACCATCCATTTTTTCCATCACCTTTAAGGTAACATCCAAGATTACAAAATGCACATGTAGTTACTCTTTTCATACAAACGGCTCCTCTATATCTTTTATTTTATCCCAAGTCAAAACAGGCCCATCTTTACATACAAAGATATGTCCTAATCTACAATGCCCACACTTTCCTATACCACAGGACATATTCTTTTCCATAGATAGATAAATGTCTTCGTCTTTAAATCCCAGTTCAAGTAACCTTTTTGTAACAAATTTCATCATTATAGGAGGTCCACACACTACAGCTACTGCCTCTTGAGGGTCGAAAGGAATTTCCTCCAAAAGAACTGTCACAACCCCAACCTTTCCTTTCCATGTTTTATCCCCCACATCCACAGTTTGTCTTATCTCCACATTTTTTATTTTTTTCCATTCTGAAAAAGCCTTGGCATATACAATATTTTTAGGGGATCTTGCTCCATAGTACAAATGAATTCCTGAAAAATTTTCTTTTTCTTCAATTAAAGCAAAAAACAAAGCCCGAAGAGGTGCCATTCCCACTCCTCCTCCAACAAGAAGCACATGCCTTCCCCTAAACTTCTCAATAGGATAAGGAACTCCGTATGGCCCTCTAAGACCCAACATGTCTCCTGGAGTTTTTTCAAAAAGTTTTGAAGTAACTCTTCCTACTTTCATAATTGTAAATTCAATTTTCTTTACTTCATAAGGAGAAGAAGAAGGAGTAAATGGAGCTTCTCCTACTCCAGGAATAGAAAGTTCAGCAAACTGTCCTGCTTTAAAATAAAAAGGTTGCTTAGGCTCTAATACAAATGTCCTTATATCCGGGGTCTCTACTATTATTTCTCTAATTACTGCTTCTATTGGCTCGTAAGGATTCATAATGAAAAGAGTACTTTTCTTATATCAATCTTTCCCATACACGCCAAAATACATCTCCCGCATCCAGTGCATGCATAGACTTTAAAGTTTTCATAAAAACTGTAAAACTTACATTCAAATCTGTTTCTCACTCTCTTCGTAAAAGAAGATAAAGGATTTAAACCTCCTCCTACCCGTGCATAAGAGGCATGATAACAGTAATCAAGCACTTTAACACGCTGAAAATTTTTTTCATCCTCAGGCATGTCGTATAGGAGAAAACAATAACATGTAGGACATACTCTTTCACATGCCTGACAATCTACACATCCTTCCATTACATCTCTCCAAAACTCCCCAGAATGCATATATTTCACCCTTTCTGAAAGACTTTTAGGAAGTTTCCTCGGATTTATCTTTTTAAGCTTTTCTTCTGCTTTTTTTCTTTTATTATTTCTGTCTTTTATCACCTCTTCTGAAGCAATCTGCAAAAATTCTTTAAAATCTTTTAATAAATTTTCTCCCTTATCGGTAATTACATCAACTATATAACCATTTTTAGTAAAAGAAATATTTATGTCTGAATCAGCTACCACATATGGTTTTCCTCCCATAATATTACAAAAACACTCATCTTCTGGAAATGGACAGTCTACAGAAACTATATATGTATTTTCTCTTCTTTCTTTATAAAAAGGCTCCTCGACAACTCCTTCCAAATACACTTTATCTTGAATCTCCCTAATACTTCTTACATCACAGTTTTTAGGACCTATAATAACCCTTTTTTTAATCTCTTTGTTTAAAACTCCGCCAAACCTCGCTACTCTTTCCCTATGAGTTAAAAAGAACTCTTTTAAAGGTTGCACAGGCCTTATCTTCTGCAAGGATTTATAAAGCTCTTCAGGTTCGATCTCTTCCCCTCTATACTTTTTATAACATACTTTTTCATTCCTTCTTACTGGATAAAAAACTTCAAACTTTTCAGAAAGTTTTTTGATTAAAAGAGGAAGATTTTCAATAGATAGGAAACTTATATTCATAAGATAAAAAATTATACATTTTTTACATTATTTGTCAAGACAACTTCCTTTTTATTGCAACTAATTCGCAATTAGAAGAGAAAAAGATAAAAATTCTAACTTTGCTAAGGCATTTTTTCCTTCACTTAATTTTTTATTTCACATAATTTAAATTTAATTTAAATTTAAAAATCTTGACATCTTCGAAGTATTGAGCATAATTAAATAAGAGATTGCCGGCGTAGCTCAGGGGTAGAGCAGCGGTTTCGTAAACCGCAGGCCGGAGGTTCAAATCCTCTCGCCGGCTTTTTAATTTTAAAGGAGGAAAATTATGAAAAAAATATTTATAGTTTTTTTTATTCTTGCAACATCTGCTTGTGAAAACATTCAAGAAACTGCTTATGTGGATATAGGAATTAATGATAATCCAGAAACTTTGTTCTCCACATCTGTAGGAGTTACCTTGTACATTGATTCTCTTTATTTTTTATCCGGGGAAGAAGAAATGTATAGTTGGAAACTTGGGGAAAACATCGTTGTAAATAAAGGATTTTCTGGATTTATTTCTCTTACCGGGTATAAAGAAGTAGAAGCCACCACGTACAGCGGAGTAAGATTTACTCTTACTGAGATAGATATTAAAAAGCTAAATGGAGATATAGAAAAAATTACTTTCCCTACTCCCATTTCAGTAGAGGCTGAAGCAGTAAGCTACATTACTTTAAATCAGGATGATTCTATTAAGATAGCTGTAGATCTGAACTTAGAAAAAGCAGTAGATTTTGAGACAGGTGAATTTAAAGGTTTTGAAACTCTTAAAATGTATGTGATACCATGAAAAAAGAAGAATTAATAATCGTTGTTGAAAAATTAAAAGAAGGAAAAAACAGATTTAGGTTCAATATTCCTCCTGAAATTATGGAAATTGATAAACCACAACTTGCCAAATGGGTAGAATACGACGTTGTATTAATTAAAAAAGGAGAAAAGGTAATCCTTCAGGGGAGGGTAACAACTGAAGTAGTATTAAAATGTTCGCGATGCCTTGAAGAGTTCAAACAAAGAATTAATGAAAGTTTTGAAATAACCTATATTAAAGGAAAACCATCAAAGACTGTTGAACCGGTTGAACTTTCAAAATTTGAACTTGATGAAGAATACTATCAAACAGAGATTAATCTTCTTATACCTGCAAGAGATGCTATATTACTTTCAGTACCTATAGCTCCATTGTGCAGAGAAAATTGCAAAGGGTTATGCCCTATATGTGGTATAAATCTTAATAAGAAGGTATGTAACTGTAAAAAAGAGCTTCCTGAATCGCCTTTTGCAGTGTTAAAAGAAATATTAAAGAAAAAATGATGGATAAAAGAAAGTATCCAGCAATAGAGAATATAGAGGAGATAAAAAATGTTAAGCTTATGAAAAATTCTGAGATAGAGGTAGTAAAAAATATAAAATTTAGAAAAGAAGACTGGAAAATTTTATCCCTGTGTAATGGAGAAAAAACAGCGGAGGAAGTTGTAAAAGAATCAAAAATTGAAGAGGAAAAAGCATGGCAATCTCTACATTATCTATTGCATACGGGATTTCTTTTTAAAGTTGAAGAAAGCCTAAAAATTATAGAAATAAAAAAGAAACTTCTGGATAAATTTATGGAAGGTTTCGCTTCACCTCTTTGTACAAAAGAATTTTGGGTAGAAAAAGTAAATGAAATAGTTGAAAAAGAAATTCCCATTCTCAAACAAGTATTGAATAATAAAAAAATTTTATCACCTTCTACATTGAACCGTATATTTTCAATTTTTTTTGAGAAACTTTATAGTATAGCAGAAGAATACTTTGGATATGCCCTTGCAAAAATAAAGATGGAAAAGGTAATCAACGTATGAATGAAGAGTGTATCACCTTTCTCATAGAAGACAGATATACAGGCACCATGCTTCAGGGAAAAGGAAAACATGCAAAAGAAATCAAACATACAGGCTATACTTTTGCCTCCCTCTCCGATGTAATAAGTAGATTCTTGGATACAGGAAAAATTAAAACAATTCTTTTGAAAACAAAAGACAAAATTATAGAGATTAAGAAAGAAAAAGAAACTGTAATTACATGTATAAAAAAATGTAAAAATGATTGACGGTTTTGTCGTTTCATCGGAAAAGATTGTAACTTTTTCAAGAAAAACCTCGGAGAAGTTAATTGGTCATATACTTCTTCTTATAAAAGAAACATATTGTTACCTCAACAGATCCCCAGAAGAAATTATTTTTTTTGAAGGAGAAAATAAAAGTCTATTAATATGGGTAAAAGATAATAAAATATACGGATTGATAGATAAAATAGAAAAGAATAATATAGAAACCATAATTAAAGAAAAAGAAAAACTGTTTGAAAGACTTTTGAAAAAACGCACCGTACCTGAATCTGTTTTAATATTGGTAAAGAATCATATAAAGGAGACATTACCACCTTTTGTGTTCTCACAAATTGAGAGTTTATTACCTCAAAGAGAAATCTCTTTAAAAGATTTTGAAGAGAAGGTAAAAGAACTAAAAAATACTATAAAAGATTTACTGGGAACTTCTTTCGCAGAAAGAATAGATGCTGAAATATTTGGAATTCTCGTTGAACACGGAATTCACGAACCCTTAAAGTAAAACCTTTTATCTCTGCCTGGAATGTTTAATTTTTTTCTATAAGACGCTACAGTTCTACGAGAAACTTCAAATCCCATCTCTCTAAGTCTTTCTGCTATTTCCTCATCTGTATATGGATTCATTGAGTCCTCGGAATCTATAATATTTTTAATTGCACTTTCAATTCCTTTTTGGGTTTTTTTCTTAGAAAAGAAAATTCCCATTGGGAATAGTCCTTTGGGTGTATCAACATATTTCTCGTGAACAGCACGATAAAAGGTAGAAAAGGAAATTCCAAGATTTGCAATTACATCTTCAATATCTATAATTAAAGGGAAACTTTGCTCTCCTTCAAAAAATGGGGCCTCCTTTTCTGCTATTATTTCACCCAGTTTCACAATCGTCTGTTCTCTTTCCTTTATTGCCTTGATAAATCTCGTAGCTTCAGAAATACTCTTTTTAACAAAAGAGATCGTATCTTTATCGTACTTTTCTTTATTATTCAAAATATTCATTAATTCAGCAGAAATTTTTATCTTAGGAATATTCCATCTATTGGGTAAAGCAATATATCTCCCTTCTTTCCACTTAATTATCACATCAGGTATTACAAAAGGAGGATTTTTTTCCTCTGTATCTATAAAGGGATAGGGAGAAAACATTGTAATTCTTCTCACTGCGACCATTACTTCATCTCTTGATTTTTTAAGTTTGTCTTTAATCCCTTTAAAATTATGGGACTTCAATTCATCAAAACATTCTTTAACTATACGGTACTCAAGAGAATCTTCAGAAAATTCAGATTCTTTAAGCTTGAGAAGCAAAACTTCCTGAGGAGAAGAAGCGGCAACCCCAAGAGGACCTATTCTTTTCATCTCTTCAATCACCTCATTCACCTTCTCTTCTCTCCAGGAATACCTTTTTGCCAGTTCCTTAGGCGATACTTCCAACAATCCTTTTGAATTCAAATTCTCAAGCACCACCTTTGCTATTTTGTATTTTTCTCCAAAAAATCTTTTGGCTATCTTAATTGAAAGAAAGTCTTTTATATAACTTCTATCTCTCTTACCTTCAACCTCTTCTCTTTCTTCCTCCTCATCAAAGAAATATGGACAATAATCCTTTAAAATTTGCATAGTTTCGTCAATAACTTCTTGATCTTCCTTACTCTCTTCTATTTCTAATGCAGGATTGATTTCAAGAAATTGCGTTATAATTTGCTCAAGAGAAATTAAAGGAGCCTGTAACAAATTAAGTCTCATTTCTAATGAGGGAGTGATTATTTGTTTAAACTCAATTTTTAATTTATGTCTTTCTTCTTGAGTCATATCTTAAATCTCTCACCAAGGTATAATTTTCTTACATCTGGATCATTAACGAGTTCATCAGAAGTTCCAGAAACAAGAATCTTAGAATCATACATAAGATAAGCTCTATCAGTAATTTCAAGGGTTTCTCGCACATTGTGGTCTGTAATTAAAATACCTATATTTTCTTGTTTTAAAGAAATTATTATATCCTGAATTTCTGCCCTTACAATAGGATCTATTCCTGTAAAAGGCTCATCCAAAAGTAAAAACTTTGGTCTGGTTGCAAGAGCTCTTGCTATCTCCACTCTTCTTCTCTCTCCTCCAGAAAGAGTATATCCTTTGGCTTTTCTTACCCGGTTGATTTCAAGTTTTTCTATCACTTCCTCGGTTATCTTTATTATTTCATTCTCTGGAAGTCCTTTCATCTCTAACACTGCTTTTATATTCTCTTCCACAGTAAGTTTTCTAAATATAGAGGGTTCCTGAGAAAGGTAACCTATTCCAAGCCTTGCTCTTTTATATACAGGAAGCTGTGTCACATCAAAATTTCCTAAAAATACCTTTCCCTTATCGGGAGAGATAAATCCCATTATCATTCCAAAGGTGGTAGTTTTTCCTGCACCATTGGGTCCAAGAAGTCCTACTACTTCTCCTTGTTTCAATACAATATCCACATCTCTCACCACATATCTTCCTCCGTATTTCTTGGAAAGTTTTTCAGTTCTCAATTCTATCCTATCTTGTTTTATATGTACCATAAGGCCTACCCGAAAAGGTTAGTTTAAAAGGTTTATTATCTTTAAAATCTACATCTAACTTATAGGAGAAAATTTCTACTCCTGCATTCTCATCTTCTTTATGAAATGCCTTTATCTCACCCAAGAGCTTCACATGTTCCATCTCTTCTTTTTTTGTATAAAAAAAACAAGAATCTCCCTGTACCAATTCATCACTGCTCGCAATAAATACATCATATCCTTTCCCTTTCTCTTGTTCGTAAAAATATTCAAGTCTTTCAAAAGTTATTGTAAACTCCTTAGAACGAACAATCACATTTCCATATCCTTCAATTACCTTTTTATTAGCGTCTAAAAAAATAGTATCACACGTGATGCTAAGTTCTTCTCCTTTTGAAACATTTGGAGTATTAGGAATCATGCCTTTCTTTTTTCCTGTATTAAATTCAAGACCCACTCCATAAATTTTAACATCCTTTTTAGGATAAAAAATAACAAAAGAATCTGGAAAATAGGCAAGGTTTTTCCTATGATCATAAATCAACCTATGAGTAAAGATTTCGCTCCCATTAATATCAAGTTTTACATTCCCAAATATCTCGGATTTACTTTCTTTAATCCACGTAACTACAGAATCTGCAGTAATACGAACATCTCGTGCCATAATAAGAAGGGAATCCTTAGCAACCATAGTATTTTCTGCAGAGTTAAAAAAAACGCTTTCAGAAAAAATAGTAAAATCCTTTCCCTTTACTTCTACATCTCCTTTAAGATGGGTAATTCTTTTTCCTCCCATATTTATTATTTCCATTCTTTCTGATCTGAATGTAATACTAAAAATCATTACCATTACCATCATCATTTTTCTATGTCCACCTGGGTGGTACCACTTATTTCAGTTTTTATTTCTATTTTTATTAAATTTGCATCTGCAGTAAGCCCTTTTCCCTGAAGCATTCCTGTTTTTGAAACTATCCTCACATAAGCATCTGTAATTATCTCCTTTTTTCTATTAATCCATACAATAGAATCTGTGTATAGAAAGGTACTATCCGGAGTTATTACTAAAACATTTCCTATAGCAAGCAAATCTCCTTTTCTTGTATCAATAACTCCTGAATCTGCTATTACATGGGAAGACATTTTCTCTCTATCGTTATAAAAAACAATATCTACACCCTTAAGGTGAATTTTACTTGTCTTCTCATAGTAGTATGCCTTTTTCCCTTTTATGAAATACCTTTTCTTTCCTGAAACAGATTCCCACATTGAAAACTCATCTACAATCTGTGTGGGAAGTTCTTTTAATTTCATCTCTTTTTTCTCTTCATTACAAAAAACCATGAAGATAAAAAATACAAGTATCAATCTACCCATGCTATCCACTCATAAGGATTTTTATCAAACTTTTCTTTTACTTTTTTCTCATCTAACATAGAAAGCATCACTTCTCTTTTTTTAAACTCTGCAAAAAGGTAGTATAGTTTTTCATTATACTTCTTTTGCAATTTATAGGGAATCGCATTTAAAAAATAGCCCTTAAACGGAATATCCTTTTTTATCCTATACATCCTCTTGCTTCCTTCAAGCATAAAACCTATGTTGTATCCTTTTTTAAAATATTTTAAAAGCTCTTTCAAAGAAAAAGTGTAAAAGCCATGTATTTTACTTCTCCACCATTTTAAAAACTTATTCAAAACAAGTGATCTCTGAGGTTGAATAAGGATTATGCTTTTAGTGTTTTTAAAAAATAGAGGAATGAGTTCCCATACGCCGTAATGGAAAGAGACTCCTATAAATCTTTTTAGAGCAAAATCTGTTTTTTTAATTTCAAATTCTTTATGATGTAACATTACAATAAGATTTTTGGCAAGGGTATTCGCATATAAAACTTTTGAAAATTCTTTTAGCTGTAATTTTTCAAATCTTTTTTTTATTTTCTTAAAAATTTCAGGATAAAAAGAAAGATATATAAGAATAAGAATCTTTGCAACCCAAAAAGAAAAATCAATCGGAAGAATGTAGAGTAACAAGAGAATTAACCCTGGCATACTTTTTTGCCTCTTTGACAAAGTTAAAAAACAAAGGATGAGGATTCAGAGGTCTTGATTTAAACTCAGGATGAAACTGTGTGGCTATAAAAAATGGATGCCCTTCAAGTTCAATTATCTCTGCAAGTACTCCATCAGGAGACCTTCCACTGATTATCATTCCTTTTTCTTCAAGAGCCCAGTGATACTTTGGATTTACCTCGTATCTATGTCTATGCCTTTCCAATACACTGTTCTTACCATAACATTTAAAAGCTAAAGTTCCATTTTTTATAATACAGGGATATGCTCCTAACTTCATGGTTCCTCCTTTATTCTTTATCTTCTTTTGCTCAGGAAGCATATCTATTACAGGATGAGGAGTATCAGGGTCAAATTCAGTACTGTTTGCTCTTGCAAATCCAAGCACATTTCTTGCAAACTCAATTACAGCACATTGCAATCCTATGCATAACCCTAAATACGGAATTTTATTTTTCCTTGCATAGTTTATGGCTTTTATCTTTCCTTCTACCCCCCTTTTTCCAAAACCTCCTGGTACTAAGATTCCTGCAACTCCTGAAAGAATTTCATCTACAGATTCTTGTTCAAGTTTTTCAGAATCTATCCAGCGCAAAGAAACTTTTACCTCATTCTTAACCGCAGCGTGATAAACAGCTTCTATAACGCTTTTGTATGCATCCTTCAATCCTGTGTACTTTCCAACCATTGCAATTTCTATTTTTTCCTTTATATTCTTTGCTTTTTCTACAAACTCTCTCCATTTGGAAATATCCAGTTCTCTTTTTTCTAATGAAAGCATGTCTGCTATGAGTTCATGTAGTTTCTGTTCATAAAATATTAAAGGAACTTCATATATATTCTCCACATCCCTCGCTTCAATCACTGCCTCTCTTTTCACACTACAGAAAAGAGCAATTTTATCCTTAGCAGCTGGGGGAATCTTTGATTCACTTCTGCATAAAATAATATCAGGTTGAATTCCAAGAGACCTTAACTCTTTTACACTATGCTGAGTCGGTTTTGTCTTAAACTCTCCCGAAGTCTTAACAAAAGGAACAAGTGTAAGATGAATATAAAGCACATTTTCTTTCCCATAATCAAGGCTCATCTGCCTTATTGCTTCAAGAAAAGGTTGACCTTCAATATCTCCTACAGTACCACCTATTTCCGCAATCAAAATATCTACATTTTCCATTTTTGCAAGTCCTATAATTGCTCCTTTTATTTCATCTGTAATATGAGGAACAACCTGAACTGTACCACCAAGAAAATCCCCTCTTCGCTCTTTTTCTATAACTGCATTGTATATTTTACCTGTAGTATAATTATTATACTTTGATAAATTTTGGTCAAGGAATCTCTCATAATGACCAAGATCCAGATCTGTTTCTGCTCCATCTTCTGTAACAAAAACTTCTCCATGCTGGTATGGATTCATAGTTCCTGGATCAACATTTATATAGGGATCAAACTTCTGTAAAGTCACCTTATATCCCATTTTTTTTAACAAAAGTCCTATAGACGCAGTGGCTATTCCCTTACCAAGTGAGGAAACCACACCACCAGTTACAAATATGTATTTTCTTTTCATCCTGAATATATTTTAACGACTTTTTTTATTTAGTCAAGATAAGGTATCTTTAAATAACAATGAACAATTTAAAATCACTATTTGTTCTCTATCAATTTTTAACCAACTCTGAAATTTCTTGCAACACCTTTTTTACCACAGCTTAACTATTCTTGTCTTTTTGTAGTAATGCTTTAAAATCTTCTTATAATTGTATCCCCTTCTTGACATTTCAAATGCTCCAAACTGACACATTCCAACTCCGTGTCCGTATCCATGTCCTTGAATGAGAATTTTTTTCCCTTTTCTCTTTATATCGAACCAAGTACTTTTAAGACCTAACAAGGCTCTGAAATCAGTACCTTTTATCTTTTTCTTCCCTTCATCGGTAAAGAATTCAATTTCTTTAACTCTTTCTGATTTTTTATTTCTTATTATCTTCCATCTCTTTATCCTTCCTCCACCTATTGCAGAAAGAACCTTTTCTTCAAACTTATCTCTATCCATCCATACTTCCCATTTAAAGTGAGGTGAATTAAAACAAAATGGTTTTCCAAAGAACCTTTTATCCTTTACAGATGTTAGATAAGGTTTATCTACCCCCCATACTTCAAGAGAAGAAGCAGTTTTCCCACCACAGGTTGAATGATATTTTGCTTCTACTATCTCATCTTTATATACCAGTACCTCTCCTCTTGTTGCGAGTACTGCTTCTCTTGCTTCAGGAGTCTCTCCTCCATATCCTCTGTAAACCTGATCCCTTGTATCTGCATATACATCAAAATCAGAGTGTTTCCCAAATCTTGCAAGAGCATAGCTTCTTGCTGCAACCGCTTGAGCCTTTGCTGCTTCATAAATAGAAGGAGTTATAGTTCCTATCTCAGCAGGCAAAACACCAAAAAGATACTCCTCTATTCCAAGCACATTTATCACTTTCATTCTGCTTCCCGAACCTTTTATAACGATTTTTCCTCTATAAGGTACACCATCAACGGTAATTACAGCATCTTTATCACAGGAAAATATAACAGGATAATCCGAGTCTTCTACACTATATTTTGAATTTATAATTATTTCGGGCCCTGCAAAAACCTCCCATTTTTCTCCTGGTTTTGCTATTTTGTATCTATTCCCTACCATCACCTCAAATTCTGAGGAAGAACTCACTACCACTTTTTCTTTATTCTCAGCAAGAAGTACTCTTATCTGCGGTTCTTGTTTCATTCTTACCCATACATATTTCGGACCGCAAGCAACACTTGCAATGAAAAACAGCAAAAATACTTTAAATCTCTTCAATTATCACCTCACTGTTAGTATACACACATATTTCCGAAGCGATCTTCAAAGACTCTTCAACTATTTTTCTTTCATCAAGTTGAGTATACTTTTTCAATGCTCTTGCTGCAGCAAGAGCATATGGAGCTCCTGAACCTATAGCAACAATATTATCATCAGGTTCTATAATATCCCCTGCTCCTGAAACAAGAAATGCATTTTCTTTATCCAGAATTATAAGAAATGCTTCAAGCCTCCTTAACACTTTATCCTGCCTCCATTCTTTTGCAAGTTCTACAACAGCTCTTTTAAGATTACCTCTAAATTCCTGCAATTTTCCCTCAAACCTTTCAAAAAGTGTTAAAGAGTCTGCAGTAGACCCTGCAAATCCCACAAGTACAGGAGGCTCCTCTATCTTCCTAATTTTCCTTGCATTCTTTTTAAGAACTGTATTACCAAGAGTTACCTGACCATCTGAGCCTATAACAGCCCTTTTTTTATCTTTATTAACAATTCCAATCACAGTAGTTGAAAGAGTTTTCATATTACCTCCTTTTGTAAGGATATATTCATAAAAAAGAAAGTCAAAAAATCTATGCTTTTATTTTTCTCCATTTATCAGTTGCAAGAGGAGCATCTTTTCCAAGAGGATATAAAGAGTTTAATTCTTTTATAACTATCCCTTCATACCCTTTATCTACCATTCTTTGTGTCTGAAGATGAATGTCTATGAGCTTTTCGTAAGGAAGAAAACAAAAAGGTAATTTGAAATCAAATTTCTGCAGTATTTCCTTCCTTTTTTTCAGAGGTAGATTCCCAATATATTTATTATTAAAAAAAATTATGTCAAAAATAAAAACAATAGGTTTTGCCTTTCTTTCTCTTGCAAAAAGAGATGGAATAAATCTTCTACCTCTATCTGAATAAAGTTCACAATCCAACAATGTTCCTTTGGGTATTTCCAAATTTTTTAAAATCCATCCCAGTTTTTCTGTCCAATGTGGATTTTTTTCAAGCCTTCTCCCCCATAATTCGTATCTTCCATCTGCATACCTTATTATCTGCATCCTCCAACCATCTATCTTTGGTTCTACTATCCACTCTCCTTTAAGAAGTTCTCCAAAATAAGGAATTGGTTGCAGTAACCATACAGGACCTTTTAACTCATGCAATTTTCAACTTTCCTTTACGAATCTTTTCTCCTTTCTTGTAAAATATTGTGTACCTTAAGTAGTAACTTCCATAATGGATTGTAATACTTCCATCCTGATTATAATGGAGTTCAAAATCTGTATCCATTCCACTTGGAGCAACTGCTACAACCATCTCTGCAAAATAAGGATTAAGCAAGAAAGAATCCTTATCCTCATCAGACATAGTATAACATCTTTCTCCTCCAAGTTCTGGATGGGTATGATAAAGTCCTATTACCTTCTTTTTCCGCTGTATTGCAAGTTCGTTTCCCCTTTCTATCAACTTAGGTTGATTGTAAATTATCTGGGTACGGGTCTTCTTTCCACCTCTGTAAGGGATTGCCTCGTATATCAAAGTTCCCTCATTAAAATACCCTAACATAAACCCCAGTCTTTCCTGCTTATAACGTTTTTCATATCCTTTTATTGCGTCCTCTGCTATCTCTATCATTGCTTCTTCTTTTATCTTTATTACTTTAAATCTTGGCATTTTAAAAATTATATTCAACTCCTCTGAAAAATCAACATTGATTATCTTATAAACCTGGATATAATTATACATGAAAATCTGGATAATATACTCTCTATTTGCAGTGCTTTTCTGGGGATTATGGGGATTTTTTGGAAAATTTGCTTCTTTCAAAATGACTGGTAAAACCCTGTTTATACTCGGATATATTGGAAGTTTGTGTATTTTTCCTTTATATCTTTTTATTTTTAAAAAAGATATAACCTATAATTTAAATTCCATCCATCATCATATTGGAGTCATCTCAGGAGCAGTAGCAAGCATCGGTTCTTTATTTTTTTATCTTGCTCTTTCAAAAGGAGAAGCCTCCAGAGTAATGAGTTTAACTGCTCTGTATCCTTTGGTTACGGTTATTCTATCTGTAATCTTTTTTAAAGAACCCATAGGTATCAAGAAACTCATTGGAGTAATATCTGCTTTAATTGCAATGTATCTTTTATCCTCATGAAGTAATGATTCTTTGACATTTGATTTAATTTTTATATACTTTACAAAAAGGAGGTTAGTATGAAAGTTTTAAGAAGAACTATTGTCACAACGGTACTTGGATTTTTAGCGGGTTTTTTCTGTTATTGGATAAGCAAAGGCAAAGTCTCCTACACCCCTGAAATAATGTGGTCTGTAGTTCTTAACAGAGCATTACTCGGGTTTATTTTGGGAATCTCTGTGTTAAAATGGAATTATATATTCCATGGAATGATTATAGGCGCGATAGCAAGTATTCCTCTTGCAGTTCCTGCCTTTTTTAATTCTCCTACGGGTGGATGGATAATTCTTATTGCAGGAGCATTTTATGGTTTGATAATTGAATTGATAACTTCAGGATTGTTAAGGCTTAAAAGATAATGAAAAAAGTTTTTATCATTTCCTTATTTACGGGTATTTTATTTATAAAAGCTGACAGAGGTCCAATTCCATTTAAACCATGGGTAAAGATATTTGAACCAAACCAGAAGGCTCTAATATGCTGGAACGGAAAAGAGGAACTTATGGTTCTTACAACAGACCTCCATGCTTCAGAGGAAACCCAAATTCTTGAAGTTCTTCCTCTACCTTCAAAACCAGAGGTTAAAAAAGGTAACAAAGAAGTATTTGAAAAATGCATAGAATTAATAAACCGAAGACTAAGGATGTATCCTCCACCAACCAGAGGAAAAAGTATAACAACAGCAAAAAAGGCAGCAGAACTTGTGTTTCACAAAACAATCGGTGCGCATGATATTTCTGTCACCAAAGTACTGCACAAAAAGGGATTCATTGATTGGGTTGAAAACTATCTAAAATCTCAAGGGGTCAAAAATCCAGAAATACCCCAGGAGTTGAAGAATACTATTGAAGATTATCTAAGCGAGGGATTTAAATGGTTTGTCTTTGATGTGGTTACTGTAAAAAAAGAGACAAAAAGTATCGTTCCCATTATTTACAAATTCAAAACAGACTATCTATACTTTCCTCTCAAAATTACTGCTATAGCAGAAGGTAATACTCAAATAGACCTCCTTGTAATTTCTCATAAACTACTTAGCACATTTACTGGATATCCTATTGAAAAAGTGAAACTAATGCATTCTCCAATTGAACTTACATCAGAGGATCTCTACTACATTGATAAAGAAATATGTAAACTTATGGAAAATAAAAGTGCAAAACTAAGAATATGGAAAATTGAAGATAACCTTAAAAACTTTAAGGAGGATTTAATAGCAAAATAAATACCAGTATTTAATAACTTAATTAACATCTTACCAAAAACTTCTTCATAGATTTTTAGATTTTTATAAGTAAAATAAAATAAAAAGGAGGTGTAATGCCACTTAAAATAACCCAAAAAAGACATAAACATTTTTGGAAAAATAATAAAATCAATATAAAAAATGGAAGGCTCTTATACAACATAGACAGAGTTGAAGAAGCAATTATGTATCCAGTAATTGAAAGTTTTAATAAAAATCTTCATTATATATATAAAACTTTCTTTGAATCCTCAATGCATCCGGTCTCTGCAATATTGTATGTAAAAAATTATCTTCAAAACCACGGAAAGGTTAAAGTTTTAAGTGAAATTCTCGGAAATGAAGCTTATTATCAATGGAGTAGCGAAGGAAAAACTTTTATAATAGAGGTTGAAGCAATCGGAACTTATTTCCTTACTACATCAGCATTTTCAAACGTTGATATCGTTGTTTTTTCCCCTGTACCTCTGCTTAGCTCTCCTTCTCTTTTCAATTTTCTAAAATTCATAAAGTATACTTATAAAAAATTTAAAGAAAAATTTAAACAGGAAGAAAAAGAAAGTCCTTATATATATTTCAGAATTTATGTAAAAGATACGCCTCAAATGAATGGAATGATGTATAGGTTAAGAATTTATAGAGAGTATGAAAAAAATTATCCAATAGTAAACTATCTACCCATAAAAGACCAGTTAAAAACTTTTGAAGAAAAACTAAGGCAAACCTTTAAAAGAAATAGCCCTACAGATGCAAGAGTGATAATTCTTGAAGGGCCTCCTGGAACAGGAAAAACATACTACATTCAGAGAATACTCTCTATAATTGGGAGTACCAAAAAACCTATAATAAAGTACATTATAGGCGAAGCTGCTATGAATATAAGGTTCATAGACTTAATTCCTCCCAGAGAACTGGAGGAAAAAATGATACTTATAATGGAAGATGTAGAACCTTTGATATTCTCAAAAGTCAACAATAGAAGTATACATCTTTCAAGACTTCTCAATTACAGCGATGGTCTTTTAAAACTCAATACATTTTTTATTCTAACAACAAACCTGGGAATAGATGAAATTGACCCTGCACTTTTAAGGGATGGAAGATTATTCGGTTATCTACGGTTTGGAAACTTCAAAAAAGAACAGGATATAATAGAATGGTGTAGATTCCATAAAATTGATGAAGAAAAAGCTCTTAGGCTTCTTTCAGAAAAAAAGGAAATTTCCCTTGCAGAATTGTATTCATTGGCAAGAAATGAAAAAAAAGTAACAAAACAGCAGAAGATTTCAATAGGATTTAACAATCTATGAGAGACCTTATAAAAGAGTTTTATAAAAAACTGGAAAACATTATCACACTTAAAAAACATCATGGTTTTATAACCTCCGATTACATTTCCCATATAACAAAAATTCCATTACCTATTCTTGAAGACTTACTTTTAGAATATATAAAATTCTCTTACACAAATAATAATAAAATAAGCTTCTATAGAGATATATACACCATACAGATAAATAGAGACATCCATCCAACCCTTAAAAACATCATTGTAAGAATACTCAGTAATGTTCAGATACCTCTTTCAGTAAAAACAATTGTATCCACTGTCTCAATGATTAAATGGATGCCTGTAAAAGAAAAAAGTATAACATCTGTGCTTTCAAAAAATAAAGAGTTTACAAAATTCCCAAGTAAAAGATGGGGACTTTCAAAATGGAAAGGGAAAAATTTCCCCCTCATGGCAGAAATCATTGTCACTCCATATTTTCTAAAAAATGGCAATTTGAGAACAAACCGTGACCTTGAAAACATCCTTAAAGGTAAAGAAACATTCAAAGTTCAATTTGAAGTCTACAAAAAAACTAAAGAGTACGTTTTCAAAAAAAGCAGTGGTTTTATCGTTGGTATGAAAAACTTCTATAAGGAAAATAAAATACATCCAGGTGATTTGTTAATTTTTATCCACAAGAACAACAAATTGACTGTACGTTTAATGCCTGGGGTCTCCATTATGAAGTATATGTTTGATGAACTTAATGAACTTGAAAAGGAGATTGATGAAGAAATACATTTATTACGATTACAGTAAAAATTCTATAATGGCCGTTTTTCATGTACTGGATTTGGAAAATTTTAAACAAATAAAAAAAGAGTTAAAAAAGCTTTTCTGGAAAGAAATAGACAAGGATAAACTTGAAGTTCCCTTTGACTTTTATAAAAGGCATAAAGGTATATCTCTTTTAACCTCATGTGGATATTTCTTCTCAAAAGTAGAAATAAGTTTTAGACATTCCTTAATCCCCATAGGTACAGCTTTCTACAGTTACTGGTTTTTCATAAACTTCTATAGCAAAATTCCAAATCTTTACTCAGAAGAAAAAATTGACATGTTAAAAAAATTATTGTTTGAAACCGGTATGGTAATTCCTGAAATACTTTCTGAAACCAAAGTAGAACAGGAAATTACCTCCTGTTTTCTCAAAGAGAGATTTATCTTTATATTTCAGGAATTCTTTCCCTTTTTACTTCACTATGAAAAAAATTTCATTACACAGATTCAGCGTATAGAAAATAAAATTTTCAAGCTAATAGAGTTCTGTATCAATGAAATTAAAAAAGTAATAGGACAGAAAATCAGTAAAAAACAGTATCAAAAAATTGTAGAAACCATTAACAACAATGCAGAAAGAATAAACCAACTAAGAGAAGCTCTCACAATAAGAAGTATAAAACCATTCTTCTTTTATCCCTTATGGATGATAAAACAGGGGAAAACCCTTAAAGCTGTGATACTCTCAGCTTTCAGTGGAAAAGGACAGGCTTTATGGTCAGAATGGATTTTATCTCACATAGAAAATAAAACAAATTTGGGTAAAAATCTATTAAAATTAATTGATAAACAGGAAGAATTTGTAAAAGATAAACTTAAAGAGTTCTATTCTTTTACTGGACCACCTGCCAAAATTGTAGACACAGAGTTAATAAACACAATATTCCCTTTTATGAAAAGAGAATATACAATAAACTTCTTTGATATAGTTGATTGAACTTCTTACAAAATACTTCTCATTTTGAAAATCTCATGAAATATATAAAATTAAAAATAAAAGGAGGATACATGGAAGAAAAACAACTCATAATTGAACCCTCCATTATGGCTGAACTCCCTATGATAGTAAAGCAAGAACTTAAAAAACTAACTCCAGAAAAACAACATGGATTTATTGAAGAGTATAAAAGAAAGGCAAAGTCAAAAGGAACTGCATACATTCTGTGGTTTTTATTGGGATTTCACTACATATACTTCAAATTCTCTTTCGGATAACTGCTGGAGGTATGGGAATATGGTGGTTAATAGATGCATTTCATATTCCAAAAATAATAAGAGACTACATTAAAGCTTTGAGAAACATAAAACTTTTTTCAGCATGAAACACAAAAGAAACAAAACATCACGAATATTTAAAAAGCATTCCAGCAGGATTGAAAAGAATAGTATACTGGATAAAGGGAAATAATTCATTTTGGGAAAATAGCCTTGAAAAAACAATATTCATACCTTCTGTAAACCACAACAACATAGTGGATATATGGAGTAGAATTAAAGGGGAAAATACATATTTGAAAAGATTTCCCTCCCCTATCTATACCATCCAAGACCTACTAACTGGATTTCAAAATGGGCAAATTCATTAGTGTTAAAAGAAATAGAAGAGTTTTAAAAACGAGCAAATGCCTTTAGGAAAGGGTTACTGGATTTCTCCTGAGGGAGAAATTATTGAAATTAACGAGCATTACACCGCCACAGTCAATAATCCCTGCTTTTTTAAAGTTCCTGAAGAAACTTTAAAAAAATTTCCAAAACTTTCTCATACTGCAGAGGAAAGAAAAATGCTCCTTTCCATGGTCATACAAAAGGGATTTATAAGGATAAGAGACTACAAGGGTTATCATATTGATTTATACAACCTTTCTTCAAAAGAATATACTCTTATTTTAGAATTCCTGAATAAGATAAATGCCGATAGAGAAGAATTCATATACTTAGGTATTCTCTCAAAAAATAAAAAACAAATTGTTCTGAAAGTAAAAGAATTCAAGAAAATGAAAGTTAAATTTTGAATTGACAATAATTATTTTTATTTGTATAATTCTCCGTAATGAATGAAGAAAACGCTGTATACCAGGTATTAAGTGAGTATTACAATGAAAAAATAAAAATGCAAATATTAATGGAGAACAAAATAAACCCGAAGAACCATTTTAATGGCTGTTTTAAACTCACTTAAATACCTTTATTATGTGGTGTTAAACGATGATAAATCTTGCCAGGAACAAAGCCGAAAGTTTGAGAGCTGGAAGTTTTTTGGTAATTTAGGAAAATACAGACCTTTTTACTATTATTAAATAACCTCCAGCAGTGCGAAATGCTGAAGGCATTTGGAAAAGCGTAACTTCCCGCAAACACGCTGTTAGACGAAGTCTTCTTCATAATCATCTTTGCCATCGTCCAATTCCATTCTTAATCGTCAAATAACCAAGAAAGATACTTCTTGTTCTTCCAATTTATCAATGATATTCTAACACCCGGATATTGTGTTATTACATTTTGAGTATATGATTTTAATATTTCACCTGCTTTATCGAAATCCTCATCCTTCTTATTAAAAGAAGTATTTAGCTTGTATATCTCCCATACTTAAACAAGGATAGGGAATTTCACCAGAATCAGGGAATTGAAATTCTTCGAGATCAATCTTGCTTAATAAAATATCCAGAAAATCCTCATATATCCATGAAAGTCTCTGTAGTTGTCTTACATAGGTAAACGAATGAATTGGGTGGATAACGCCAGAAGAGTTTACATTTAGGTTTAGTAAATTGTGATGCATCCCCAGTAATTTCAATGGAAGAATCGGTAACAGTAAGAACATATCTATCCATAACCTCCCTGTAGGAAAAATAGAGTAAATATTTTCCTTCAGAAATATCTAAAAACGACGTGGACGTAGCAGGTCCCAAAGCAGTAAGACAAATTTCAGGAACATATATACCTAAAACATCAATTAAAATTTTATTGTCCTGCACTGTTATCTCGGATATTATTGACCAGTTATAACAAGGGTATGTCTTCTCTGTAACCATTAATAGCATTATACTTGGCTCACTAATTGAGTCAGGATTTGGATACCCTTCTTGAATGCTGAATATAATGTTACCCTCTATCGGTCTTAGTTCATTAGAGTTAAAAATATCACAACTTAGAAAAACAAATAGAAACGCGGTAAACAAAAGAAGCGTATATGTTTTCATTTTGGAAAGCATATTTATCTTTTCCTCCTTTTTTTGATAATTATATATGATTTCGCCTAACATTCTGCGGATAATGCGAAGTCTTTACGTAGGAAAATTTGTTTGGAGCGAAGCACAGCCATATGTCTGCTGTTATCGGAAGTGTAGGGCAAACAACCACAGTGTTCATAGAAGCTCCACCTCCTCCAGAAATTTTTTCCAATCGTCTTTTGTCCATTTAAGTTTATCAACAGGAACTAAATATCTTTCCTCCCTAACTATACCCAAATATGGCAAATTAGCCCCTTCTTCTATTGGAGAAAAACTGGAAGTTTTAAAATATCCGCAAATAAATCCTTTTAATGATGTCTGAATCTTTCCACATTTATATTTTCTGACTCTTTCTCTAATATCTCCAAGGTAATCTTTAAAAAGACCATTCTGAGGTGGAATTCTCTCCTCTGCAAAATCTAATAATCTTGAAAAACCACATACTTCAATAAAAAATTGTAATATTGGCTGTTGGGGAACTGAACATTTAACCATAATTCCATAATCATATCCTATATCGGCTTCAGCCCATACCCCTGCTAAACTCGGTGAAGATTTTATACTCACATTTCTCTTTGCATTCATGATATCATTTCTATATTTCTCAATTTGCGTGGATATTTCCCAATCCAATTCAATACTTACTGGATAACTCTCCTCAAGAAATTTCTTAACAAAAATTTCTCCCAATTTTCCTACAAATTGATCTACAAGAATTGACTCAAAAGTTCTTCTCCTCTGTCTAAATCCTTTCTGAGTAACTGTTGCTCTCGTACCTCCACCGAACATTTGATAAGTTATTTCAAGGCAAAATACTAACAATCTTACTACATCTTCATCGTCCAAGTTTACAATTACAGTATTTGGTATTAATTTTTTATTTATCCACTCTTGAACTTGTGAGTCACCCAAAAACATTCTATTTCTCTCTTGAGAAATTACATTAAAATCATTACTTCGGCAAACAGAAAGTAGTAACTCGCCTATTTCTTCAATGTCAAATTCTATATTGTGACGTTTTAGAATTTCAGCTCTAAGAGTTACAATATAATCGTACAATTTTTCTTTAACTCTGCTTGGACTGTTCAAATCACCTTTCAAGATTCTACACATCTTATTTACCTCTTTTTCATAACCACTAAGTGTTCCGTCTTTATTCTGCTATCCTTTTCACCGGATGCCGGGTTAACCTTAGATTCAAACATAACTCGTGAAACTATGGTATCAATAAATGTAACCTCATGCTGCCAATCAAATTCTTGCAAATGTTCAATTATTATGTCATCTATAGGTATTGATGTTGTTCTTATTTTTGCAGGTCCAACAAAAATACACATATAATCCGTAACATTCTCACCAAGAGATGAGAAAGTATTTAAAATTGCGTGAAAATATCTATCATATAGTATCTTAAGATGATCTTCCTTTATTTTATCTCTGTATTCATAATACTTTTCGGAGTAGATTTTTATTTTATTTACTGGTCTGTATGGAATTTCTTTTTTACTCAAACTTCTTATATAATTCTCATCATAGCCTAACCAAAATAGTTCCAATTTAGTTGACCTTATATATTCCTGAGCCTGTAAATAAGGTGGGGAGGTGATAAGAATATTTACATCACGATCCAGTTTTGTTTCTAAAGTATCTATTCCAGATTTTATTTTATATCTGACTTCTTTTGGCTTAAGACGATTGTATTCCCAAATCTTTCTAAGTAAAATGTATATTTCTTTTTCAAGCATAGTATAAAATTGTTTTTTCCAATCTTTTTTCAAAAGCTCTTCTACTTTTTTTCTGGAATACTTTGATTTATACAATTTATGGACTTTTTCATCACCATATGAGAAGTACCTTGTTACATTTATTAAGGGAATTAAAAGAATATGTTTAGTCTCATCATCTAACGAATGCACAAACCCCCAGGTTCGTGAAAGAACAGGAATAAAATCCTCTGGAAACCAATAATTTAGATTAGACCATTTGGGAATAAATTCCTCCTTAGAATCTTTAAGGTCTTTTATTAAGTTGAATACATTTACTCTTGGCGGTTTCATAATCGCTGTTTCATGAATGACATCTATTATTGGATTCAAATCCCATAATTCATATTCATACCCATAAACACGAGACACTATTCCAACAGTTCCATAACCTGCGAATGGGTCAAATATTTTCATTCCTGGTTTGGCATATTTTTTAAGGACATAAGCAATAACTTGAGGAATGAATTTTGCCGGATATTTGTAGATGGCGAAAGTTCCATAAGTAGTTGAGGGTATTTCAGGTATTGTATTCCTAAAAAGTATAGGAATCTTGTTTAGCGAATCTTCTGAATTAAATCTTTCATTTTCGATGCCTTCAACCTCTTCACTCATCCAGATTTTTAGCTGCCTGTAGTTTTTCGTTTCGTTATTCATGGTATTCCGTCTTTTTATATTTTCTTAAGCCCGCCATTTCCGATAACGGTTGGCGGACATACGAAGTTCGGCTTTGCCGAATTTGGGCGAAGGTGTGAAACACCGTAGCCGTATGTCCGCTGTTAGGCGACGTCTCTAAAAACTCCATCTTTCTTTTATCCATTTTATTAACTCCTGTTGCCTTTTATCAATCTCGGTTTTTGAAAATGTCTCAAATTCTGCTAATTTTTGCTGACACTTAAAAATTGATTTTTGATAGCAGGAATATTCCTCACCTTTACATTTTTTCTTTTCTTCAAACGGTTTGTTTCCATATCTGGAATTCCAGGATCTAGAACATAATACCAGATTACCTAGTCTGTGAATATGTTTCTCGAATTCTTCATCATCTTTCAAATCTTCTGGTCTGTGCTCTTTTCTTAAATCTTTTGCCAATATGTGTTCTATTGTATATGTTTCGCTTAATATTTCTTCAAGGTTCAATGATAATGGTTCTCCCTCTTTCTCTCTTAACATCAATTCAAAATGGTAAAAAATGTACCTTATATCTTGGGAAGAATGTCTGTTATAAAAGTTCTCGTTATTTAGTTCATTGATTAAATCTAATTCAGACACATAGTAAAGAGCGTCGTCTTTAATTCTACTAATGATATTATTTATACTTAGTTTGCCTCTGAAAATTTCATGTGCTAAGTTGTAAAAAGAGCTGACTCCAGTATCCGACCTTTTATTTCCTATTAAAAACACTCTGAATATGAACTTCTCTACAGCTTCTAAAATTTTTGAGAATTCCTTTTCATCTTCTTTCTTTATCCATATAGATATAATTAAGGGATAAAAATTCCCCACTCTACCAAGTGAAACTATATACTTTAGTTCATCAAATTCATTTATTTTATCAACAAAAACTTCTTTAAAAGCATAAAAAACCTGCTCTAAAGATATAACATAGTTCTCCACTTGGTTTAATAGTTTATCTCTATCATTTAACATTAAATTACGAAAGTGTATTTTCAATTTATCAATATATTTGAAGCTCTCTTTATAATTCCCATCAAACCACAATGCCCAATGGTATCTTTGGATATCATCTTCTTGTACATCCTTGCTGTATTTCTCATTTATTGTTTCAATATAGCGGTATATCTTTCCGAATTTCTCATCAATAAGTCTCAGCAATCTTTCCATCCTTTCTTTATTTTCTACAATTTGTTGTCTTTTTTCATCAGGTAGTTTTAATAGTTCATCTTGGGTAAGTTCTATACCTCCGGAAGAGATGTAGACAAGATACATAAGGAAACTTTTTGTTTTTTCAAGATTACTCAAAGGTTTTCCTCTGTCATTTATTGTTTCGAACATAAGCATTGCATCGCCTTTTTCCTTTACTGTATAGACAAGAACTCTTGTTCTGGTTAATTTAGAAAGAAGGTTTTTAATATCATCTATTAATAAATCACCTAATCTTTCTTTAAAGAACATTTTCGCTTTCTTTAATCTTTTTTGAGAAGGTGTTATAGTTTCATCAGGATACTCTTGCCCTTCAATTATATAACTTTTAAAAAATCGTTTATCTTCTCCTAAAAGTTCCAATCTTAAGAAACCACTTTTTATAATGAATGTTCCTTTCAGGTCTTCTATATAATCCTTTAATGATTCTTCGTTTTTACTCTTTAAAATTTCAATTGCTGATTTTATGAATATACAAATTGTAGTAAGCCTTTGTTGGCCATCAATCACTTCATAGACTTTAAATTCACGGAAACCAGAAGCTTCTTTTCTTTTTTCACCAGTTTCTCTTAGAAGTATAGTCCCCATAAAGTATTCTTTTTCACCATCTATATAAAAAAGATCGTTGTAAAAATCTTCTAAATGCTTATCTTCCCAAGCATAATTTCTTTGATAGTCCGGAATAGAAAAAATCCTATTTCCCTCGAACAAATCACTCAAATGGTAAATTCCTTCTTTCATTATCTTCTACCTCCTTTTCCATAAGAGATGTCGCCTAACGTTTGGCGAATATGCGAAGCCCGTAAGGGTTTGGGTGAGCGAAGCGAACCGCATATTCGCTTGTTATATGACCCGAACGAAGTGAGGGCGAGGAGCGAAGCGACGAAGCGTTCCGCCCCGAAGCCGAATGAGGTTTTGCGTTTTACCATATCAAAATCTCCTCATAAGCTATCTTTTTTCCTTTTTCAGTTATTTTTATTTTTTCAAGTATTACTTGATATATATGTTTTAAATATTTTTCTCTGAATATAACAAATCCATTATCAAGCTTAATGAAATTTTTATTGAACACGTCTAAAGCATTTCTGCATTTTTCTTTTGTAGATTCTCTAACTCTAGGATTTTCTAGTTTGTTTTTTAGTTCTTCTACATCTATCACTAAATAAGGTACTTCTACAATAATATCAGCATGTGTTTGTTGCCTTCTTGTAAATCTACGGTCTGATGCTTCCCTTCTGTATGATACTTTCTTCACTTGAATAGCCACCTTTGTATTGTCTAATTCCACAATAGCATCAATTCCCATCATATCTAATTCTGCTGAAGATATTAATTTCTCTACGAATAACGCATTCCATAAATATTGAAAGTGAAACTGAGTAAGGATAGACATCCATATCCGATACAATCTTGCCCTAAAACCTTCCTCAACAAATTGTAATGAACAACCATAAAAGTACTTCTTTATAAATTCATAAATGTAAGGGTTGAGCTTTTCAGACCAATATATTTCAAAAACCTCATCATAATCCTTAAAATCAGTTGTATCCCAGTAATACCGATAGAATATTTCAAGAGGCAAAAGTTCTCGGGGTAAATCTTGTTCTACAGTTTTTATTTGTCTCAAATATGCATATTTTTGGATGTCTATCTTCCTGAGGAAATTTTCAAATTTTTTCAGATCACCTTTCCAGTCTCTTGACATAACAACACCTCTTTCAATTTTCTTAATTCTTCTTTCGTAGGTAATGGGAACATCTTAAGCTGTGTTATATTAAAATGATATGTGATATCCCTAAAGACATCTTTTACATATTTCTTTATTATTTCTGAATTCAAAAATTCAACCACCTCTTCATCAGTGAGATCAAAATGCATATTTGTTAAAGTATGTTTTCTCAATAGATGGTAAACATCCCCCATCCACGGATATGCCTTATAATCATAAGCGGCTCCCACCTGCCCATCACCTCTGAAACCCAAACCTACAACAATATGGGGTTTGTCAAAAAACTTTCTTAGAGAAGTTTTCTTTTGTTCCTCAATCCAATAACCTGTAAGGGGTTTATAAATGATTTCTCCGATCTTTAAGTTTCTACCATTAAGAATCGGAAGTAAATTCTCTTTATTTGGTACATCTCTTGCTTTTATTATATCCTTATTGTGTTTTATTTCTGGCGTTCTTGGTGATATTCTTATCGTATAAATGTCTCCAAGCCTAAAACTACAAATATCATTTACCCCCCTACTAAATTCCGTTGAAAATAAAACAACATCTCCAGTCCAATGGTTATTTTTTGTAATTACTTTCAGATTGTCATTGTTATAATCATATAATATTAATTTATTCTTTTCAGATTTGGATTTTACAAATTTCAAAATTACAGTAGTAACATCTGCTTCTGGTTTAAAAACATCACTACCCATATATATAATTTCAGTTTTACCTTGAATTGCGAGAAAATTGCGGAGTTTTTTGAACTCGTCTAAAATCATAAAGGTACCTGGAACAATGAATATAAGCTGCCCATTATCTTTCAATAATTTTATTGATTTCTCTATGAATGCACCATAGACATTATATTTCCCGTACCAAGTTTCATAAATTTGCTTGTATTTCTTTTTGGTTTCATTGTCCACTCGTATTGTGTAGTGTTCTGATAAACTGGGTATGCCATAAGGCGGGTTTCCTATGATTACATCAAAACGCTCTTTGGTGTTCCAGAGTAAATAATCGCAATTAACGATATGTATATCCTGGGCGAAATCGTATTGATGAAGATATTCAATTACCCCTTTGTTGATTTCCACACCTATTTTGACAACCGCACGTTCAAAAATATGTTTCTTATTCTTTCTAATTCCCATCAAGAACTGACAAATCCCACAGGCAGGTTCAAGAATTTTAACACTGCTTGCATCCAAATTTCTCTCATCTATCATGTTTACCATAAAATTAACAACCCATTGTGGCGTGAAAAATATACCCCAATCCTTTTTAATATGTTTGACTTTGTTATTTACAGCAGCAGCGTGAACTTCAATATCTATATCTCCCATCATGACTTTCCCTCATGTAATACATAGATTTTAAATTTTTTGTGGCTTCGGGGCGGAATGTTATATAACTCGTTCATATCCGAACTGTTCGGATATAATCCCAAATAGTAAAGATATGCGAACTGTTCGTATATACATCCTCTGGACGAGTATTATTTTTCTGTTCTTTGATCACATTCCACCTCCTTTCAAAAGACTATCAAGCGAATTTTTTATTGCAGAAAGATTTTTTGTGCTGACATGAGTAAAAACTTCTTTTAGAGTATTATGTCCTAAAAGTTTCTGAATATAAGTCACACCACTTTTGCTTTTTGTGTTTTTATATCTAATTTTCACTGCAGGGATTTTGCTTTCCCATACTATTTTATAAAGAATAGATTTTCCTGTTTTTATTTTTAAATATTTTGCAGTCTCCCCCAAACTCATTATTTCATAAGAACCTTCCACCATATTTTAACTCCTTTTGTATCTCCCAGAGTTTATTATTTAACATCGCATAATTATATCAGGGAAATACCAAAAGTCAAATCTGTGTAGAATTCCATAACATTTTGGCCGCGAGGGGTTATTCTTTACCCATCCGTTCAAAAAGTATTGTAAAGGAGGAAGTCTACCTATGCTCCTATAGGGCTTAAGTGTATTTTATACCATAGAAAATACTTCATCAAAGCGATATTAAAACTCTTAACATTCATCCGCTCCTTGCATAAAAAGAAATCTTCAGCCTCTTATCATATATTAAACCATAGGATGCCAATTCCTCTTCCTCTTTGTTTTTTGGCGCCCGAGATAAAGGACCCCAAAACCCTTGCCTTTATTCATAAATTTACCTTTTTTCAAGATACCAATCCAATATCTTTTTGAAATTCTTCGGTTTCCTCTGGGTCCATTTGACTGCAAACATTAAATGACCTTTCAAGTTCTTTTCAATTTAATAAGATTACTTTCTCTGTCCAGCTATTTTTATTCATTTTAAACATCAAGAAATAAACCCCTTTGGGAAGCTCCTTGCCCATATCATCCCTTCCATCCCATTTTATGAAATGGATACCAGACCTTTGTTTTTCTGCCATCAATTTCCTTACCGTCTGCCCAGAAATATTATAAATCTTGAGTTCAACCAAGCTGGGCTTTGTGAGCAAGTATTTAATTGTAATTGTTGAATTAGGGGAACTAAATATAACAGAAAAAGGGCGAGGATATTCTGGGTTTGATTCTTCAAGCCCTACTGGATAATATTCGTATGCACCCATATCAGGAGCAGTTCCATAATAGGTAAGACTAACACCATCCCCATCATTCCATGAGATTATTTTATCCACCGTGAGCACATTGTTTTCATAATCAATGGCGATTATCCTCAATGAGTCATAATCTCCTATTCGGATAATATCACCATCACCAATGCCAAAACCATCGGTAAAATAATACACATCTTCAACCGGAACTTCGTTACCACTCCCAGAACCCACTGTTACTGTCAGCGGAATACCCGCATCAATACAGGGTGAGTTTGCTTGAAGCCGACAGACCATAGCCCTGCTGAAATCGGGCACAAAGTGGGGATTCTCATCCCGAAGAACTAAAGTATCAAAATGACCAACAAAGAGTGGATTCTCAAAAATATTGGTAGCTCCTGCCCCTGACCAATAAGGATAGATGTCATTATACCGAAAAATGGCGTACTGACCCGTGCCTTCACGAATCATGCCGTGACGATAATTGTAGAAAATATTATGCTGAAAGAGGACGGTATCCTCTTTCTCAAACCCCAAACCATAGGCACAGTTGGCGAAGGTGTTATTGAAAACCCTAACATCATGACAGTCGTGATAAATCCTGATCCCGGGATTGGTAGTGGTCCCACCGATACGGCGCATCACATTATTATAAATGGTAACATGAGTTGGATTGGCAGGTTCATATCCAGATTCATAATCACCAAGAGCAATCCCTTCTCCCCATCCACCATCAACGCCGTCCTTACCCTCCATAAAGTTGTTCCTTACCACCGCATATTCAACATTGGAAACCCAAATCGGACGCTTTGCCCGATATCCCATCGCCGGACGGAAAACATTACCTTCTGCAATTAAATAACGACATCGGTTGGTATCACCGGGACTATCTAAGTTCTGTCCCAAGTATAATGCAGTGTATCTGAAACCCTCAAAAATGTTATTCTTTGCAATCCCATAGTGAACTCTCCGTTTAAAGGATAATGCCTGATGATGCCAGCCGAAGAAATAGTTATTATTAGCAACTACATATTTGGCATAGCAAAAGTAAATTCCATAATCCTGTTTATCGGTATAATCCGAGAACCAGTTCTCAGTTGCGGTGATATGATGACATTTTGAAATATCAGATGATGTTCCCCAAACCAAAAACCCACCTGCATTATTTTCTATAAAGATACATCTTTTTACCGTGATATACGACCCTTCATGATAAACAAATATACCCGTGGTATAATTAGTAAACTTTATATTCTCTATGATTATATGATGCTTACCTTCAATCAGGATACCATTTCCATCACCATCACCTTCCATAATAACTTCATTGTATACATCGCCACGAATTACAATGGGTTCTGAAGCGGTTCCACTGTTTGCAATCACGGCATTCTCATCTCCATAATTACCTGGCATAATTATCAAGGTATCACCAGCCTCGACCTTTTGGGTTCCATAAGCTATATGACGCCAGGCTGAATCTGGAGAGGTCCCGGACCAATCGTCGTTGCCCCAGAGGGCAACATAATAGGTAGTAGCCCATGAGCTTGTCAGCCCCAGGAGAAAAAAAGCCACAATTCTCATAAAACCTCCTATTTAATTATTGCGAGCTTACCTTTATTTTTAAATCCAGTCGCTTTAATTAAATAGATATAAACACCGGTTGGGATATTCTCCAAATTCCACTCCCACCTTTTCCCCTTAACCTCAATCTCTTTAACAAGTTCACCCGTAAGGGTATAAATCCATATCCTTGCTCCAGAAGACAGGTTATCAAATATAATCTTTTCCTCCCAACCCATATCAGCCCGGTAAGGATTTGGATAGATAATTACTTTTTCAACTTCAGCAATAAAATAAGATTTTGATGCCTCAGGAGTATTACCATAAGCACCCATGTTTATTCTATCACCATTTGGTTCTGGCTCATTTGAGTAATCATCTTCCGGGTCTCCTGCATCTATGCAGGGAGAGGTCACCGAATCGTAAACCCATTTTTCTCCATCCCACCTTCCACCTTCTGATTTAAGATGAAAGTCACCATTTTCCGGATCTGCAAATAGGGGGTCTGCGAATATGTTGCCAATGTCAGGTGTTGCATTGTAGAAACTACCCGAGTCATTTCCCCATACATCATTATATGAGATGATGCTAAACCCTCCTTCAATTCCCCAACCGCCGTTTTCTGCTATTATGTTATTCTTCACTATAATATCCTGTTCAAATTCCTTTGGATTGTATAATCCACCTTTGCTGTTTTTATAAAAGACATTGTTTATGATTTCACCGGTTCGCACTTCCTCAAATCTGTCAGCCATATGAAAGCCATATCCTTTATTGTTATAGACTATATTGTTGCGAAAGACGCACCCATTTGCCTCATGATATCTAATCCCATGAGAATCTTCAATGTCTGATCTCCCGTTTTTCACAATATTATTGTATATCTCACAATTTCCGGAGATTGAGACTTTGATCCCGTATCTCAAAAAACCATCAATTATATTGTCGTGAACCAAGATGTCATTGGTTGAATATACGTGGATGGCATCGACACAATCGGTTATAATATTATTACTGATTTCGGGCGGTGGGTAATCGGGTAGTTCTTCATATTCTGAGTCCTTACTTCCATTGGTGTGAACTGCGGGAATCCAGCCATGAGCATTTTTCACCATGCAGTTTTTAATATAGCAGGAGCGTGATAATAGGGTAAGCCAGTATGCAATCCGGTCATTTAATGATATGCAACTATCAATGAGGCAATTTATGCCAGGGTTATAACTTATTGCTCCGGTGGTATTTTCGGTCTTTATCCTCTTGCAGACTACATCCCAAACTTCCACTCCATAGATACCTCCATTTGAGCCATTGCCATCTATTTTGAAATCTTTTAAGGTTACATCATGAACCAAAATCGTGGTGTCAAGAGGAATTTCTGGATAGTTAAACCAGAAAGTAAGGTCCTTGTGGGTATATATCCAATTTGCTCGATAATATGGGTCTTCAGCTTGGGTTATGAAGATGAGATGACCGTCAAACTGAGCTCCGGGCATGAGCACCGTGTTATCCATACCTTGACCGAATATGGTGACATTGTTCATCCATATCCGAATCGGCTCGGAGATGAAAAATGTTCCGGATGAGAGTTCTATCGTTCCTCCTTCGGGTGGCAAGAGCTCGAGTGCATCCTGGATAGAAAGGGTATCATCAGGGGTAAGGTAGATATAGGATTGGGCTTTTAACGTCCTGAATGATCTTATCTGACTTGCAACATAGTAGCTCGTATCCCAAGGGACAAAGGTATAGAGCTGGAAATAGTAGGTGGTATCGGGAAGAAGATTTTTCAATTTTATCTCCACACTATCTTCATCTTCAACTCGGTATGACCACAGGGGATTACTTAAGTCTGGTGAGAGAGAATACTTAATAGAATGAGTCCATGTCTTGGGATAGGTAAATTTTATTAAAGCGGTCGTTGCACCAACATCAGCGACTTCGATATCTTCCTGCTGAGGAAGGTTGGAAACATCAACGCTATCATAAAAGTAGCCGAGAATGGTCCCCTGACGGTTGCATCCCATATATAAAATCCATTTACCATCACCCCATACATTATATCCCATGGTCGGTCTCAATAGATTATCTTCAGGAAGTCCTTTAACTATTGAGGAATCCTCAATCCATTCATCTCCATCCCAGTAAAAACCCCTCGGCTGAGCAACAGAATAGTTTGTAACGATCAGCACCCAGCGATTATCTCCCCGTAGGTTAAACCCTGCAGTTACCGAAACATGGGAGCCGATATCGGGTATGCCATTTACCCCTGAGGGATCTTCAATCCACTCATCACCATCCCAGTAGAACGCCCTCAGAATCCCTTCATCAGTTCCGGTGATAAGTGTCCACCTGCCATCCGGCAAAAGGGAGTCTATAAAGCAGTGCTTTATCTCCCCGGAAATTTCGGGAAGTCCATTAACTATCGACGGGTCTTCAATCCACCCATCACCATCCCAGTAATAACCATAGAAATTTGAACCCTGATGACCGATAAGAACCCATTTATTGTCTCCGCGTAAATTATAACATAAAGCCGGTGCTTCCTCCCAGCCGTGTGCACTAAGTCCTTCTGTCAAGGACTCATCATACACCCATCTCCTCTCCAATGTATCGAGATAAAAGCCAAAATATCCACCATAAGCCTCTCTTCCAGATATTATCACCCATTTACCATCCCCTCTTAGATTGTAAGCAAGATAGGGATACAGATAATACCAGGGTATATGCCAGTCCCCTTCACAGATTGTTTTTTCATACTCCCAACCTTTCGTTATCTGGGCATTCAAAGGGCTTGAAAAGATTAAAATTATAAATGGTAAAAGCCTTTTCATTTTATCACCCCTATTTTACCTTTCTTTTTAAAATTCTTCGATTTTATAAGATAAATATAGATTCCACTCGCGATATCGCTTATATCCCATTCCACAATCCCACCAGAGGTCTCAGCCTTATACTCGATCTTCTCAACCAGCTCCCCTGAGAGGGTATAAATCCATATCGTTGCTTCCTCTGGAAGGTTTGCAAATATAATCTTTTCCTCCCACCCCATATCAGCCCTATAAGGGTTGGGATAGACGAGTATCTCTGGAGGCTGTTTCTGCTTTCCTAAAACAATAACAACCGTATAAGTGGGCTCCATCGGATTTTCCCGATACCAACTTTCATCAGGGTCAACACCCTTTACCATTCCGGTCAAACCTCCCTTTGATGCAATTATAGTATAAGTATAGTTGATATTTCTGGGAATAACCTCCTGAGAAAAATTGCTACCGAACCAGACCGATACCCACGGTCCATCCGCATCAAGCGTGGGGAATGCAATATCAAACTCCATGGTAAAACTTCTTCCCTGAGTAGAATTTGATAATCGGTAATATTCCCATCCATCATCAATAATAGGGATCAAACCCGGGTCATTTGAATAGTTATTATCCTCAATAAGACCGATCCCCTCTACTTCTATTCGCATATTATCTATCCATGCTTCTATTTCACCCCGATATACCCTGGAATAGAGCTTTATAAACCCCTCCGGTTCCCAGGATATCTCCTTCGTCGCATAGGGGTGCTTCCTCACCTCAAAACCGATCTGGTTAAACCCTAAGGGATAAATATCTGTGCCGACCTTTTTCTTTCCGGAATCCCAGATCAGAGAATCCTTCTGATTTTTTATGATGAGCTGAAAAGTGCTATCTTCTGATTCATAAATAAGTTTCACATGATGGGTATCGCCTTGCGCAAACTCGGAATATGGAATCTTATAGGTCTCATGAATGACTCTTCCATGGACCCTGTTATACATCTCCCATTCCAAGACTGCCCAGTAAGAATGGTGAAGTTTCCAGCTGATACTTATCCCATCCAGACTGTCATTCTCGGTCTTTTTGTAATCGGTAATTATCAGTGTATTTTGTGGGTCAGAGGGAAGGGGGGTATGTCCATCAGGACCGGTCTGGACCGAATATACAGGCTTACCCTGAACTATTCGATAGTGGTGATAAAAACAGTTGTATTCTCCAGTGCAGTAAGGCTTCTCTTCGGACATATTTTCTGCAGGATACCCCGCATCAACCTCATTTATGACAAAGACATCCGCCCCGGGAACCGGTTTTCCAAGCGAGTCTATAACCAGGACATCGAGATAGTATTTAACAAGGGCATACTTCTCAATGGGGTTGCCCTCACAATCGGTAAACTTTCCAGGGTTGATGATGAGATTTTTGAACCTGCAGTTCACAAGACCTATACCACTTGTTATATAGCTATTGCTTCCATAAGGAGCACCGTTAGCATAACAGGAATGGGACTGACTCCCATTCTGAGCCATTGACTCTTTGATAAGAATATTATCATCTTTTGCATCAAGATTATAGACATTTAATCTATCCCGATGAGCATTTATCGAAAACACTATATTTATCGGATTTTCCTTACCCGAAATCCTGACATCTTTTATCTCAAACCGATTTATGTTTACATCGTCGGTGTA
>CAYQJV010000007.1:0-52848 GCA_964417925.1 uncultured bacterium | reverse complement strand
TGCAGGGTGTATATGAAATTGACCACCTGTCCAAGGATGCTTCTGAGATGTTTTGCAGGTCGTGATTCTATCTTTCCTGCAACCCCTTGGAAACCGTTGAGTATCAACTCCTCCATATCCCATCCCACGCAGTATGGTCCCAGAATCCCAAGATCATGGATATGAACATCCCCTGCATCATGAGCATTTTTTATTCTTGGGGGATAGAGTTTATTCAACCAGTATCTTGCAACAACCGATGAGGAAATATAAAAATTCAAGCCCTGAAGTGAATAACTCATGTTTGAATTTTCCCTTACTCTCCAGTCTTTTTGTTGTATGTATTCATCTATTAAATTCTCACCATCTATTAGAGCCTTTGCAATCTCCCTTGTTTCTCTTCTTTTTTCTCTGTAAATTATGTATGCCTTTGCCACCTCAATGTAACCGTTCTGCATCAGAACCATCTCCACAATATCCTGTATCTCCTCCACAGAGGGTATACTGTGTTTTTTGAAAAACTGTGTGTAAAGTTCAAGTTCTACATACTTTGCTATAATTCTTGCATGCGCTGGATTCAATCCTAAAGCACGAAAAGCCTTTCCTACCGCATTTTCTATCTTTCTTCTATCGTATGGAACAACCGTTCCATCTCGCTTTCTAACCAATTTTTGAATTTCCCCTTCCAGGGAGTTCATCTCTACTCCTTTATTCTTTTATCTTTAAAAAGGAAGCACCTGTTCCTATTCCAAGAGATACTGTATTTACCAGTGTGTCATTTTCTATAATGTATAGAAAATTCTCTTGGGTAGACCAGTCTGCCTTTGTAAGGTATATCCTTCCTTCCTCATCAACATCACAACCAGAAAGTCCTTTTAACTCGGGTTCTATCTCCTTTATCTCTTTTGTAGTGAGATCCACAACCCTTAAGGGTCCCACAGGTCCAACCACATATGCTTTTTCTCCTCTGACAACAAAGTATGTGGGAAAACCACCCACATCTATGGAGTCCATTACACTGCTTCCAGAAATTATGTATATCTTTCCGGTAATATCTGCATAATTTCCGGTTGAAAGAACAACGATTCTATTATTTTCATCTGTCCACACCACCTGTGAGTTTACTCCAACCTTTATACTGTCCTTTACCTTCCTGTTCTCTATAATGTAAAGATAGGAATCAAGGTATACCACATTGCCCAGTGAATCCACATTGAATCCTGTACATGTTACGTACAGTTTACCATCATGAAAGATTATTCCTTCTGGTGCTCTCCCCACTTTTATTGAATCCACTATCTTTCCCGTTTCATCAAAAATATACACCATATCAAACGTCAGAGAGGTAACATATATCCCATCATCTGCCACAGTTAAAGCCCAAGGATTTGCAGAATTTTCATTAAATTCATATACTGCTGTTACCACATTGCTATCCGGGTCAAAAACCTGTATTGAAGGAGAACCTCCAAATCCTGAATTAACAATGTATCCTTTTTCTTCTGTGAAAAATAGATAGTTTGGAGTGCTACCCGTTTCCATTACATCTTTGAACAACGTATCATTTTCTGGATCGTATACATATACCTGGTTTATATTTTGCAATAGAATGTATACCTTTCCTTCTCCGGGAGTCTCCTTCACTCCACATCCAACTATAAACAGAAATACAAAAAAGAAAACCAATATTTTTTTCATGGCACCTCCTTTGAGTTTATTGTTAAAGATACTTCACATCTTCTCCCTGGAAGGGGATAACCTTCAATGAATTCATAGTTTTTATCAAGCATGTTCTTTATGACCACATTTAAACTCAATATGTATTTCCCAACCGTATAAGAGATTTGTTTTCCCACATTAAAAAGATAAACATCCTTCATAAAGGAAAGACCTGAAAAGTTATCTGGAGTTTTCAAAAACAGAAAACCAGAAAGATAGAATCCTCTGCAAGATAGAAACGCAGAAAAACTCATCCTTGGTCTATAGGGCAGTACCCCTTCGTTAAGATATCCAAACAATGTGTTGGCATGCAGTGAAAGCTTAAAAGGTTTGGTTGTCTGTATTCCTCCCTCTATTCCCCAAGAAAAGAAATTGCCTGCATTCACGGGACGGTATTTACTCAAAGAATCCTGAACCCATATTATAACCTCCTTTCCTTTTTTTACAAAACCTGCTAATTGGAAAAAGAAAGGATAAATCCTTTTAACCCCAACTTCAAATGTAACGGTCTTTTCGCTTTTCAGGTTGGGATTACCTGCAGCAAAAACATCTGTGGGCCAATAGAGTTCATTCATTGTAGGGCATCGATATCCAAAGGAAAGGTCTGCATAAAGGGAACAAAGATATGAAAAAGAATAGAGAAAAGGCAGAAGTAAACTTATATTTTCCGGTTTTATCTTCGTAAAGGAAGTTTTAAGCGAAGGGATAAATTCTACCTCTTCATTTGAAAACCTTGTTGAAAATTCTGTCCCAAAGAGCGTTCTCGAATGAAACCCTATTTTCGTAGAATTTACCCTTTCCTCTTTTAGATAAAAATCTACGTTTATATCTTTCTCTTTATACCCTGCTTTAAATAATAGAACCAAATTACAATGATCATCCCTTCCAAAGATAGTATCTTCAAAGAATAAAGAATAGAACACTCCATATCCAGCTATGTAGGTTCTCCCTTTATCAAAAGTTCCTGAAATCAGAACAAGTTTTTCATTTTTATGGGGCGCTCCTGAAATACTTCCAAGTTTTTCAGGAATCTGTGCATCCCGGAGAGATAAAAATGTGTTTAAATTAAAATATTTTCTGCCAAAACTAAAATAATCCGATAGCAGAAAGTAGGAAGCATTTTCTCTATAATGCAGATTACCAAATTCGTCCCGATATGGATAATGGTTTTTATTGTATTCTGTATAAAAACCTGTATCCATATTTTTCCAGGAATAAATTCCTCCAGTTGAACTTTTCCCGAAACTTCCTGCAGAAAAACTAAGCTCTCTTTTTTTCTTCTTTGTATAAAGAGAAACCGAACTTGAGAGATTTCCATTATCTTCCATGGATGCTCCACTAACTCCTATTGCATATCCCTCTTCTATAAAGAATGAAGGGATAAGAGAAAGGTCAAAAACTCCTGATTGAGGAGAGTTTAGAGATACTCCGTTGAGCATTACAGATACATCCTCTCCACCGTTTGCCCTTACAGAAGTTATGGAAAGATTACCATAATCAAGAATAAAAACCCCTGGTAATCCCATGAGTCTTTCTTGAAGAGATAAGCCATTTTCTTCAACCATCCATACAGTAAAGGGAACGCGAAGAAGACTCAACCGATATCTCTTGGTTTGTATATAAACCGTATCCATGTTTATTGTATAAAACACCAAAAACGCAAGGCAAAAAAACATTTTTAAAGCCTCCTTTTTGAAAATGTTAAGCGCTCTCTGCCTTCCTGCTCGGGAGGCAGAGGAAGGAACTGGTGGACAGGTCTCCTGGCTCGCGGATCATCCTACTCCCCCGCCTTCCCAGGCGTTAAAGCCCAGTGGCTTTATGGGGTTTCGTCCCCGCTCACAGTGGCGAGCACCGCGCAGGATTTTCACCTGCTTCCCTGACTTCCACCAGCCTCCATTTAAATTTTATCTTGAATTCCATAAAAGTCAAGTTTCTGTATCAAAAAACAATGTTTACAAAATACAGGTAAATGCCACTTATATCAAAGGTAACACATCCTTATACTTATCTATTCTTATCCTTTCCCCTTCTTCCTGAACAAGCCATGTCATCCAACAGAGTTCTATTGGCCTGTATCCTGTTATCCTTCCCATTTCATGCACAAGTTTTATAAATTCAATATCGTTGATTCTTTCAATACTTATTCCAGCCTCTTTAAGCATTCCATGGATTACCCTTTTTACAATCTTATCAGGCATAACAGTATCCACTCCCCCCATCATTCTTAAATATTGAAAACTGTTTATTCCTACTCCTTTTATCCTTCCCACAGGATCCTTTCTCCAGTTTTCAAGTGATGCATTCTTTGCCCATAGTCTTATAGTTTCTCTTTCTTCTATCCCTTCTTTATTTTTTAAAAACAAAAAATAACCAATGATCTCTTTTATCATCTCCCAAGACCTTCTGTTTTTCCATATTCTTCTTAACTCCTCTACATCCATTTTCAAAAAATCCTCAAAATTTCTTATTTTACCTTTGTCAATAAATTTCTCTTTGAATTTAAAAACTTTTGGAACAACTGCTGTAAAGTAGTTAAGCCCAATTGATGTAAAACCTGCATCAACCACCATCAATATAACATTCCCTTCCCATCTCTTTCCTTCAAGGCATCTTTTGCAATAGCTTTTCACTTCGGGAACTTTATCCATATATTTCCTTACAACTTTTATAAGTTTTATATCTTTATCTAAAAGCCTCACGAATTATTTTTTCATGGGACTTAAAGGCTATCTCTGGAAGAGCCCTCAAATCAAAGAATTTTGCTTCTTGTGCATCCTCTCCTGGTTTTAACTCCCCTTTCACATATTCAACTTCATAAACAATAAGCAAAACATTCCCATATATAGTTGTAAACTCTGTATACACAGCAATCAATTTTTTGATTTTTCCCTTTATCCCTGTCTCCTCTTCAAGTTCTCTCAAACATGCCTGTTCAGGGGTCTCCTCCTGCTCCATGAATCCTGATGGAAGAGCCCATTTACCTTTTCCTGGCTCAACCCCTCTCTTTATAAGAAGTACCTTATTACCTTTTTTTAAAAAACATACAACACTTGGGAGGGGATTGTTATACCATACCCAACCACAAGAAGAACACACCTTCCTTTTTCTTCCCTCTACAACTTTTAAAATCAGTTTCTTACTGCATAACGGACAGTATCTATATTCATCCATTTTTAACTCCTATTCCATAGAACAACGGTAGATAAACAAGCTTTCTGTTTTTTTTAAACTTTTTACCCAAAACCTCTGCTGGAAAATCCATATCCTCCTCATCTTCAATTTCAAGCAACGGGAAAACACCTACCTCTGCCTTAAACCCATATTTTTCAAGGTAATATTTTATCTTCCTTCCTGTAAAGGGGTCTGCATTTTTCATTTTTAAAGCTTCTATCCAGAGATTGGTTGTACCTGTATCAGGATACTCTATCCTTCCCCCATAATCAGGCTCAGCAAGAAAAACCACCACCCCATTTTTTTCAAGCACCCTTCTTATCTCCTTCAATGCTTTTTCTCTGTTTTTTATCCACATAAATACGAAGTGCAAAAGAACAAGAGAAAAACTTCTATCTCTAAATGGAAGTTCCTCTACCCTTGCCTTTATCATATTTTTCTGTTTGCCTGGAGAAACATCTATTCCAAAAGGCCTTATACCTGTTTTTTTCTCAATTTCATCCATCAACGCTCCATCACCACATCCTATTTCAAGTATTTTTTCGTATCTTACAATATTTATTCTTCTGTATATGAACCTTCTAAACCCTTCTGTTTTTTCAAACTGTTTTTTTAAATACTTCTTCACACTGGATTTGACTTACTGTCAGGGCATACAAAACCATGTACCTTTGCATAAAGAGGACATCCTCCACCACAAAGGGGAAGTAATGTACATTCTCTACATTTTTCCTCAATCCATTCTCTATTTCTTAAAGAAACCGCTACCTTTGAGTTCCATATATTCTCCCATGGATCCTTTAAAATATTACCCATCGTTTCATAATAACCCTGACAAGGAATAACATCTCCGTTTGGCTCAATGCACATGTTGTATTTTGCTGCAGTGCATGTCTTTGGACCCAGTTCAAGCTCAACTGGATTTAGATTGCAATACTGGGTGGGTGTATACCATATAAACCTCATGTTCAATTCAGCAGCCTTGTTTCTTATTTTCTCAAGAATTGGCTTTAACTCAGTTTCTTTAAAACCAAATCGTTGCCTTTTGGGAGCTGTATATATTAAACCATTACATGCAAAGACCCGCACTCCCAGAGTATGTAAAAACTCTATTGTATCTTCAATATAGGGAGCATTTAATTTGGTAAGCGTTGTGTTCGTAATTGTGTAAATAGTTGTTTTTAAAGCGTTCTTTATACCCTGCAGTGTTTTTTCAAAACTCTCTGCCCTTACCATTTTGTTGTGAACTTCGGGGATGTGAGACTCTATGGTAATCTGAACATGGTCAAGCCCTGCTGATTCAAGTTTTTTTACAAATTTTTTATCACAAAGCATCACACCGTTGGTTAAAAGACCTGTCACAAGACCTGTTTCTTCTGCATATTCAACAAGTTCAACCAAATCGTCTCTCAAGGTCGGCTCCCCTCCTGTGAACACAACATGGGGAATACCTATTTCATAAAGTCTTTTAATTATTTTTTTCCACTCTTCTGTTGAAAGCTCTGGGTAATTTTTGTCCCTAATAACATAGCAATGAGTACAGTTTACATTACACCTGTATGTTAAGGCAAGGTCCATCCTGTAAGGAGCAGTTACTGGGGTTGAAAATGGCTCAATTCTTTCAAACCCAAGATATGTAATGGGACATATCTCATCGGTTTCTGCAAGAGTAAATATTTTATCCTTTATTGAAAGATAGTCCTCCACTATCCTTTTCTTTGAAACTCCTCTGTACCTTGACTTCATTATCTTTGCGGTCTCCGTTTCATCTTTCCCTTCAAGCATGTATTTAACAATCTCTGTTGCAGTTTGATTGAGGTGTAAAATCTTTGATGCATTTATTACAAGAATACCAGTTCCATCAGGTTCTACCCTCAGATGCATCCTGTAAGGATTTAGAGGATCAGGGCTTCTGTAAGCAATAAAACCACTGGTGATGGGTGTTCTTCTTTTTAAAAAGTTTTTAAAAAAGTTCTTCATCTTCCACCTCCTGCACAGGCACATGCACATCCTGCGCATGCACATGCACAAGCACAAGAGGAAGATGAACTCCAGCCACTGCTTGATGACGCCCTGGGAGGAGGATTTGTTATATTTGTTACTGCCATGGTAAAGGAGTTCACGTTCCTTACAACATTTCCTGAAATAACCCTTGATGTGGACGCAAGTCTTCTTCCCATAGCACTACTGTCTCTTGGAGATTCTGAAACCTGTGGAGAATAATTTGAAAACCAAGAGGGTGTATAAACATGGTGAATTACTGGAGTCCAGGTGTTAAAATTATGGTAGTATTCTTCCTCCAGAAAAAGCCATTCGGGTTCCTGCTCAAGAATTTCTCTTGTTCTTTCAGGATCCTGAGTCTCTTTCAGTTCTCTCCACTTCTCATCAACCCTTTCTCTATAGTAGTCAATTGTTTCCCTTCTTGAATACCCCCTCATCTTTGAATTCAAAGCCCTTACAATTCTCACAACCATATCTCTTAATCTTCTTTCAGAAAGCCTTCCATCCTTTTTAACGGCTTTTATGAAATCATCCTCGTAATAGTTCAATCCTGTTCTGTCAAGGATTTCTATCTTTAATGGTGATGGGTTTTTTATCCTTATCTTTCCCTTTCTTGCAAGTTCAACAATTACTACATTAATAACCTCATTAAGAGGTCTTTCAAAAAGACAGGCAACCTCTGCAGGTAAAAGGTCGGTTCTTGGTCCTGCTCCTTCTATACCTATTCTTGGCGGAAGATACTCAAGTCTCCTCCTTCTATCCTCAATTGCTCCCCATATTGCAAAACCTATGATACCACCTATAATCAAGAAAGGAAGAAGTGAAAGAAATATTCCCAGTATAATTTCTCTCAAACCTCCTAAGAATCCTCCTATCTTCCCAAAAACTGTGGAACCTGGAGGTGAATATACCTTTCTCATATATCTTCTCGGAAACCCAACTCCAACGATATAAGGAGATGAAGGAGAAGCGTTTGGAATATGCCAGTGATACACAACTCTATTCTCCTTAAAAAGGACCTCAGTAGGCCTATTGTACTCCTCTCCCAAATCATACCATATCATTTCATCTTTTTTAACTCCCTCTGGAAAATGAATGAATATATGAAGATCAGTACTTCCTTTTGTGAAACCTTCTCCAAACCATGTAGGAGTGAATTGAAGACTTGCAAAGTTCTTCCTCTTCCCTTGATATACCATTTTTTTAATCCCAACTGCGAATTCAAAAACACCCCTTTCCCCTGGTTTTATCTCATGTTCCCCCAAATGTACCTCTATTCCTGGTTTAACATAGGTTGATTTTCTTATATCTTTAAGTTCAATTCCATCTATCCATGCTTTTGCAGATTTAAGCACATATGTTTCGTTCGGAGTACCTATATCTATAACATCTATTGGATCACCTATCAAGGAATTCTCAAAAGTAATTTTATAAGTAATAACAGCCCCTCCATTTTTTAAAATATAAACATGAGATACATTTTGTGGTACTGAAAAATAATAATCAAGAAATAAAAAAAGTATCACCTCTCCTCCTTTCTGAAAATAAGATCTCCATATTTATAAGTAAAATAGCCTCCAACACAACCTATAACGAATCCTGCAATAACATCTGAAAACCAATGCTTTTTTAAGTATATTCTGGACAACCCTACTCCAACTGACCATGGAAAAAGGAAAAAAACAGTTTTCTTATTCTTCAAAAAGAAATAAGTGGTAAGAAGAGAGGCAAAAGCAACATGCCCTGATGGAAAAGAAGAATTGAATCTGAAACAGCTTCCATCAGGTCTTTTCCTGCATGTTATGGTTTTTAAAAAAACAACTTCACCTGCAGTGAATACCATTCCTATTGTAATTCTCTTCACATCCTTCTCCGCCTCCTCTCCTGTAAGGTTGTACAAAAGGAGCCCTGTAAAAAGAACATCTCCATCACAACTTCTTGAAAATCCTTTAAACACATAATCCCAGCATTTGTGGGTTAAGTTATCACTAAACCAATTGTATATTTTATAATCCAGAGAACATAGAAAAACAAGACAAACCATAAAAAATACTATCCACTAAATCAAAAAAGTCAAGTGGAGAAAGGATTTAAAAATTCTGTTCCATCTTTCCATTTTTTCTCTTTTATATCAAAAAAATCAAAACACTCAAAATCTTTATCCATGAATTTCTCCACATTATTTTTTTCTTTTATCCTTACAGGAATTTTCCCATCCAAAAGTAGATTAAGGACTTCCTCCGTGTCAAAACTTTCTGCAAAAACCACATCTGCACCTTTTCCCTCCTTTTTTTCCACAACTTCGCTAAGTACAATTTCATAAAGACATAACCTCTGCCACACATTTATCAAATCCAATAATCCCTTTCCCTTACCCCAGGTTACAATATCTTTATTATGCCTTAAAGCCTTTGTAAATTCATCATCAAACTCTATTCTCCCAAGGTATGTTATTTTATTATTTTTTAAATACTCCTCTATCTCTTCTGTTTTTGTAATTGAAAGATTGTATTTATTAACAACTACATAAGGCTTTATATTAAAATGCACTGTAAGTTCAATAATCCTTTTTAAGTCATGTAAACCAGAAACAGTTGGCTCTGTCACCACCACAACAGCATCAGTCCCTGTAATAGAAGATATTACAGGGCATCCAGTACCAGGTGGTCCATCTATCAACACAAGAGGAATGTTATACCTGTGCGCTATACCTTTAGCTTCATTTCTCACAAACATCACAAGTTTCCCTGTGTTTTCCTCTGCCGCAAAGAGCTTTGCATGCACAAAATATCCCTTCTCTGTTGTTGAAATGTAATACTCTCCTGCAACACTCTCCACCTCTTTAACAGCATCTGCAGGACAAACTTCATAACAAAAACCACACCCATCACAGTTATGTTCGTATATTGAATAAACTCCATCTGCAATTTTAACTGCATTAAACCGACATACCTCTTTGCATTCACCACATAAAATACATCTATCCTGCAGAATCTTAAACTTATTTTGCCCTTTAAACACTCTCTTTTCCAAAACCGATGGAGATAAAAGTATCCAAAGATCAGGAGCATCTACATCACAGTCTGCAATCACCTTATTCCTAAAAAGTGATGCAAATGCCCCTGTAATGGTAGTCTTACCAGTTCCTCCTTTACCACTTATTATTACTATTTCCTTTGGCTTCATTTAGTATTCTTTCCTTTATTTCTTCAAATTCTTTCCTTAAAGATTTTTTCTCCTCCACGATTATTTTACCTTCAGCATACAGTCTTGCTATCTCTCTATCAAAAGGTATTTTACCTATTACAGAAATATCATTTTTTTCCAAAAATGAAAAAAGTGGTTCCCATCTATCTTCATATTTGTTAACAATAACACCAAAATTCAACCCCATCTTTGTAAAGGTCTCCACTGCAATTTTAAGATCCTCTAATCCAAAAGGAGTGGGCTCAGTTACTATAACCACATAATCAGTATCTTTAACCGCCTCCATCACAGGACAGGATATTCCTGGAGGAGAATCAATTATCCATAGACTACTATTATTTAGTTTTTTCTTTATTTCTCTTATAAGCGGAGTGGGCATGGCTTCCTTTATGTGTAAAATCCCTCCTATGTAGCTTCTTTCACCAATCCTTCCATATTCAATAACACCTGAAACTCTTTTTTTCTCTTTTATCGCCTTTTTAGGACATACATAACTGCATAAACCACATCCATGACACAACTGCTCAAAAACAAGTATATTTTGAGGAAGAACTGCAATAGCATTGTACCTACACTTCTCTGCACACAATCTGCAGTAGTCACATAAATCCCTATCAATCAGAGGAACAGATATTCCAAAATCCTCTTTTTTAATTATTTCTGGTTTTAAAAAAAGAGAAGCGTTAGGCTCTTCAACATCACAATCTGCAATAGATGCTCCTTCAATTATACAGAAAAGGTTAACTGCAACCGTTGTCTTGCCCGTTCCTCCTTTTCCGCTTGCAACAGCTATCTTCATCTATTCTCTAACCATTCTTGTCCCACATTTTGGACACACAAGGGTAGAACAAGGTACACCAGGTGTTTTAACTACCTTTTCACCACATGCTGGGCATACACAAAAACCTCCTGGCCCTCTACCCATACCTCTTCCACGCCCTCTTCCACCAGGCCCCTGTCCTCTACCAAAACCTCTACCTCTTCCTCTATTATTCCCTATACCCCACATGTTGGACATCCCCCCTGAGATTTGTTACTTCCAGAATTTTCACCACCTCCTTCCCACTTTACAGATACCATCATCACAGAAAATACCTGTTTAACATCCCTACTTCCACACCCAGGACACGAAGGTTTCAACCGACTTTTCTCCTTTACAGAAGCCTGAACCTCAAACCTTTTTCCACACCTCTTACATTCATACTCATACCACGGCATATTTTACCTCCTTTTGCAAATTTTTTGCAAAAAATTATAAAGGAAAAATTAAAAATGTCAAATTTCTATATAAATCTCTTTCTATACTTACGAAATGCCCTTTTTTCCTCCTCTCTGAGGTCTATCACAAGTTTTTGAGAAATCTCAAGAAGTTTCTTCACCTCTGGAGCAGAAATTTTCCAATATACACAGGTTCCCTGTTTACGTGAAACCACAAGCCCTGCCCTTTGTAATACAGAAAGATGCCTTGAAACAACCGAGGGATGAACTCCTGTATGCTCTACTATCTCCTGGGTAGACCTCTCTCTATCCTTTAAAAAAACAAGAATATCCAACCTCACATCACAAGAAAGGGCAAAGAAGATCCTACCTCTTGGATCTCCTTTTATCTGTTCAACGTTTTTTTTCATCATTTCTTATTTTCATTATAATGCAATTTTACAATTTGTCAAGAACTTGACATTAGGTAAAATTGAACTATATTATATAACAGAGCCGCCGGGAGGGAAACAAATTAAAAAATAAATGAAAGGAGGTGATAGTATGGCAAAAATTAAAAGATGGGAACCATTTAGAGAACTCGAAGCTTTTAGAAGAGATATGGAAAGACTATTTGACTCCTTCTTTGGAAAATATTCAGTTGAGGAGTACGAAGGATTGTGGAGTCCTCCAGTGGATATTGAAGAAACCGAAAACGATATCATAGTTCGTGTTGAACTTCCTGGAATGAAGAAGGAAGACATAAAGATAAGGACTACCGGAGATTCCATCACCATCTCCGGCGAAAAGAAGCACGAGGCAGAGGAGAAGGGCAAACACTTCCACAGGATAGAAAGAGCTTACGGAAGGTTCGAAAGGACCATAGATCTCCCTGTAGAAGTGGAGCCGGACAATGCCAAGGCTACCTATGAAAACGGTGTTCTCACCGTTACCTTACCAAAATCAGAGAAAGCAAGAGCAAAGGAGATAGAGATAGAGGTTAAGTAAAAAATTAAGTCCCGGCGGCTTATTTATTTTTTTTGAATATGTAGAATGGAACTTTTTTCTCGTATATATAATTTTGTTTTTTAAAACGATACAAGATTAAATAAATCCCATTCTTTAGTCCCTCAATTGGTGTATAGGTAATTACTCCTCCTCCCTTCACCCTTTTGTGTTCAAGCACCTTATCTACAACTCTTCCTTTTGCATCAAATATTTTAATGGATAGATAACCTTCATCATCTGGAAGTGAATAGTTTATCTCTATTGGACTCTCTCCGGTATAAATCACTGGATAGATGGTTACCAGTCCTTCGGTTCTCACCTGATATGTGATAGATAGGGTATCGTTGGCAGAATTTTCATCTTCGTTTATTTCAAGCAACGCAGAGATTTTGTAGTCTTGGGGTAAAGATGGAGTCCATGAAAAATCTATCCTTTTTGTCTCTCTACTATATAAATTTATGCTTCTTTGACCATATAATTCTTGGTTAACAAAGATACTTAGGCAACACTCTATTTCACGAAACGAATGATTGGATATCCATACCTCTATTGCCGTTTCTTCTCCTGCCTTACCCCAAGGAGGTAGCATATTAATAGAATCCACCGATCCATCTATATAGAAGAGAGGACTGTTTTCTCTACCAGGGGTAGAACCTTCTGGAGCAATACATGGAACCCAGTACATTGGTGTATCCTTTGAAAGAGGTTCCAACCTCTCAAGGGAGATTCCATCTCCAGGGTCGTATGGAAATTCATCCTCAATAAATGGAGTTCCAAAGGTGCTTACCGTATCCTTGGTATCTGGAGAAATAAGCAACAGAGGGTCTGTGGTGGAAAGCCCATTACCTATGGATGTATCGTCTATTGTTAATATTACTGTATTGGGTGGAATGTTATAGGGATGTTCATATTTACCCTCTGGATCGGAATTTAGGTATTCAGGATCCATTATCAATGCGTATCCCTTTGGAGGTATCTTTGTTGTATTAATTAATACATCAGGATGTACATCAAGTAAGGCTGAATCTTGCCAGGGAAGTATCTCATCTTTTGCATCTAAATCATCTATTATCCATTTACCAACATCCACAGTATCATCTGTAGGATTGTAAAGTTCTATCCATTCATTTCTATCACCTGAGGTGGTTTCTTTACCTATGGGATTGGCCATCACCTCATTTATAACCACTGAGGAAAAAACAATTAACTCAATCAAGATGTTTGAGTTTTTCTTTTGCCCTTTTTATATTAGCCTCTGCCTTTTTGTAAGATGGATCTATCTTCAACACTTCCTCCCAAAGTTCAATAGCTTTTTTGTAATCTCCCCGAAGATATGCTTCAATTCCTGCCATGTATATTTCATCTGCATCTTCTCTTTTAAGTTTTTGCTCAACAAGGGGAAGATATCTCTTTGCAATTCTATTATCTGGATCAAGATACAGAATATCTGAAAACACTCTACGTGCCTTTGCATACAACCCTTCTCTGTAATAACTTATACCTTTATCTTCTAACTCTCCTACATATTCTGCGATCTTTTTTTCATACAGTTCTATTTTTTGAGAAATCTTTTTATTATAAGGAGCAAGCCTTTTTAATTTTTTTGCCAATCTCAAAGCCTTTTCGTATTCCCCTGCCCTCTCATACTGCTCCAGTTTCTGCAATCCCTTTGCTATCTTCTGAGCTATTGCTCTGTTTGCCTTTTCTATAAGCCTTTTGGCATCTTTATTTTCTGGATCTATTTTCCTTACCTTTTCCCATTCTTCTTTTGCCTCCTTATATCTTTTTTTAGAATAATAATCAAGTCCTTTCTTAAAGTAATTGTAAACTTTCTCTGTCTTACCTCCAGTTGAAGCAAAGATATACTCATAGAATTCCCTTTCTGCATCTTCATAAATCTTCAATGCAGTCACATTAGTAGAGTCTATTGAAAGAACCTCCTCTGCATACCTCATTGCCTCTGCAAAATCTCTCTTTCTCATTGCTTCCTCTGCTTTTCTGAGATACTCTTCAATATCCTTCTTCTTTTTTTCGCCTTTTACCCGTTCAAGCCATGTAAGGGCATCTTTATTTTCTGGATCCCATATCAGAGCAATATCAAAGGATTTCATGCTATTTTCATAATCACCTTGATTATAAAAAGATATCCCCTGCATTATGTAGGTTCGTGCTGTTTCTTTTTCCTTTTTTTCTCTTTCCTTAAACATCTTTGCTATTCTCTCTTCAAATCCCCTTTTGGAACCTATTCTAAAAAGAAAAGAAACTCCTACTTGTGCATTATAATAGGAAAGGTTAAATTTAATATCTTCAAAATCCAGTGCTGTAAACACCGAAGGTCCATCTATTCCCCATCCCCCTCCCAATTCCCACTTAGATATCTTGAAATTTTCTAATCTAAAAAAGCCTCCTGCAATTGGTACAAACGGCCCCTTTCCCCTTTTTATCACTTCAAGCATAAAATTAAAACTTCCAAATTCATAATGGGTTCCAAGCTGTATCCAAGGGGTCTCCTCTATATTATTAAAGGAAAAACCAATTGAAATATTCCCTGGTATTTCTTTTATACTCACATTCATAAGTCCTCCCACTACTACACCCCTTCCAATCGTTACGCCTCCTGAAAGGATAGAAAACCTTCGAGCAATAGAAAGGTATAATTTTTGCTCATTTTTTATCTCCATAAAAGAAATCCCTACATTATAACTTCCTAAGGGATGAATATACGAAAGGAAGGAAAGGGAAAGAGGGTTATTTAACCTCCTGGGGAAAAACTCTATAACTTTCTGTTGAATACAACACAGTCCAGCAGGATTGTAGTATATTGCTATAGGCTGATCTGCAAGAGATACATATGCTCCTGCCACTCCTTGAGCCCTCGCCTCGCCCTCAAGAAGAGAAAATAAGAATACTAAAAACAATTCAGTAACGCTTTATGTACAAAAGCTTTGACCTCGCTCTTTCTATATTCTTTCTTGCATTATCGTTTTCTGGATCAACGGAAAGTACCTTTTCCCAATATGCAATAGCAAGTTCGTAGTCTCCATCAGCATATGCTTGGACTCCAAGAATATAATACTTCTGAGGATCTACTTTCTTCTCCTTCTTCTTTATCTTATCAAGATAAGAAAGTGCCTTACTATTGTGGGGATCAAGAACCAGCACAGATTCAAAATACCTTCTTGCTGAACTGTAATCCTTTTTCTGATAATACTTTTCTCCATTGTCCAGTAATCTTTGTATCTCCTTATCCATTCTATCCTCTATTTCACCGAGTTTTTTCAACAACTCCGCATTATCAGGCGCAACTTTTAGCAACCTCTTAACCTTTGCCTTTGCCTCCTTGTATCTTTTTTTCTTTAAAAGATAGTCAACCTTTTTAACCTCCTTCTCAATATACTTCTGTATCTCCTTTCCTGCCTTTGCAATGTACTCTGCTGCAATCCTGTTATCAGGATTTATTTTTAAAACCTCTTCAAAACTTTTTATAGCCTTCTCAAAATCTCCTTTATTAAAGCATTCCATTCCCTTTTCAAGGCTTTCTTTTTCCTTCTCCGATACTGCTTTACCTATGTTTTCTTGAATTTTTTGGGTTGCCTCTTCATAGTAGAATTTTGCAAGATTGTTCGTTGAATCAAGAGCAAGAGCCTGCGATGCCTCTTTTTGAGCAGATATGTAATCACCTGCAAGGAAGTATTTTTTTGCTTGCTCCACATGTTCTTCTATTTCCATTTTTTTCTTTTCTTTTTCTACTTTTTTCATCCACTCCATAGCCTGTTTATTAGCTGGGTTCCATATCAATGCTATGTCCCATGCCTCCATCGCCTCATCAAACTTCTTTTCCTCAAACAGAACTATACCTCTTTCAAGATATGCATTGCTCGCCTCCTCCATCCTTTTTCTAAATTCCTCCTCAACCTTTTTAGCAATCTCTTCCTCAGATACCTTTTGAGCAGAGATACTGGCTTCTAAAGAATGAACATAACCAACAGAAAATGGGTGAACTGCATAGGATAACTTCACAGGACCCACATTTAAACTAAACCCTGTTCCAAACTTTTCAATAACGCCTTCCACTTCTGTAGAAAAGTTTAATCCAAAAGATATTACTTTAAAGGGAGTAAATAAAATTCCCGGATTTAAATAAAATTTTGCATTGCTGGAATATACAAGAGGAAAAGAAAAAGAGATAGCCCTTGTTTTACAAAAAACCCCACTACCGATCCTTAAAGGATGAGGAGTGCTTATACTGTCAAGAGAAAATCCAGTCCCTATGTTTTTAACGGACAAGAAAAGTTCTACATTTGCTATCTCTTTGGAAAATCCCAGGTCAAAATGGAATCCATAGCCTTTTTCTTCTTCAAAAGATATTAACCATGTATTTAAATTAACCCCTGTATATATCCCTCCTACCTTCTTGCTTAAATTGAACCCCACACTGTAAAAACCCGCGCTGTAAGCCCCTTCCTCTGGAAATCTTTCAATATTTGCAGAATAAACTCCTCTCAAAAAGAAAGCATTACTGAAACCTCCTAAGTTAAACCTTACTACAGCACCTCCATTATGTATCTCTTCAAACCATTTTGAATAATAAAATGAAAAATCAAAATTTTCAACTCTATTTGCAGATGGATTTACAACAAGAGAAAAACCTCCTGAATATGGATAAAACTCTCCTACCATTAAACTCCATGCACCGGTTTGGATATCAATGATTTCAAGACCCCTAAGGCTAAACAGAATAAAAATCATCTTATCACCACAAATCTTTTTTTAACCTCTTTTATCTCATCCTTTCCTTTTGCAATTACCCTCAGTATATAAAGGTCCGTACCTAACTGTGATACATCCATCTCATAAGTATGGCTCCTGCCTTTGCTGAACCTTTCTGTTTTTTCTACGAGTTTTCTTCCTCTTATTGAATACACCTCAAACACAATATCTGCATCTTCTTTCAAATCAAATATAACCTCAATCTCATCAATTCCTTTTACAGGATTTGGGTTTATATGCACATTCTCTATAAGTTCTGTTATGGAAGGAGACTTTTTAATGTAAACATACACAAGTTTTGAAAAAACCTTTCCTGAATAATCTTCTGCATACACCTCTATCTCTGCCATGCCTTCCTGGGTATTCTCTTCAAAATAGTATACCGCATGATAAAGGGTATCATTCTCTTTTACCCATGGTACCGTATCTTTACTACCATCAGGAAGTAAAATGGAAATACTAAATACCGAAATAGGCTTATTAAACGAAGCAATAATTTCAAGAGAATCTGGGATAAAAACAGTATCTGGATACTCAATCTCTGCTAAAAGAGGCGTTGTATCCTCTACCCCGAAGATCCTTACTTTTTTATTTTCTATATCGGTATAGGCAGACATAAAATCTCCATAGTATAGAATATCAGGACATGTTGGATATATACCTTCTCCTATTTTATTAATAACCCATTCACCATTTTGTTTCTGAACATAGAAAACCTCTCCATTATTTTCAAACACTACATATGGGTCGTCATAGATATTTACTCCAATTACTGGATTCTTCCCTTCCCCTATTTCCTCCTCATTACTCCAATCTGTATCTTTCCTCTTATAGAAAAGCTTTCCATCCCTTTCCCATACTATGTGTAAAAAATCGTGCAGAGCAATTGAAGGATTTTTCCCTTCTGTAATAAACTCCACATTATCTTCTTCAACATCGTAAAGATATATCTTTCCGTTTTTTTCAAAAACTATGAATACTTCCTGTATTTCACAGTTATTAACCTCTATATCTATAATCCTTTCATCTCCCCATCCATCTTGGTCTTTCCTCCTATACTTTAAAACCCCTGCATCAATCCATACAACAGCCACATCTCCATCCTCTGAGAATGGTTGAGGCGAATATATAGAATCTCCAATTGCCACAGTATCTATCCTTCCATTTTCATAAAGTAAAAGAACATCCCCTTCTCCCATACGCTCAACCCATAAAACTACAGCTACTTCATCCCCTGAAATAGATGGGTAAAGTGAGTATACATCTTTTGTATTTGAAAGACAAAGAGGTTCACAAAAACTCCCCGTTTCTTCTTCAGTATAAAAAACCTCTGGTGTGTTGAAACTGGTGTAAACAACTCTTGTAACTCCCTCAGGGGTTACTTTAATTTTTCTTGTATTCGGCGGATAGGTTGCATTAGAATCTGCAGTAGCAAGTGGAACCTTACTGAGATCCACATTTACAGAGTCCTCTGCAGAATTAAGAAAGATATCCCTCAACCTTAGATAAACCTTGTAACTTCCGTTCTTACAAAGCATACCATCCTCTGCGTATCCATCCCATAGAAACATAGGAATAGGTTCTTTATAACCTTTTTCAGTGTAAACACTATTTTTTTCTTCATCAGTTATCTCAATTGTCCAATCAACAGGATACTCTGCGAGGTAATTTATTGTAAACGTCGTCAAATCGTTGATTCCATCACCATCAGGAGAAAATGCCCCTGGTGAACTCTTTATGGAAACAGATGGAGTACCTTCTGGAAGTAATGCATATATGCCATTCCATGTACCCACTAAAACTCCTTTGTAGTTTTTATGATACACCCTTGTCACAATCGGAGCAATACCTGAAAGTTCCTCAGAAATATCAATCCAGTTTTCAGAAGCATAGAGAGTATCTGTGGTTACTTTTATGTTTTCTTTTTTCCCAAAGAGCAGAAAACTATTTGAAGAATCACTCAATGCAAAACTCCATAATTCATTTGCCTCCACAACCTCATTCCAAGTTTTCCCAAGGTCGTCACTGTAAAAAAGCACTCCTTCATAGGGAATATCTACTCTTGAAGTAAGGTGAGCAAATACCCTGCCAGAAGAAGAAACATCAACCTTTACAGTCCTTTTTATGGTAGTATCAGGAGTTATATCTCCCAGATTAACTCCACCTGTTACCACATAAACCCCATATTCTGTTCCCAAGATTACAGTATCCCCTTTTACTGCAAAAGAATATACTCTTCCTGAAATTCCCTCTATTTTATTAAACCTTACTCCATCCTCTGAAAAGTAAACCCCATCCATGGTACCTACATAAAGTCCCCTGTCACATCTACAGACACTAACAGCAGTACTTTCAGAAGGAGAAACTACAAGAGAATCCCACTCACTCCCTTTCTTTATGTACAACTTGCTCCCCGCTGCGACATAAATAGTATCCTTCCATATATCAATGTCAAGTACAAATGCAGGACTTTTCTCTATCCAATTCCAACTTACACAATCTTCACTTTCCCATACCCCATACCCAAGCACACCTGCAAATATCCTTCTCTGAAAGGCTTCAATATCTACCACTATGGTTGCTAAAAGACCATCGTTCTTTGGTACCCATGTTTCCCCAACCCTTTCAAAAACCCCTGCTCCTGCAAGACCGCAGTATACTCTGCCATTCTTGGCAACCACCTCTGTAACCGTAAGATAAGGAAGTCCTTCATTTATATATTCCCATTTGTTATCTTTCAAGGAACATACAGCAACTCCCTTGGAAAAGACGCTTGCATAAATCTCTTCTACCTCTGGCGCAGGGTCCTTTGAAATGATTCCTATTGACCCTCCCAGAACATCAGCCCTCCACGCAGCACTTCCTTTCTTAGCATAAATAACTCCCCACTGCGTACCCGCATACACGTAAACATCTCCTCCAGGAATCTCTACTATTAAAAGGCATGTAAAATTATCATCGGGATGCTTAGGTATCTGCATATCTATCCAACCTTGAGCAGTACTAACATAAAGAGCCTTTTCAGTAAGAATATACATTTGATCCTTCGCCCCACTGTATCCAACATCCACCACCTTTTTATTTACAAAACCTGGAACTGTTTTAAAGTTCTCCCCTCCATCATCTGATACAAAAACTCCATTATCTGTACATATCACCATTCTTATTCCATCATGGTATTTAAATATCCTTGTTCTATTGATGTATCTCTTCCCCACATCTTTTACTTCCTTCCAACTAACTCCATTATCTTTACTGAGATAAGCTCCCCTTTGTGAACCAATGAGTACATAGGTAAAGAGAGAAGCTATAGATGTAACCTCTACATACTCCACATTAGGATCTTCTACCCTTTCCCATCTCCCGGATTTCATCACCCATAATCCTGGAACCGTCCCCGCAAAAAGACTGCCATCACTATCGCTCAACTCCAATGCTTGAATTATTCCTCCCTCAGGCCCTGAAGCAATCCATGCAGTAAGTAAAATAACCAAAGGAAGCATTAAGAAAGTATATGTGATTTCCTCATTCTGTCAAGTTAACGATTTTTATGGATACTTACTCTTCTATTCTCTTTTTTAATTTTAGCAATATTTCAAACGCCTCTATAGGAGTGATCCTTTCTATATCGATATTTCTCAAATCTTTTAAAACCTCATCTCTTTTTCCGGGAGAAAATAAAGTGAGTTGGACCACTCTTTCTTTAAGGATATTCTCTATACTCAATCTTTCTCCTCGGTATATTCTTTGAAGAATCTCTTTTGCCCTTTCAATCACCTTCTCAGGAAGACCTGCAAGCCTTGCTACTTCAATTCCATAACTCCTGTTAGATGCTCCCCTTCTTATTTTTCTTAAAAAGACAATTCCTCCCTCCTTTTCTTTTACCATAAAACTATAGTTTTTTATCCGCTCGTAAAACTTTTCCAATTCAGTTAACTCATGATAATGGGTAGCAAAAAGTGTTCTGGGCTTTCTTTTATCGTTATGTAAAAACTCTATTACAGACCAAGCTATTGCCATACCATCATAGGTGGAGGTTCCCCTTCCTATTTCATCAAGTATAACAAGGCTACGTTCTGTAAGATTATTTAAAATATTAGCGGTTTCCAACATCTCTGCAAGAAATGTGCTTACTCCTTTGGAAACATCATCTGAAGCACCTATTCGTGTAAAAATTTTATCAACCATCCCTATCCTTGCATAAGAGGCGGGTACAAAGCAACCTGCCTGAGCCATTACTACAATCAATGCAACCTGTCTTAAATAGGTAGATTTACCTGCCATATTAGGCCCTGTTATTATAAGTATCTGCTCTTTTTCCCTATCCAAATATGCATCATTGGGTACAAATCTTTCCTGAAGGGTATGCTCTATCACAGGATGCCTTCCACCTTTTATTTCTATAACCGAAGAGTTATCTATTATAGGCCTTGTATATTTATTTTCTAAGGAAACACGGGCAAAAGAACAAAGAGCATCAATAACCCCTACTGCTTTAGCCATTTTTTGAAACTCACCCGCTTTTTCCTTTAGCCATCCCCTTAATTCATTAAATATTTCATATTCCAGCACAGCAATTCTTTCTTCTGCATGGAGGATCTTTCTCTCAAGTTCTTTTAGCTTAGGGGTTATGAATCTTTCAGCATTTGTAAGCGTCTGTTTTCTAAGATAGTCTGAAGGAACCTTGGAAAGATAGGATTTTGTCACTTCAATGTAATACCCAAAAACCGAGTTGTATCCTATCCTCAGATTCGGAATGCCTGTCCTTCTTTTCTCCTCCTCCTCCATTTCAAGGATGCACCTTTTAGAATCCTTTGAAATTTTTCTAAGTTCATCAAGTTCTTGGTTAACGCCTTCCTTTATTATATTGCCTTCGGTTATTTTTGTAGGAGGAGATTCAACCAGTGTATTTTTTATCCTTTCTATTACCATGCCAAATCCAGAAAAATTTTTAACCGCATCCTGTACGATTTCTGCCTTTATGAGACTGAGAATTCTTGAAATTTCTTCTGCCCTTTCAAGCATAGAAGAAAAGACCACCACATCCTTTGGAGTTGCCTTCTCCTGTGCAATTTTTGCTACTATTCTTTCTGGATCTCCAAAGTTTTTTAACTTTTCTTCTGTTTTTCTAAGTACCGATGGATTTTTTACAAACTCCTCTACACCATCAAGTCTTCTTTTTATCTTCTCAATATTCAAAAGAGGAAATTTTAACCATTTATGTATTATTCTTGCTCCTGTAGGAGTGTGTGTTCTATCCAAAACAGAAAAAAGAGTTCCTTCTCTTGTACGCTCTCGTTGAGTCTCAAACATCTCAAGATTTCTTATGGTAAAATCATCAAGAAATAACTCTTCTGATACAGAATGCACTGACAGACTCTTTATTACATCAACCTTTCCCTTTTTCTGTTCCCTTACATAGGAAAGAGCAGCACCTGCTGCCCTTATTCCAAGATAAAGTCTTTCTATACCAAATCCTTCAAGGTTTTCCACTCTAAAATGAGCCTTAAGGAGTTCATAACCTCTCCTAAAATCAAAATAATAGGAAGGTATTCTTTCACCTTCTACCTCATCCATTCCTTCAGGAATTATAATCTCTGAAGGTGAAATCTGTCTCATCACCTCCAACACTCTCTTCTTTGAGGCCTCACCTACTTTAAATTCTCCGGTGGATACATCAATATAGGAAAATCCACCTTTATCATTATCAAATACAACAGAAAAAAGATAATTAGGAGTTTTTTCATCAAGCAATTCTGGGTCCGTAATTGTACCAGGCGTTATTACTTCAACCACATCTCTTTTTAAAAGTTTCTTTCCAGGTCCTGGAGTTTCAAGTTGTTCACAGATGGCAACCTTAATCCCTTCTTTTAATAGTTTTTTTAGATAAGTTTCAAGGCTTTTCTCGGGAATTCCAGCAAGAGGTACATCCCCTGCCCTTCCATAGGATCTTTTAGTTAAGGCAATACCCAATACTCTTGCTCCTTTTTCTGCATCCTCATAAAACATTTCATAAAAATCTCCCATGCGAAATAAAAGTAATGCATCAGGATACTTTGATTTTATTTCATGGTATTGGCTTAATAAAGGAGTTAAACCCTTAGTGTCAATAAGTTGTTTCACTTCAACCTTAAAATATTCCCATCGTATCCTTGCTTTTTCAACTTACTCAGTACTTCCCGAGCCTGTGTCTCCGTTGAAAACTCTCCCAACCACACTCTATAAAAAATCTCACCATTTATTATCTTTTTATTTATCATTGCTTTAAAACCCTTTCCTTCAAGGATATCTATAAGCCTTTCTGCATTTTCTTTATTTTTAAATGCTCCCACCTGAATCACATATTTACATTCTTTTTCTATTATCTTATTATAAGAACTTTCTATCTTTAAAGCCATCTCATACCAGTACAACACCTTAGATTTGAGATTACTGTGAGAATATTTTTTCAAAAATTTTTGGAAAATTTTTATTGCCTCTCCATATACACCTAAAGCATAGTAGATTTTTCCTATAGCATACAAAGCAGAATCCGCATAGCCTGACCCAGGAAATTCCTCCACCACCTTCTCATACCACAATATTGCTTCATAGGGGTCCTTCTGCAATTTACCAATATAGTAAAGTACCTTTGCTTTTTCTGCTCCTTCTACTTTATTCAACAAAGAGAAAAAAACTTTTTCTGCATCCTCATATTTCCCTTTTTCAAAAAATAGCATTCCCCTATCCATCAACCCCACAAAAAGGAAAAGACCTATCATCCCATCCTTTCCACACTCATATACTCTCCACAATAAGGACAAAACCAAGAAAATTTTTCAACCTTTTCTGTACATTTTCTGCATCTATATACCTCCTGTTCAAGCACAGATTCAAGTTCATCTACCAATTTCAGCACTTCTTTATTACCCCTTGCTACAATGCGTATCATACCAGAAAGCAACAGAGGATCTTTGGGATTATGCATATATCTTTCCTCTAAAATTTCTTTTGCATGACGAGCCTCTCCTCTTTTTAAATAGAACTTTGCAAGTTTAAGTAAAAGATAGGTATTATTTTTAAACTTATCAAGAAGCATTCTATAAATCTTTCCTATATTTTCATATTTCTTTGCTGAAAAAAGTATTCTCTCCACAACGTCCAGATTTTCAATCACAAATAAGGATGGGTCTTCTGTAAACCTTTTAATATAAGTATAAGCATTCTTTGTATCTCCTTTATCTTCATAAAAACCTGCAAGGCTTAGAATAAGATGAGGATTTGAACTGTAAATCTTTTCTGCTTTTTTATAAAACTCATAGGACTTCTGTGGCTCTCTTTCCTTTATTTTATTCCCTACCTCTGTATAGTATCCAGAAAGGAGGACTCTATCTTTTATCAATTTTTCATTATCTTTTAAAAATCCAATAGCTTCTTCTACCATGTCCCGAGTGAGATAAAGAATCATTAACTTCTTTATATCTTTTAAATCTTTTGTAAGCCTTACGAGTTCGTAAAGCACCGATATCGCCTTATGGGTTCTGCCATCGGCTAAATAATCTTCCACAAGGTCCCTATATATTCTTACTTCATCCTCTTTCGAAAGCATAGGTCTTGCGGTAAGAGATTGATGTATACCAATAGCTTTTTCTGCATCCCCCATTTCTCTGTAAAGCTCACCTAATCTTATATAGGCATCTATATTTTCGGTGTCAGAAAAAACTGCTTTTCTGAGTTCTTTTATTGCTTCCTTTTTCTCTCCATCTGCAAGTAACTTCAACCCTTTTATATAATGGTCAGGTTGCTCAACCTTTCCTTTTCTCCTAATCACAGCACTCACCACCCAAATACCAATGATTCCCAATAATATAACGATTCCCAATACTGTCCATATCATTCTTCCTCCTTTCCCAAAGGAAGATTCCTAAGAGCATCGAGCTCCTTTTTTAAATTCCTGTTTTCTTTTTTTAGTTTCCTAATTTTTGCCCGTAACCCTATCTCTTCCACAATCGCAAATACCACTACTGATATTATTCCAAAGATAAATGCAAAAAGGGAAAGAAGCGCTGTGGAAATGGTGTATGTCTTACCAAAGAGAAAGATGTTAGTAGTGGTGGTATAGTTGTAAAGAGTAAAAATCAAAATTATTACCACCACCAACAAAAGTACAACGGTACGTGCTACTCCCATTTCAACCTCCCAATGGGAGTCCAACCCTTTATTTCTTCTATTCTCACCATCACCTCCTTGCCTTTTTCCACAGTATCATTTATTACTACCATTCTATTATTGCACATTTTACCTAACATTCCTCCCTTTTTTGCCTCCCCAACAACAAAGACCTTTTCTACTCTTCCTACAAGGGCTTTAACCTTCTTTTTTATAATACTATTCTGCAATTCAATGAGATAATTAAGCCTCTCCTTTTTTGCTTTTTCATCAACCTTTGGTTCTAAAAGCCTCGCCTTTATAAAAGGCCTTTCTGAATAGGCAAACATGTATAGAGAATCAAACTCTACCTTTTCAACTATTTTCACCGTTTCTTTAAAATCTTCTTCAGTTTCAGTAGGAAATCCTACAATAATATCTGAAGAGATAAAAGGGTCCTTAAATTTCTCTCTTATAAAATCTATAAGTCTTAAATAATCATCAGGAGTATACTTTCTGTTCATCAACTCAAGTATTCTTTTTGAACCTGCCTGAAGGGGAACATGAAAGTAGGTTACCAGTTTATCTATTTTTGCAAGTCTTTCAATTATTGAAAAGGTCACATCCTTAGGGTGGGAGGTTAAAAAGCCAACTCTTTTTAATCCATCTATCTGCGCAACTTCTTCAACAACGTCTGCAAAATCTTTTTCATTATCCCTATAAGCCATTACATTCTGCCCTATTAAAAAAATCTCTTTAATTCCCCTTGCAACAAGGTTTTCTACCTCTCTGGCCACATGTTCAATAGGCTTAAACCTTTCCCTACCTCGGAGATAAGGGACAACACAGTAAGAACAAAAGTTATTACATCCCCTCATCACAGTAACATAAGAGGAAACTGCACCATTTTTTACCTCAGGCAGAATACCTTCATATATCTCCTTTTTTTCTTCTATAGCAACAATAGGCTCTCTGGCATCTTCAAATTTTTTTAATATTTTTGGAATTTCCTTGTAATTGTCTGGCCCTACTACCACATCTGCAATTTTATTTCTTATGAGTTTCTCTCCATATAATCTGGCAAGACATCCAGCTATGATCCTTAACTTTCCATTACTTTCCGAAACTACTCTACCAAGGGCTCTTTTTTCTGCATGTTCTCTTACCCCACAGGTGAGATATATAACTGCATCCGCTTCCTTTATCCCTTCTACCTCTACATATCCATTCTCAAGAAGCATTTTCCTTATTATGTTTTCATCATATTCATTCATCTGGCATCCAAACGTCTTTATAAAAAATTTTCTCATACTTAATTCATTTTATCTCTCAAATGCTTAATGTCAAGTTGACAAAGCATATTTTTCTCTTATAATTTTGTATAAAACAATACTACAAAAGTATAATCAAAAAGGAGGAGATTATGAAAAAACTAATAGGTGTGCTTGCTTTTATAGTCTTTATAGCAGGTTGTGGAGGTGGCGGTGCAGAAAAATACTACTCACTCGCAGAAGGTAATAAGTGGGAATATGAAACAATCCTGTACTCCAAAACTATGCTTGGAGACTCTCTCATTAGCAAATCCTATGATACTACAACCTCTTCTACCGAGGTTGTAGGGAAAACAACAATGGAAGATGGAACTGAAGTTTGGGAACTCAAAACCCAAACAGATACAATTACCGCATCTTCCTATGTATATGAAGGTGAAGATACCCTTAAGTGGTTTGCTACAAAGCAGGATACAGTCCCAAATTATTGGGAGCCTGTGGACCTCTCTGTAGGTACAAAATGGACTGTAACCCGTTCCTTTAATTTGGATGATACTACAGTGATAACCTATGATATAATTTATGAAGTTGAAAGCGAAGAGGATGTTTCAGTACCTGCTGGAGATTTTTCATGTCTCAAGGTTAAAGGGACTGCAAGTTATGAATATGAGTACATGGGGAACACCACTACCGGTACCATAGAGGAATATCAGTGGAAAGCTAAGGGAGTAGGTGTAGTAAAGACAAAATACACTCAGACCATCACAACTCAAACTGCTGTAGGAGAAATGACGGTAACTACTGAAACAGAGTCCAATCTCACATCAAAAAACTTCTAAAATAAAAATTTAGGGAGAGGGAAATGCTCCCTCTCCCTCCTTAATTTTTTATCATCCCATAAAATTCTGACCTTTACTCTGTTACAATGGGCATCAGAAGATAAAGGGGATTTTTCTCTTCACTATCTCCATAAATAACACCCGGGGATGACGCATCATTAAATCCTAATACTACCTTTTCATCGTCTATTAATCCAAGTATTTCTACAAGATACTTTCCATTATAGGTAACATCTGTTACTTCTCCTTTATATTCACATTCAACCCTCTCTTCTCCTTCTCCTCCTTCAGGAGTGGAAGAGGAGAGAATAAGTTCGTTACCTTCAACATGTAATTTCACTCTTCTTGTATGCTCATCCGAAAGTATCATTACTCTTTTGACCGCAGAAATGAACAACTCTTTATTCAGCTTTATAACATTCTTTACTTCCGAAGGAATCACCCTTTCATAGTCAGGATAAGGTCCTTCTATCAGGCCTGTTCTTATCTCCATCCAAGATAGAGAAAACTCTATTTTTGTATCATCAAAGGAGATCTTTACAGGATAATCACCCCCAGGTAAAAAACTAAAGACTTTTGGTATTACTATTAACTGTTTTTCTGTTTCAAAACTGTATTGTGTTTTGTACAGAGAAAGTCTATGACCATCTGTAGATACAAATTTTAACCAGTCCTTTTTTATATCTATTAAGATTCCATTCATAGCAGGTCTACTATTATCTTGTTTTGTAACAGTAGACTTTGTTTTTCTGTATCCTACATCCAAAACCGTTGAACTTATTTCAAAGGAGGCCTGAGTAGGCTTTTCCAAAACTTCTGGAAACTCCGATACATCCATTATAGGAATACTGAATTTTGAATTTCCTCCTCTAATTGTAAGTCTTTCGTTTTCAATACTTAGTTCTACTTCATTTAAAGGTAGTCCTTTTACTATTTCAAAAAGTTTTTTTCCTGGGACCATTAATCTATTTTCCTCTGCTTCTATTTCGGTCCATGCCTTTACATAGGTATTGAGGTCTGTACCAGTACAGAAAAGTTTTTTTTGTGTGATTTCTAAGATTATGTTCTGTATTACAGGATAGGGAGTTCTTGTTGGAACTACTTTTACTACTGGTTCAAGAATTTTTAAAAACTCCTCCTTGTTAATAACAAACCACATTATATTTCCTCCTTTTGTTGTTATTGTAATTGTGGATTTGTGGATATTTTTCTAAATTTCCAATTTTATATAGCATAGAAACAGTTAAGAGTTCTTTGGAGTGTGGATATCTCGTCTTTATATTTCCCTTTTCCCTTTTTCGACATTGTTTCACATACTTATCCACCGGTTATCCTCCTTTCAATTCCCTTTATTTTTTCTCTAAATGTCCCGTCTTCTCTCATCTTTTTTTCAATTTTTTCAATTGCATGAATCACAGTTGTGTGGTCCTTTTTTGAGAAGATTAAAGCGATTTCCTTTAGGGATTTCTTTAAATGTTTTCTTATAAGATACATGGAGATTTGTCTTGCCATTGCCAGTTCTTTGGTTCTTTTTCTTTCTCTTAACTCCTCCATTGAAATGCCAAACATAGCAGAGACCTCCTTTAGTATTTGATTAACAGAGACCTTGGGATGGTACCTTAACACATCTTTTAATACTTCTTCAGCAAGCTCTACATTGATTTCCTTTCCTGTGATGGAGGATATTGCAAAAAGTTTTATAAGGCAACCCTCCAGTTCTCTGATGTTGGATTTAACCCTTGAAGCAATGAAATAAGCCACATCCTGAGGAAGTTGTTTTCCTTCTTCTTCTGCCTTTTTATGTAATATTGCAATTCTTGTTTCAAGATCAGGAGGCTGGATATCCACTACCAATCCTCCTTGGAATCTGGAGACCAGTCTTTCCTCCAAAGTCGGTATCTCTCGTGGAGGTCTATCAGAAGTAATAACTATTTGTTTTCCTGCTCCATATAGATAATTGAATGTATGAAAGATTTCCTCCTGTAAACTTTCCTTACCTTTAAGGTAATGTATATCATCTATTAAAAGTAAATCTTTTGATCTATACTTATTTTTGAACTCCATTCTTTTATCTTTTTCTATTGCCTCTATTAGCTCAATAAACAACATTTCAGCAGAGGTATAGTAAACTTTTAGTTCCGGTTTTGTTTTTCTGATTTTATTACCAATGGCATGCAAAAGATGAGTCTTTCCCAACCCTACCCCTCCATAGATGAAGAGCGGATTATAAGCTCCTCCGGGCATTTCAGCAACTGCAAGGGAGGCTGCATGGGCAAATCTGTTACTCTCCCCCACCACAAAGTTATCAAAGGTGTACCTTTCCTGCAATCTTGTTTCATCTCCGGTCTCCACCATTCTCATTTCAATCTTCTCTACCATTGAAGATACCTCCTTTGTTTTTTTCTCTGGCCTTTTTTCTTTTTCAGAGACCGTAAAAGACACTTTAATCCCTTCTTCTTTTAAGATTTCTTCAAGAATCCTTCCATAGCGTGTTTCAATCCACTCTGCAAAAAAAGCTCCAGGAACCTCTACATACACCATTCCATTGTTCCTTTTTACACCCTTGGTTTTTTCAAACCAGGTTTTAAATCCTTGTTCGTCTATTCGGTTTTTTAACTTTTCTTTTATTCTATTCCATACCTCATAAGCCTCCATCTCATCCTCCACCTTTTTCACATTTTAATCACAAAATCTCTGTATAAAACTGTAAAAAAGAATACCTCCAAAACCTTAAAAGTCAAGCATACCTGCTCGCCAGCAAAATTTGTCCAGAAGAAATTCCTCCATCATTGACAGGGACCTTTGTGGGGACAAATACTTCAAATCCAGAAAGTTCTTCAAATACCATTTTTAAAAGCAGTCTATTTTGAAATACACCACCTCCCAGACATACCTTTTTAATACCTGTTTCACGTGAAACATCAACTACCCATTCTTTTATCAGTTTGGCAATGGTTCTGTGAAATTTTCCAGCTATTATGTGCTTGGGGGTATTTTTCTTGATATCACATAGAATCTCTTTTAACAGATGTTTCACGTGAAACACCCTGTTTTGGATGTTTACTGGGTAAAATTCTTCTACATGGACTGCTATATTCTCTACAGATATTGGAGCTTCTCCTTCATAAGAGGCCTTAAGGGTGGTTCCAAGAAGTCCTGCTATTGCATCAAAAAGTCTTCCTGCAGAGGAGGTAGGGGGAGAGAGTTTTGGATTTCTGAGAATTTTTTCTATGTTGGTTAGGTCTTTTTCAAAGAACTCTTCGCTTTCTTTTTTTCCTATGGTGTGGAGAAGATATGCTTGGGCAATGAGTTCTGGATTTCTGATTGCTTTTTCTCCCCCAGGAAGAGGCAAGTACTCCAGATGGCCTAATCTTGTATATTCTGTAAAGTTCACAAGCATCAGTTCTCCTCCCCATATTTTTCCGTCCTCTCCGTATCCAGTACCATCCATTGCAATGCCTATTACCGGAGGGGAGATGTTTTCTGAGACAATGGTAGATAGGATATGAGCAAAGTGATGTTGCACTTTTATCAAAAGTTTGTTTTGTTTTTCTGCCCATCTCGTGGAGAGATAATCAGGATGCATATCGCATATTATTATCTCTGGTTCTATGCCGAACCATTTTATATATTTTTCAAGGGTTTGTTCAAAAAAGGTCAGTGTGTTTATGGAGGTGAATTCACCTATATGGGGGGAGAGAAATATGTTTTTATCTTTTGCTATTGCAAATGTATTTTTCTTTTCTGCACCAGTTGCAAGAGAGGGGGGAAGTTTTAAGGGCGATCTTACAGGTGAAGGTGCATATCCTCTTGCCCTTCGCATTATTATTACCTTTTTGGATACCTCAAAAACCACTGAATCGTCTATTCTGTTTTCTATTTTTCTGTTATGGTCCAAAATTAAATCTACTGTATCTCCAAGTAATTGTACTATCTCGTCTTTTTCTTTAAGAATGGGTTCATCTTTGATGTTTGCACTTGTCATTACCAGTAATGGAATTCCCTGTTGGAGTATTAAATAATGTAAAGGAGTATAGGGAAGCATTACTCCTAAATATTTATTTTTTGGGGCTATGTAATAAAGGGAGTTATCCCTTTTTTCCAAAAGTACAATAGGAGATTTGGGAGACACAAGAAGTTTTTGTTCTTCCTGGGTTACTATGCAGTATTTTTTAATGGTTTTTAGGTCTTTTGCCATTAATGCAAAGGGTTTTCTGGGTCTTTTCTTTTTTCTTCTGAGTTTAAGTACCGCCTTTTTGGATAGAGCACTGCATGCAATATGGAATCCTCCTAATCCTTTTATTGCGACTATTTTACCTTTTTTTAATGCTTGAACAGTGTATTTTAATGGTTCTTTGGTGTTTATTTTTTCTCCTTTCCCGGTATAGAGAAAAACTTGAGGACCGCATTTAGGGCATGCAATTGGCTGGGCATGAAATCTACGGTCTTTTGGGTTTTTGTATTCCTTTTCACATTCACTACACATTTTGAATTCAACCATGGTGGTGTTTTTCCTATCGTAGGGAATTTCTTTAATGATCGTGTATCTTGGTCCACAGTGAGTGCAGTTGATAAAAGGATACATATATCTTCTATTCTCTGGTGAAAACATTTCCTTTATGCATTCATCACAGATGGCAAGATCAGGTGTTATGTGTACTTCTGGTACTCCATTCTCTTTGCTTTTTTGAATGGAAAAAGTTTTAAATCCTTTCGGAGGGATAGGATTGACTTTTATTTCAGATATAACTGCATTAGGAGGTGGATTTTCCTTTAGTTCTTTTAAAAACTTTTCAACTTCTTGTCCTTCTGCATGAATTTGTACCCCCTCCACACTGTTGACAACAAATCCCTTAATATTGTATTTGAGGGCTGTCCGGTAAACAAAGGGTCTAAACCCTACTCCTTGGACAGCCCCCTTTATGACAATTTCAACAGATTCTATTTCTTCTTTTTTGTTTTTCTTGTAGTTTTCCTTCCCTTGGTTTTCTTTGTTTTTTCTTCTTTTTTCTCCTCTTCCTTTTCTTCTTTGGCTTCTATTTTTTCAGGAATTTCAAATTCTTCTTCTTTAACCTCAAGTAGATTTCTGTCGTCCTTCTTTTTCACGAGAACAAGATATATTACGGTGTTTCCTGCATACCAGATTGAAGCTCCATAGGAAAGGATAAAGAAGAAGACCACGTAAAGGGCTATTCCTATAAGCACTGCAGAGATATCCTTAGCCCATCCCAGAGATGAGAAGGATGGAGGGTTAAATAATATGCCTGCACCTGTAATTTTAAATCCATTAATTATCCAGTCTCTAATTTGCAGAGGTAGGTATGCGGGAATGGAGAGTTTAAATATTGAAAGAGAATTATTAAGAATTTCGTCGAGTTTGGAATGCATGAATATTCTCACAATGGAAGTCCCAAGGTTTATTGCTTTTACTGAGAAGAATCCAAGAACCAGCATTCCTACAAGGGAAAACAGTTTCATGGATGCCTGCCAGAGTACTAACCTCCACGGCTGGTCATTAACACACGAAAATACTTCAAAAAGAGTATCAAAAGCATCGCTTTTGGTAACTCCTATTACCGAAGGAGCCAGGGTGAAGGTAAATAATAGAACGATAAGTAGATATATGATGAACAGAGACACTGCAAAAGCAGGAATTGCCATAATTCCCACAAACAATTCTCCAAAATAGGGGATCTTACCGAGAAGGCTGAGTACGAGTCCTGCAACGATTAAAATCGCAATAAATACTGCAAGAAGTACTGGAGAGGCCACTAAAGAGCCAGCTCTTTTCCATGCCAATTTCCATGCTTCCTTTACTTCAAAAAATTCATCCCCCCTCAGCTGTTCATAGGTCAACTTGGAGACTGCTATACCTGAGATAAGCATCATAAATACAAACCATGCTACACCAATGTACCATACTATCCATGAATACCAGGTCATATAAGAAGGAAATACAAAGAGTGTATAGGTATTCCATATTTTTGTTATGGTCCATTGCCCTTGAATAATGAGGGCAATGTAGGATAAAAGGACATAACCCAAGAATCCCGCAACGAGCCCTTCAAACATTACCCACATTTTTTTGGCAGAGAAACCAAGTCTAAAGGCTCTGAATATGTCCTTATAGTTAAAATGGAGTTTTGTCATGTAACCTCCTTTCTTATGATTTTTGGAAATAACATGTTTGTTTTTTGTTCACCTTTTTTAAAGATAAGTACAAATTTCAAAAAAAGATAAAGAAACCCTATAATTATGATAAGGAATATCCATTTGAATGGAATAGGATACTCTCTTTTTGGGAAAAATCTTCGCTTAAAATATGCCATTGTAAGAATGATAGGTTATGTATTCAAAAAGTCAATTTATTTTTCTATTACTACAAACTCTATTCTTCTGTTCAGTCTTCTTCCCTCTCTGGTCCTATTATCTCCTATTGGTCTTGTTTCTCCATATCCCCGTGCTATAAGTCTGTCAGGGGATATTCCTTGGGATACAAGATAGGCTTTCACTGCTTCAGCTCTTCTTTGGGAAAGAATCATGTTTGTTTCAAAACTTCCCACACTGTCAGTATGACCTTGGATTTCAAGTTTTACATTCGGATGTTCTTTTAAGAATTTAACAACATCTGCAAGCACTGCATAGGAGGATGGTTCAATGTATGCACTGCCAGGCCTGAAGTATATGTTTTGGAATACAAATTTTGTGCCTTTACGCACCAAGGAGATATTCAGTTCTTTTCCTTCTCCTTTTTTAAGGACTACAGGTTGCACTTCTTTTGTATATCCTTCCTTTTCAAAAACTACGGTATAACTTCCTGGAGGCACCTCTGCTTTGTATATTCCAAGGGCATCGGTATAAAAAGGAGAAATTTCGGTCCCTGCAAACACTATCTTTACTCCTTCTATGGGTTTTTTAGTAGAGTAGTCTGTTACTTTACCCACGAGCCTTGCGGTTGCGGGCATTTTCTTGTTTAGTTGGAAGTCTAAAAACTTTTTATCCCCATCTTTGAGTATTACGCCCTTCTCCTTCCATTTATATCCCTTAACCACAGCCCTTACCCGGTATATCCCAGGAGGAAGTTCTACATAAAAATCTCCCGTATTAGGGTCTGTTTTTACAGGTTCTATATGGGAATCAGGAAACTTTATTATGGCATCCAGAGGTTCTGCGGTTTCTGCGTCCAATACCTTACCCATCAGTACTGCAACTGGCTTGTGGGGTGGTTGTATTAAATCAAAAGCCACAGAGACACCGAGAATGCCTTTCCATTCTATGGGAGATACTCCTGGATTTATCTCTGTACCAAGGTCAAAAGTTATTCCTTCCTTTTCTCCTGTGCTCATTCTAATTAAGGTACCTATTATAGAATTTTCTAATGACCCCATCTGATTTACCAATACTTTATTGGAAAAATCCAAAATAAAAGAAAGTTTTTTAATGGGAGTGAAATCTATAGCAATTCCATAGGGTATTAATGGATCCCCCTGAGGTGGTATGGTGTATCCACAGGATATATGCATAGAGAATACAGAAGTTCCAAAGCCTAATAATCCTTTAAATGTATAGTAAGGATTTTTATCTGTAGTTTGTGAGCCATGTTCATTTATGTAAAGTATCGGTATGTCAATGTTTGTTGATACTCCAGGGGCAATAAAAAAACCTGAATTTTCAGAAATTACAAACGGATAACCGATTTTAATCCAGGAAGAAATGAATAAGGGCCCTATGGTATATGAACCCTGTTGAGCGTACTTCCCTTCTATAAAAGCATTTGAAGATAGTTCAATGAATGAAAAAGGAGCAAAACCCATTCCAGAAACTCCAATAACTGGAATATCGTTGTTCACATATCCTGCGCCTGCGTGGAATAGATGAATGTAGAGCATTCCTTGGTCTTCTGGATAGGCATACACGGTTCTTGTAGCTCCATTCATGGAGAAATAAGAAGGTCTTGCAAAGAGCAGATAGGATAAGACACAAAATCCTGTAACTACTTTTTTCATATACCTCCTTTCGTTTAGTTGTTTAAAATATTACACTATTTTCATAAATTGTCAAATTGGTTATTTGACACCCATCATAAATTTTTTATAATTTATTTGGGTGGTGGACCGGGTGGTCGCCCGAAAGGGAGGAAAGTCCGAACTCCAAAGGGCAGGGTGCCGGGTAATACCCGGAGGGGGTAACCCCTGGAAAGTGCCACAGAAAACAGACCGCCTGAAGGCAACAAGCCTTCGGGTAAGGGTGAAAAGGTGGGGTAAGAGCCCACCGCTTCAGGAGGTAACTCCTGAAGGCACGGCAAACCCCACCCGGAGCAAGGTCAAGCAGGGGGATGGGTGGCCCGCCCGTTATTACCCCGGGTAGACCGCAATGAGCCCCGCAGTAATGCGCTGGGCCAAGATTGATGACCACCCAAGACAGAATTCGGCTTACAGGTCCACCACCCTAAATCCTCTATGTAGTCCCAATTTTTGAGCATAATCTAATACCTTTTTATACTCTTCATAGGATAATCTTCTGTTAAGTAAGGGATGAGACCTTGCCTTATAACAGGGATAGTACTGATCCATTATATTCACATAGGTATTTTCACCAAGTTCAGCTGCAATGAATTCAAGTACTCCAAAGGAGTTTTCAAGGTAACCGGGTAGAACAAGGTGTCTTATCAAAATTCCCTTCACTGCAACACCGTTTCTTACTACCAGATCCCCTACCTGGGCATGCATTTTTTTAAGAATTTTCCTGTTAATTTCTACATAATTTTTTGCTCCTGATAACTCCTCTGCGAGTGTATTATCTGCATATTTAGCATCTGGCATGTATATATCTACTATCCCTTCAAGAGCGTCAATCGTTTCTTCAGAGTCATATCCTCCCGTGTTGTAAACTACAGGAAGTATAAGTCCTTTTTTTCTTGCGATCTTTATTGCTTGAACAATTGGGTACACAAAATGGGTAGGACTCACAAGATTTATATTTTCACAGCCTATCCTTTGTAAATAAAGCATTATTTCTGCCAGTTCCTCTTCCTCTACTTCCTTTCCCTCTCCGTACTGACTTATTTCATAATTTTGGCAGAAAATGCAGTGTAGATTGCAGAAGGAAAAAAATATGGTTCCAGAGCCTCCTCTACCTACGAGTTCTGGTTCCTCACCAAAATGTGGTCCAAAGCTCGATACCTTTGCGTATCTTCCTGCTCTGCAGGCTCCTTTCTCTCCTTTTAACCTGTTAACACCGCATCTATGACCACAGAGTATGCACCTTTTAACAAGCTGTTCAAACCTCTCCATCTGTGAAGTTTTTTAAAAAATCCTTTATTTCCGTAAGGGTTTTAACAATGGGTGAAGAAGGCATGGAATCAAGAAAGTACACTCCATAGAATCTTTTGCATACCCTTGAATCAAGGATTGCAATTACTCCAAAGTCATCCTCTTTTCGTATCAATCTTCCGGTTCCTTGTCTGAACCTCAGGATAGAAAGAGGTAGTTGAAAATTTATAAAAGGATCTTTGCCTTCTTTTTTTAATTTTTCTGCTATTGCTTGTAATCTTGGAGAATCTGGAACATCAAAAGGAAGTCTGGTTATCACAACCAAGATTAAAGATTTCCCGGGGACATCTATCCCTTCCCAGAAACTTTTTGTACCAAAAAGTACAGATTCTTCATTCTCTCTGAAACTTTCAAGAATCACGCTTCTATGAGTTTTTTTCTGTTTAAACAGTCGGTAATTTACATTTAAAAATGATGTTACCTCTTCCATGGTTGAATAACTTGTAAACAGTACCAGCCCTCTTCCTTCGGTGATGCTTAACAATTCTTCTATCCTTTCGGCAACTTTTTTTTCGTAATTTTTCTCTCCAGGAGGAGGTATGTCTTCTGCAATATATATTATACTCCTTTTTTCGTAATCAAATGGAGAAGGGAGAATTAGTTCTTTTGCTCTTTCTATGCCGAGTCTTTCTTTAAAGAAATTAAATTTTTTTCTCGTTGTAAGAGTGGCAGAGGTTAATATGCATACAAATTCTCTTTCAAATACGTACCTTTTAAGTATTTCTGATACATCTATTAAAGATTTATTTAGATAAATCCTTTTTTTCCTTTCCACCCAGTAAACTGCATTCTCCTCTTTTTCTTCTGCGAATTCTTCTATCTTTTTTATATATTCTTTTATCTTCTGTAAAACTGCCTTTACATCTATTTTTGTGTCTTCGTCATCTATTTTTTTTGTTATATTTTCAGCTTCTTCTACCACTTTTTCCAAAGAATATAAAAACTCTCTGTGAAAATAAAAGTTTTCCTCTATTCTTCTTTTATCTGTATCTTTTAACATTTCTGAAAGTTTTGAAAAGAACATATCGGCTCTTTTTTCTGCCTCCCTTATTGTGGTTCCCATGTGAGGATAGAATTTTATTAGATCCTTTAACAGCCCTTTTCTTTTTCTTGGATTGTATATTCTGTGTAACTTTCTTTCTATTCCCTTTTTGGAGAATGAAAATCCAAAAAAGGAAGCTCCCACCTCTTCCAAGTGGTGTGCCTCGTCAAATATTACTGCATCAAACTCGGGTAGGATCCTCTCTCCTGAAGCAAGGTTTGAAAAAAATAGATAATGGTTTATGACAACAATATCTGCCTTTTCTGCATTTCTTTTTTTCTCATAGTAAAAACATTCCCAGTAATAAGGACATTTTTTCCCCATACAGCTTTCAGAGCTCCGTGATATTTTATCCTTTGTGTCCTCTGGAATTTCAAATGGTATTTCTTCAAATACCCCTTTTGAGCCGTTTTCAATATATCTTTTTATCTCCAAAAGAATCGCTTTTTCTCTTTCGTTCTCAAATAAAGATTCCAGCATTACTTTTAAAAGCTTTCTTTTGCAGATGAAATTCTCCTGTCCTAAAAGCACCTCGTATCTGAAGTTTTGCCCCATGGCTGAGTGTAAAAAAGGAAGGTCTTTGTGGTAAAGTTGATATTGAAGAACCTTTGTGTAGGTTGATACAATCACTTTTTTGTCGTAATTCTTTGCCCATAGTATAGAGGGCAGAAGATAAGCAAAGCTTTTTCCTACTCCGGTTCCTGCTTCCACAAGGAGTGTGTTATAGTTATACAGGGCATCCAATACTTCAAGAGCCATTCTTAACTGTTCCTCTCTTGGTTTAAAAGAAGGGAGGTTTATAAGAATTTCTCCCTTCCCCGTGAATTCCTTTTCAATTATTTTTTTTAAAGTCGTAATCCTTTTCAAGTTCTTCTTCAAGGTTAAATACGTTATAAAAATCTTCCTTTTTATCCTCTTCAGTTTTTGAAAGTTCACCAGCTTCTATCAGATTAAACACTATCTCTCCAATGTCATCGGTTTTTTTACAACCCCAGGATTTTAAAACTTCGTAAGATAGAAGTCCGAACTTCTCTTTTGCAAGTTCAACAATCCCTTCAAGCAGTTCCTTTGCAGTTAAGTGTCTTTTTTCTCCTATTTTTTTCAGTTTGTAGTGTAAGGCTTCAATTACAAAAAAATACGCCTCTGGTTTATACCTCTTGTCCTTTTCGGTTATCTCAAGTACCTTAAACAAAAGGTCGTTCATCTTAAAAGCACTTTCCCTTTGCCTTTTACTACATAGCCGATTTCTTTTCCTTTTGTTTTTTTTATTACTATTTCCTTATCCTTTTCATGTACAAAAACGACCATTCCTATTCCCATGTTGAAAACCCCATACATTTCTTCCTCAGATATTTTTCCATATTCCTGGATTATCCTGAATATAGGAGGAACTTTCCAGCGGTCTTTTTCTATTACACAGTCTACATCTGGAGGAAGTATCCTTTGGATGTTTGCATAGAATCCACCCCCAGTAATATGGGCAATTCCTTTTAGATATTTTCTTACTCTATCAATCTCCTTTCTATAACTTTTGTGTATCCGTAGAAGTTCCTCTGCAAGTGTTTTTTTGAGGCCTGGAACATAAGAGTCTATGGAAAGTCCCATTTTTTCAAAAAAGATTTTTCTTGCAAGAGAGTATCCATTGGTATGGAGTCCATTGGAGGCAAAACCTATTACAACATCCTCTTCCTTGATTTTTTCTCCGCTAATTAATTCATCTTCCTTTAGTATTCCCACCATCGTTCCCGCAAGTTCAAAATCTCCCTTTTTATACACACCTGGGAGTTGAGCGGTTTCACCTCCTGCAAGAGGTATATTCTCTTTTCTACAGGCTTCTGTGATTCCTTTTATAATCTCCGCGATTGCCTGAGGAGATATTTCAGAGAATGCAATGTAGTCTTGAAAAAAAAGAGGATGGGCTCCAATGGATATTAAATCATTTACCGAATGATATACAAGATCCTTACCCACGGTATCGTATCTCTTTGCCATTTTTGCAACAAGCAATTTGGTTCCCACTCCATCAGTGGTTGCAACTATGTATAGTTTTTTTTCATTTAAACTTACTCCACCTGCGAACAGACCCAAAGGTAATGTTTTTTTCCCTTTTAGAGTTTTTTTAACATATCCTTTAATTTTATTTTTTACTGCTTCAAGTTTTTCAATATCAACGCCTGCTTTTTTGTATTTTTCGCCCATAGAATAAATGTAATGAGATTGTAAAAGAAGTCAAGAAACTTCTTTTATTTGCAATTTTTGAATTTAGAGATATCCTTATAAGATGATACGAAAAATAGTTTTACTATTGCTTTTTATAATTTTCCCTCTTTTTCCAAAGAAATACGATGCTGTTTCAGTGGTAGCCTCTTGGCTTATATCTTTTTATAAAGAGGTGTTATCTCCTCTTCAGGGAAGAAACGTGTGTAACTTTTATCCAAGTTGTTCTACCTTTGCAAAAATGGCTTACGAGCAGTATGGATTTTTCTATGGAACGTTAATGACGTTTGATAGACTTCAAAGATGTCATCCTGGAGCATGGAAATATCTATACCTTTATTATCCAGAAATTAAAAATAACAGAATATACGATCCTCCTGAAAATCACTACATACCGCACAGAGTCGGTAAAAAGAAATGACGATAATTATCTTCTTATCCTTTGCTGATTTTCTCTATGAGAGAGGAGATTATTACAGGGCAGCGGTTGAATATATAAGAGAAGCTTATAAAAAAAATGATGATTCTTTGTTTTTCAGAGGAGCAGAATGTTACATGTTGAGTAAAAAATATGAAATAGCAAAAAGCCTTCTTAAATGGATGTATAGAGAAAAGAAGGATCCTGAAAGGGCTTTGTATCTGCTTTTTGAGATTGCAATTGCTCAGAAAGAAGATGTAGATTCAATCTTCAAGGAGTTAAAAAATACAAGATTCAAAAGGAAGGCTATGCTTTCATATATTCAATACAATGTTTTAAAAAAAGATTTTAAAAGGGCTCTGGAACTATTAAAGGAGATAGAACTTCCACACAAAGAGGAGATTATTCTTTTGCTTTCTTCTCCGGTTTATAAAAAATCTCCTTGGATTGCAGGAGCAATCTCCATTGTTCCTGGAGCAGGGCATCTCTATGTGGGAAGGGTTGAAGATGGATTATTTTCGTTCTTTATAAATCTTGTCTTTTTTTCTGCTTTTTATTATTATTTTAAAAACAACGAAACTCTCAAGGCAGGTATTACTGGAGGATTGGGAGTTCTGTTTTGGGCTGGGAATATATATGGAGCAATAAATGCAGCATTGGACTATAACGATTATCAAGAGAAAAGGAGAATAGAAATGGTAAATGCCCTCATTGAAGGAATTAAGGAATGATACTTTTCCTCTTTTTATCTTTTGCAGACTTCCTTTATTATATAAAGGATTACGAAAGTGCAGTGCTTGAATACGAGAGGGAACTTAGAAAAGAACCTAAGCAGGAAGCCAAAGATTCATTGAGGTTCAAACTTGCCTGTGCTTATTTTATGATGGGGAAAAGAGTTAAATCAGCAGAAATTTTTAAAACACTGGATATGCTTTCTGCCAAAATTCTTTATGTTCTTGCGTTTATGGATACAAAAGATTTTTATCAAATTCACGAGGAGGTTAAGCAGGTCATTAAAAAAGATATACCTCCGAAGATAAAAAAACTCATGATTATCAAAGCTGTGGAGGAAGGGTGTTACAAAGAAGCGGCGCAATACGCAGAAGAACTTCACATGAAAGAGACCGTAGAGAAGATAGAAAGGATGAAAAATTACAAAGGGAAATCCCCTGCCCTTGCCCATTTTTTATCTTTAATTCCTGGCTTAGGTGAACTCTACACTGGTAGGTTTAAAGAAGGTGCAATGGCATTTTCGGTAAATTCAATAGTTTTCTATTTTTTTGTAAAAGCCATCACAAGGAAGAATTTTGTTGATGCAGGACTTATCTATATTTTTTTATTACCAAGGTTTTACTTAGGTTCTATGGCAAATGCCTATAGATTTGCCATAGAGAAAAATATGGAGTTTAGAAATAAAGCAATAGATGAGGTGAAAAAAGAAATTGCATATGATTCTATCTTTAACAAGATTGTTTTAAATACGTGTTTTTTTCCTGAATATTGAGAGAAGGGTGTTAAACAGAATTTTCAAGTCAAGAGAAAAAGACATGTTTTCAATATACTGTTTGTTCAATTTGTACTTCTCGGGTATTATCTCCTTCACATAGGTCTGGGTAAGGGTTTCGTGATTTAGTATTGACTCTATGTTTATGTATTTCAGTTGAGCCAAACCTGTGATTCCTGGTTTAATTGAAAAAATTTCTTTTTGTTTTTCAGAGTAATGGACAATGTACTTAGGGTCCTCTGGTCTTGGTCCCACAAGGCTCATATCCCCTTTTAATACATTGAACAGTTGGGGAAGTTCATCAATTTTGAACTGTCTTAAATACTTTCCTAAGCGTGTTATTCTCGGATCATTTTTATAGGTCAACTTTGGCCCCACTACATCTGCATTTACATGCATGGTCCTGAATTTAAACATTGTAAAGAGTTTACCGTCCTTTCCCACTCTTTTACTTTTATAAAACACAGGCCCCTTAGAAGTGAGTTTTATTAGAATTGCAGTGATTATAAATACTGGAGATAGTAAAATAAGTCCTACCACTGCACCTGCGATATCAATTGCTCTTTTAAAAATAGGATATTTCATTTTTGCTAAAAATTATATCTAATATTAAAAAACTGTCAAATAATTAAATTTAGATTTAAAAAATTTTTCATACAAACAATATCTTTTTGTATATCAAGAACATTATCAAAAGTCCAAAAGGAATGTAAATTCCAAAGATCATCTCTTCTCTATACTTAGGAGACATTATCAGTCCAGCAGTTGCTACTCCACAGGGTAGAGCGACTATAAACAGAGGGATATAGTCTGTGATTATAGGTGTGGATAGATAGGCTATCAGTACCAGAATTGCATTGATCAACTTCCCTTTCTTAATACCAAAGAGGGTATACAGATTTTTAATTTTCTCCTTTTTATCACCTTCTATATCTCTTATATCTTTTGTATTAAAAGCAAGGGAAAGGGTAAACAATACAAGTACTATCATCCTTATAGGGAAGGAGTATAAAGGGTTATTCGGGGCTAAAGAAGAGTACCCTGTAAACATTGCAAACAGTGCTTCAAAGGCAAGTATGATGGACTGCAGGGGGAATATTCTCTTTAACCTGAAAGGAGGAAGAGAATAGAGCAGATGCAGTATAATGGTAAGGATTACAAAGATAAATGCCCATGTTCCAAGATACATTGATAGCAGTAAAGATAGAACAGATAGGGCAATACCCAGGATAATTGCAGTGCTTTTTGAAATCAATCCAAGTAGGATAGGGTTTTCTTTTTTGGTGGTTATATCGGTCCTTATATCAAATGCATCGTTTATGAATTTTGCTCCTTCAAAACCACAAAAGGCTACGAGCAATACTACGCAAGCCCTATACCAGTTAAAATTGGTTAAATTCAACCTCGCCCATGCCAGTACTGCCCCTCCAAAAGCCATCCCCATGTAATGGATAAGTCTAAAGGGGCGGAGTGAAAGTAAAACTTTTTTCAGCATCTCTTATTTTAAAGGCATTAAAAGGGGCATCCCACAATAGATAACGCCATCCTCTTAACATTCCCTTTATGTTGAGGTAGGTGCGGGTAAGCCTGAGAATTCCCTCGTAGTATCGTTGAGGAGGATTTAGGATTTTGAATCCCCATAAGAGGAGTTCTCGCATTTTTGATGGTGTGACATATGGGTGGTTCCAGACCAAGTGTTTTGTATCCCAGTGGTGCCAGTCCCTATCAAAGATTCCATACTTTTTCTCTATCTCATACCACAGAGGAGTTTTGGGTAGAGGAGTAAGTATGCACAGTTGGTTAAAGTCAACGCGAAGAGAAGAGAGTATTCTTAATTTTTCTATTATCTCCTCTTCGGTTTCATCCTCAAATCCTATTATATAATATCCTATTATATACCTGTCATAAGCATGCATTTTTTGAATACATTCTATTATCTTTTCTATATTTTCCTTTTTCCCTATTTTTTTCAGTGTGAGGGAGGAGAGATTCTCTATCCCTATGAATCCCGAGATGAAGCCGGTGTTTATCCAGTGTTCAAAGTTCTTTAAAATAAAGTCCGCCCTTGTCATTACAGACCATAGAAAACCGTATTTTCCTATCAATTCCACCACACCTTCCGTGTGCTTTGGAATAATACCGAAGTTCTCATCAAGAATTACTATTTCTTCTATTCCCAGATTTCTGTATGCCTTTAAAACTCTTTCTATGGATTCAAGTGGAATTTTATAAGGTTTTGGACAAAAAACAGGGGTCTGACAAAAATTACAACCTATTGGGCATCCCCGTTGTGTAAACAGTACTCCAAAAGGTTTGTATCTTAGATGTAATGGACCCAGTCTAAGCATCACCACCAGCAAAGGATGTTCAATGCAACTGATGGAGTGCCCTAAGAGCTTTCCTATGCTTTCCTCTGCATAACCGATAAAGACTCTATCAAAATATCTTTCTACTCCATTGGTTAATGCTCCGTAGTTTCCCGCCCACAGTTCTTTTACCTTGTGTTTTCTCGCCTCTTCTGCCATTCTTATTATTTCTGGGACTTCGTTTGTGAAGAAGGAGAATCCCACAACGTCCCATCCTTCCTTCAACCTCTCCACATACTCCTCCCAGGTAGGATACTCAAGGATCTCTATCTCTGGGATGTTCTGCTTTAAAAACCTAAGGCCAAAGGAGATCTTTCGCAGCAGGAAGAATCTCACGGGGGTTAATGTGTTGGATTCAAAATAATCGTAGTATTTTCCCTTAGAAATATATGAAGTGGTAAAAAGGATCTTTGGTGAACTCTTCATTATGAGTGAATTATACAGGCTTATAAAGCTAAGTCAATTAACCAAGGGAAAAGGAAATTAGATCTTATTTACCGGATTTACAGAGAAAGGTAGTTTACTTTGCTTTCCATCTACATGCAAAAAGTATCTTTTTTTCTCATCTTCCCTTATAGCTCTGAGAGGAGGCTCTATAAGCAGATAAATTAAACCTTCCAAGATGTTGTTGGGGGTGAACAGATAGGTTCTTATCAATCTGCTTAATGCTTCAAACCATCTTAAAGGAGGATTTAGGATTTTGAATCCCCATAAGAGGAGTTCTCGCATTTTTGATGGTGTGACATATGGGTGGTTCCAGACCAAGTGTTTTGTATCCCAGTGGTGCCAGTCCCTATCAAAGATTCCATACTTTTTCTCTATCTCATACCACAGAGGAGTTTCTGGGAATGGAGTGAGTATGCACAACTGGTTGAAATCAATCCTAAACCAGGATAGTCTTCTTATACTTTCTCTTATCACTTCTTCGTTTTCATTATCAAAACCTATCATATAATAACCTATTACATATCTGTTGCGTTCATGGAGTTTTCGTACACATTCGCGGATTACATCGGTTGATTCCTTTTTCCCAATGCTTTGTAAAATCTGAGGGGAGAGGCTTTCTATTCCTATTAATCCTGCTATAAATCCAGAGTCCAACCAGAAATTGAGATTTTTCAGTATGAAATCTGCTCTTGTCATTACCGACCAGTAAAATCCATACTTACCCAAGAGTTCTACCACCCGTTCAGTATGTTTTGGGAAAATTCCAAAGTTTTCATCAAGTATGGCGAGGTCCTTTATATGGTGGTTTTTATACCACAACAGCACCTTTTCAATTGATTCAATGGATATTTTTTGGGGTTTTGGGCAAAAAACAGGGGTCTGGCAAAAAGTACATTTATAAGGGCATCCTCTTTGAGTAAAGAGTATACCAAAAGGTTTATATTTAAAGGAGAAAGGACCAAGCCTCAATATTCCTACCAGAGGAGGATGTATTACATCCTCAACCTTATATCCAAGAATTTCTCCTAAGGATTTTTCTGCATAACCAACAAATATTTTATCAAAGTACTGCTGAACCCCTTTTTCCAATGCTCCGTAGTTTCCTGCCCACAGTTCTTTTACCTTGTGTTTTCTCGCCTCTTCTGCCATTCTTATTATTTCTGGGACTTCGTTTGTGAAGAAGGAGAATCCCACAACGTCCCATCCTTCCTTCAACCTCTCCACATACTCCTCCCAGGTAGGATACTCAAGGATCTCTATCTCTGGGATGTTCTGCTTTAAAAACCTAAGACCCCATGACATCTTCCTTTTAGATATGAAACGAATTGAAGTCTGTGCGTTGGAGCCAAAATAATCATAATAGTTTTTTTGCTTGTATACAGTGGTAAGTAGAATCTTTCGGTCCATCAGGTAATTTTACGTACAATTTTTACTATGTCAATTTTTTTTCTTGGTAAAATTTTGTTTTGCCTTGACAATTTAAGGCAGGGCTGTATAATATACTCAATTTTCATCAAGATTTTTAAAATTTATAAGGAGGCAGAGATGAAGAAAAGCCTACTTTTATGCTTCGTTTTTTTAACAGGTTGTTGTATGCTTTTTAAAAAAACTGCAGGCCCTGCTTTTCCCCTCTACGAGGTGGAGGCATTGAAAATTGAAGGTGTAATGAAGTCATTGGATTCTCTTGGTAATTCCATTGCTACCATGCCTTTTTACTTTTTATGGAAGGATGGAGATTATATTTTGGATATAAGAATAGGTGGAGGTTTTGGGTATTTTTATATACAGAAAAGGGCAGACACTGCCTGGATGATGAACTATGCAATGGGAGTTATGATAATAGTTCCTACCACAAAAGATATAACTCCTTGGGCCCTCATACCTTTTACTCCAAGAGAACTTCCTTTAATGTTTTCTTTAAAACCAAAGGACTTTAAAGAGATGGTAAAGGAGATTGCAAAGGATAAAGGGCAGTGGAAACTTGTTACAAATTCTGGTCTTGTGATGACAGGGGATAAGAAAGGGATTAAAAAAATAACTAAGAAAAACCATACCATTATGGTTGTAAAGCGGAAAAACAATGTTCCAGTAGAGGTCATTTATGATAAGGCACTGCTTGTGGAGGGAGCGTATTCTACGAAAATAGTTATTCAGGAGATAGAGTATTCGGTACCTCAGGATGTATGGGAGATAAATACAAAAACCATGATTAGAAAGGTGGATTTAAGATGATCGAGATGATTTTTGGAATATTTTTATCACTACCTTTCAATCTTCTTACAAAAACCGGATACTTTTACGACTTCTCTCTTCAGGGAGATTCGGGTCTGATTACTGCATTTGGCAGTGGAATACAGCTACTTGATGAGAACTTTAGAGAGTTGTATTTTAAGGAAATGGAAAATCTTTTCAACATAGAAAGAATAGACAAAGATGTGTATGTTGGAGGCACCTGTAATACCCTGTTTTTACTTGAGGTAAAGGATGGTGAAATCGTTGTAAGAAAGACTCTAAGGCTTGCAGATAGCATAAAAGCGATGTTGGGCAAGGACAAAGAGGTATACGTATATGCATCGAATGATACACTTTATCGGTTAAACGACAGTTTAGAAATAACAGAAAGTATCCATGTGAAGAATGGAAGATGCTTTTCCTTTTACAATAAAGGAGTAATCTTTGCTACAAAGGATGGAAGAATAGGAATCATAGAAGGGAAAAAGATAAAGATGCTCTCTGAGGTAGAAGGTCCTGTGTCTGCCTTACTGATAAAAGATGGGATGCTCTACATAGGAAAGGAGGACAGAGGAATAGAGGTATACAGGATAAGAGGGAAACGATTAAAAAAATTAAAGAGTGTTTCGGTTCCAGGCTATATAAGGAACATGATAGGATATGAAGATTTTATCTTCATTGCAGCAGGTTGGGGCGATATAAAGGTTTTAAAGGTAAAGAAAGATACCTTAATAGGAAGTATTCCCGTTCCAGGTGAGATTATGGATTTAAAGATACGCTATCCCTGGATCTTTGCATCCACAGGTTTTGGAATGTTTAGGATTAAGGTCCTTAATATAGAGGGTAATAAGTTCAGAGTAGAAAGGTACTACAGAACTGTTGGGTGTTTTAACAGATTAATCAAGGTAAATGATGTAATCCTTGTAGGAGGGGATGCCTCCTCGCTCGTTTATACAGTAAAAGAAGATAGTGTTTTATTTTTGGGTAATCTTCCTCCTGTAAAAAATGTATATAGATTTTATAGAAAAGGAAAGTTGGTTTACATACTTGCGAAGACAAACAACTTTCAAACCCTAAGAATAGATTATCTATTAAATGAGTTAAAAGAAAGGGCTCCTCTTTTTCCAGTGAGAAGTTCTGAGGCTCTTCCTGCAAGGCCTCTTGATATAGCCTTTGTAGCAGATACTGCTGTGGTGGCATTGGGAGAAAAGGGAGTGGAGTTATACTGGGTATGTCCTTGTGGTCCTATAGAAAAAAGAGGGATTGTTCCAGAGACCAATCCAGTTTTTTCTGTAGCCTCTAAGGAGCATGTGGTGTACCTGGGAGAATCAAATGGGTTGAAGGTGGTGGAGCTTGGGAGTGGAGTTGTAGAAGAGATATACTTTGTTCCCCTTTCCTGGCATCCTCTGCAACTCATTGTGTTTAAAGATAAACTAATTGCTGCAGACAGTACTGGAGGAGTTAAGATATTCAGTATCCGAAATCCTTTAAGACCAAGATTGATTAAAACCCTGGATATTAAATCCCCAGAGGAGATAAAGGTAAGAGAGGGTAATTTGTATGTATTAAAAGACAATGAGATTTATACCTATTCACTTCAATCCTACAGACTGATAGCAGAGAAAAAGATTTTTGATAAGAAAGAGATTAGAGATTTTGAACCTTATAATGATAAGATATTATACCTCACTCCCTATGAATTTGGATATATCTCCTTAAAGGAGAGTAGATGATCTGGTTTTTAATTTTTGTCTCTACAAATGTCAGAGAATTGTGGATCACAGGAAATAATAAGAATTTCACCTTTGTAAAGGATAGATTATATCTGGCAGATGAATATGGAGTAGAGGTGCTGGATCAGAATCTTAATATTTTAAATAGATTTTCTACACCTGGACTTTCCCAACAGGTAATTTACAATGGAAACAAACACCTTCTGATTCTTGAAGAACAGAGAGGATACCTGTATTCTTTAAAAGACGGTTTTGTAGATTCATTTTTTATCTCAGGGATTAAAGAAGGGGTGTATGGAAAGGATGGCTGGTATATTCTATCCGTGGATACGATTTTCAAATTTTCTTTAAGGAATAGATTGGAGGTTATGTTTTATGTTCCCCGGGCAAGACTTATTACCTTAGTAGAAAACTTCTTAGCGGTTGCTACGGATGGTAAGGTGTGTATTTATGACCTTGATAAAAAAGTTGTTTTAAAAGAGATAGAGTACAAAGGAACAATTAATCTGCTTAAAGGAGTGGATAGATATTTAATATTTGGAGGAAGAGCCAATGGCTTGATGGTGTACATGTACAATAAAGATACCTGGGAGGAAAAGGGAAGAATTGCAGGTCTTTTTGGAAATCCCTTTGATTTACTGATTTATAAAAAGAGAATCTACATCGCTGAAGGAGGGAAGGGAATAGAGGTTTTTGATCTTAAAACTCTTAAAAGATTGAGTTACCTTAGAGAAAGGGGTGTAGTTGTTAATGGGTTGCTCTGTAAAGATGGCCATCTCTTTTTATTGACACCAAAACAGGTATTGAAGGCAAGGATAAAAGGAAAAGAATTGGAGATTGTAAAAAAGTATCAAAACAGGGATTATGTGTACAGCATAGGTAGAGGTGGAGTGTTTGTTGGTATTGCAAATGGAAAGGACGGAATTCATGTGGGGAGGATAGACAAAATGGATACATGGGGAATAATAGATAGCATGCCGTTTAACTCTCTCTGCATTGGTTTCTCTGGGAAGTACCTCTATGTGGGAGGGGAAAGGGGATTGTGGGTGTATCAACTTATCAACTTTCCTCTGATAAAGTTTGAGCAGTTATCCTACTTCAACCATCCATTGAGGAACTTCAAACCCAAGAATGAGTTTGTGTATGCAGTATCTTCTGATGGGATGGCAGTTTTTTGGAAATGTCCATGTGGCCCTATAAAAATGAAAAAATTCTTATCCATTCAAAATTGTAATGACCTGGGGCTTGTGGATGATAAGATATACATTGCCACAGATAAAGGTGTATTCCTTGTTAATGTGGAAAATCCCGATTTGTTAGAGCCATTAAAAATTATTGAAGATACAGCCCTCACCTCCATTGCAGTAAAGGATAGTTTGATGTTTTTGGGTACTGCTTATGGAGAGTTGATTGTATATTCTTTACACACCTATGAAAAACTCAAGGTTATAGATTTAATAAATTTAAAAAAGGTCTTTAAATTATGCTTTAAAGATACCTTGCTTGCAGTGGCAGGTGGTAAAAGAGGCATATTGGTCCTGGATGTTTCAGATGTAATGAATCCGAAAAGAGTATTTTACTATGATACACCTGGGATTGCCAGAGATGTATTGTACTGGAAAAATGTTTTAATGGTTGCAGACAAGTATAGTTTTCTATCTATTTTTCTTGAGTAAGTAATCTGGAGATTTTTTTTCTTATTGGCAAGTAATTTGGATTAATCTGGAGGGCTTTTTGGTATACCTTTAAAGCAATTTTTGGATTATATCTCTCAAGGATAGAACCCAACCGCTCGTATGCCTCCATAACATTGGGATTTAAAACCACTACATTGTTATAGGCATACACTGCAGAGTCTACCCTTCCTATTTTCTCGTATAGCTTTCCCATGCCCATCCATACCTTCCAATCGCCAGGAGATAGTTTTAATAGTTTTGCATATATATTTTTTGCTTTCAGATACTCATCGGTGTATGTATACAAAGATGCAAGTTTAATATATGGAGATGTTTCTATGGAGGAATGGTATATGCTTTGTTTGTAGTAAAACTCTGCTGTTTTGAACTTTTTTTGAGCAAAGTAAATATCACCAAGATGGGCAAAGGACTCTGCCTGTCTGTATCCTGTCTTTATAGCAATGTTGAAAAATTTTTCTGACTGGTTTAGATTTTTTTTACTTTTCCAGTATATACCCAGTTCAAAGGCTGAGTATCCTGGAGAAACTCTGGATGTAATGCACTGTTCCAATATCTTCACCCCTTTTTCTTGTTTTCCCAGTTTCAACAGTCCCACTCCCATGGTTGGGAGAATCATCTTTAAAGGTATCTTGGTTGGAGAAGAAAGGAGTTCTCTTAAAATGCTAATCCCTTTGAAGTCATAATTTTTAAGCAAAGCAAGGGCATATCTGTATTCTAACCATTCATCCACCATCTCTTCTTTTTTTGCCCCTTCATACATCTTCAATGCCTGTGCGTAGTCTTTATTTTCAAAATAGTACTCTCCGTTTAAAAAATAGGCAACTGCCTTTTGCTCTTTTGGTTTATAAATTTTCTGACACAGTAAAAAGAAGAAAAGCACAAAAACTCCGTAGAATGGGAAGACCAAAGACGGGTTAACTTTTCTCATAAAAAAATCCCACTAAAATTCCCGCTGCGATTATTACTGTTCCCCATAAAGGAGGAAATACGAGAAAACATCTTTCCTGCCCAAAAAAGGAAAAGCCTGCAATGCACAGCAAGAGGAGTTGAACAGAAAAGAACAAAGGACGCATGAGTCTAAATCTGTTTAAATTCAAAGGAGGAAAGTATCTTGCAAAAAGTATTACGAGCAGGAAGAAAAATATGTATAGAAAGGGATAACCGTAGATCCAGGAGATTGCAAAAACCAACATTACTGTTCCTGCAATTTCTTCTTTTACTCTGTTTTCCTTAAACATCTCTTCCAACGAGGCAAAAAGTGCACCATACAGAGGCAATGAAATAACCAAAAGATAATCAAAGATGTTGTGAAAGACCTGGGTAAATATGTTCTTGAACAACCACCATCCTCCTGCAAAGCCCGCAACAACAGCCACAGAATAAAGGATTAGTTTTATCTTTTTTATGATTCTGCAGTTTTTTCTTATTTTACCTGGATAGGATACTACACTCCAGAACCCAATTAATGCAAGAAATACCCAGAACAGTACAAACGCATACTTCCTTGAAGGGGAGTTTATCAATCCACCTGAAAAATACACCTGGTTGTACTTGGAGGAGAGTCCTACAAGGTTGGATATATGGGCTATAAATATCTGAGCCCCTCCAGCAAGCACTATTCCCACAAGGGGTCCTAAAAGACTCAATACAGTTTTTAAAACATTTCTTGAACACAGAAATCCATAAACCATTACCGATATCACACCGATGATTACCTCAAACTGCATACCAGGGGTAATTCCCAGAGGAGGTTCTTTGACAATACCAAAGAGATATCCAAGAATCCTTGGCACCCATTCCATCCTCATAGGGTAAAGGAGTCTATATCCCGTTCTTTTAAACATGATGTCTACAATCGGAGGAAGTGCTATTATAAAAGAGTAAAATAACACAACCTTTGTTATACTGGTTCCCTTCTTCCCAAGAAACAGTTTTAAAAATATAATAGAGGAAGTGAAAATCACCAGATAAAAAAGAGGTAGATGCAGAAAGGTCTCTTCAATTCCATAAAGAGTGATAGGGCTTAATCCCAAAAAATGTAGAGATTCAAATATACTTTCCAAAAAGTTCCTGATGTATATATATGCCCCTGCTGTGAGCCAGAAAAAAAACATAGGAACCGAAGATTCCTCTATGGGTTTTATAAAAATAGAAATAAATTTTTTAAGCATTGAGAATTATACTGCGCAATAAATTGAAAGTCAAATTTTTTCCAAAAATTACACTTATATATAACCACAATAAACAAAATTATAATTTTCAAAGCCTGTGTTGTTTTGTAAGACACATAAATTCCTATACATACATTTAAAAAAATTTTGGCACGAAATTCGCTATAATAGAGAGGGGTTTATTAAACTTGACAAAAAGAATTAAGGCAAGAAGGAGGGAAAGATGAGTAAGAAGTTAATACTTGGTATATTAATATTGGCCATAGGGGTCTTTGCAGGAAGTGGCAGGACCTTTGTGGCCGATGATATAGAGAATATCAAGATAACAAAGGAAACACCCGTCCGCGGTGGTAAGGTTCTTGAGGTTGGTGGTGGTTATGCAGACCCCAATTCCGGTGAT
>CAYQJV010000006.1:0-73292 GCA_964417925.1 uncultured bacterium | reverse complement strand
AGGAGATGTGCTCTTTGAATGGGAACCTTATGTACACAATATAATTACAAAACATGATGGTAAGGTAAGGTATGTAGATATAGTACATGGAATTACTTTACGGGAAGATATTACCGAGATTACAGAGGCAAAACAAATGGTTATTGTAGAAGATAGGGAGAAGAAGAGGCACCCGAGAATTGAAATAGTGAATGATAAAGAAGAAGTTCTTGGTGTGTATGAACTTCCAAAAGGAGCATTCCTGCTGGTTGAAGATGGAGAGAAGGTTAAAAAGGGTGATACGCTTGCAAAATTTCAAAAAGAAATAACCAGGACTGCAGATATTACTGGAGGTCTTCCTCGAGTTGCAGAGCTTTTTGAAGCAAAGCATCCTAAGAATCCTGCAGTGATCTCTGAAATAGATGGGGTGGTAGAGATAGAGCCTCCAAAGGAGGGTATAAGAATAGTAAGGGTGATATCGGATACAGGTACTGTAAAAGAATATAAGATACCTTATGCTAAGTTGCTTCTGGTAGAACCAGGGCAAAGAGTTAAGGCTGGAGATAAGTTATGTGAAGGGAATGTTGATCCTCATGATATTCTTAAAGTTAAAGGAAGAATGGCAGTAATGGAGTTTCTTACAAACGAAATTCAAGAGGTTTACAGGATGCAGGGAGTAAAGATAAATGATAAACACATTGCATTAATCGTGAGGCAAATGTTAAGTAAAGTTAGAATAAACAATCCAGGAGATTCTCACTTTGTGGAGGGAGAGATAGTGGAAAGAACTACCATACAAGAGGTTAACGAAAAGTTAAGAAAGGAAGGTGCAAAACCTGCTACTTTTGATCCTATTCTACTTGGTATTACTAAATCTGCTCTTGCTACGGAGAGTTGGCTTTCTGCTGCATCATTCCAAGAAACTGCAAGGGTATTATCCATGGCAGCCATTGAGGGAAGAGTAGATAGATTAAGAGGTGTTAAAGAAAATGTTATTGTGGGGAAACTAATCCCTGCAGGTACAGGTTTTCCGAAATTTACAAAAATTAAGGAGGAAGTTATGAAAGAAAAAGAGTTAAAAACGGAGGCAATATAGTATGCCTACAATAAACCAACTTGTTAGAAAACCAAGAAAGCCAAAAAAGAAAAAATCAAAGACCCCTGCACTTGGGGGGTGTCCTCAGAAAAGGGGAGTGTGTGTAAGAGTGTATACTACGACACCAAAGAAACCTAATTCAGCGTTGAGAAAGGTATGCAAGGTAAGACTCACAAATGGGCAAGAGGTCATTGCCTATATTCCTGGAGAAGGACATAATCTCCAAGAACACTCTGTTGTGCTTATACAAGGTGGGAGAGTGAAAGATCTTCCAGGGGTGAGATACAGAGTGGTAAGAGGTGTTTATGATACTGCTGGTGTAGAAGGAAGAAGGCAATCCAGGTCTCTATATGGAACAAAGAGACCTAAGGAAACAAAAGAAGGAGGATAAGGTATGGGTAGGAGAAGAAGAGCTGAAAGAAGAGAAATTCCTCCTGATCCTAAGTATAATTCCGTCCTTGCTGCAAAATTTATAAACAATTTAATGTGGGATGGAAAAAAGACGATAGCACAAAAAATATTCTACAAAGCTCTCGAACTTATAGAAAAGAAGACCGGAGAAGATGGATATGCGGTATTTGAAAGAGCGATAAATAATGTGAAACCGGTTCTTGAAGTAAGGCCAAGGAGAGTAGGTGGAGCTACATATCAGGTTCCAGTAGAGGTAGAACCTTATAGAAGGATTTCATTGGCAATAAAATGGATAATAAGAGCTGCAAGGCAGAGAAGCGAGTATAGGATGGAAGAGAGACTTGCCAATGAGCTTATAGATGCTGCAAAAGGGCAGGGAACTGCAATAAAGATAAAGGAAGATACCCATAAGATGGCAGAGGCAAATAGAGCATTTGCTCATTTTAGATGGTAAAATTGACAAAAGTAAATAAAGGAGTATAATGAATGTTATGATAACAAATAAGGTTGATAGAAAATGGTGGCTTATAGATGCAAAGGATAAAATTTTAGGAAGACTTGCTTCTCAAATTGCGGTATTACTTATGGGAAAGCATAAACCCACTTATACTCCTCATATTGATTCAGGTGATTTTGTCGTGGTTGTAAATGCAGATAAGATAAAAGTTACAGGTAAAAAGATGACAGATAAAATTTACTACTGGCATAGTGGATATCCTGGAGGATTAAAACAGAGAACCCTTAAACAGATGCTTGAGAAAAATCCTACGAGAGTTTTGTATCTTGCTGTGAAGAGAATGCTTCCTAAGAATAAATTGCAAGCCAAAAGATTGAAAAGATTGAAAATATATGCATCGGAAGATCATCCTCATCATGCCCAAAAACCAGAACCATTAAACCTGGAGGTGTAAATGGCTGAGTTGATACATGCAGTAGGAAGCAGAAAAAGAGCTACAGCGAGAGTATGGATAAGAGAAGGGAGAGGACTTTTTTTTATAAATGGTAAAGATCCCAAAGAATATTTAAAACGGGAGGACCTGGTGCAAAAGGTTTTTAAACCGCTTGAGATTACTCAAACTAAAGGGAAAATAGATGTAAAGATAAAAGCAAAAGGAGGGGGGCTTTCAGGGCAGGCTGATGCAATAGCGCTTGGAATAGCAAGAGCATTAACAGAGATGAATCCTGAATATAAAGATGTATTGAAGAATGAAGGACTGTTAACCAGAGATCCGAGAGAAAAGGAAAGAATGAAATATGGTAAAGCAAAAAGAAGGAGGAGTTTCCAGTGGACAAAACGTTAGAAAAGAAAGGTATTGGAGAAATTACCCTGCAGGATCTTTTATCTGCAGGAGTTCATTTTGGGCATAAGGTTAGAAGGTGGAATCCTAAATTTGAGAAGTTCATATATACAGAAAAAAATGGCATACACATAATAGATATTCGTCAGACCCTTGAAAGGTTAAAACTCGCTACAGAGGTGGTAAGGCAAGTTGCGGAAAATGGCCAGGATATAATCTTTGTAGGGACAAAACAGCAGGCAAAGGATATAATAAAGGAAGAAGCAGAAAGAGTGGGAGCACTATATGTAATAGAACGGTGGGTGGGAGGTCTTCTTACAAATTTTGCTACAGTTTCAAGGAGCATTGCTAAGTTTAATGAAATAAGTAAATTCATAGATGAGGGAAGGCATGATAAACTTCCTGAAAAAGAAAGAGTAAAGATTTTGAGAGAGTGTGAAAAATTAAGAAGGCTTTACGAAGGGGTAAGAAATATGGATACCCTTCCTGGGCTTCTTTATGTAGTAGATCCTGTAAAAGAGGAAACAGCAGTGAGAGAGGCTAAAAGACTTGGAATTCCTGTAGTTGCTTTGATTGATACAAATGGTGATCCTGATTCAGTGGATTATCCTATTCCTGGGAATGACGATGCTATGAAATCAATAAAATTAATAACTTCGGTTATAGCAAATGCAGTTATGGAAGGCAAAAAGGGATTTGAAACAGAAACGATGGAAGAAGAGGAGGTGTAAATGAAAAATATGGAAGCAATTAAAGAATTACGGAGGAGAACTGGTGCAGGGGTTATGGATTGTAAAAAAGCACTTGAAGAAACAGGAGGGGATATAGAAAAGGCAATTGAGTATTTGAGAAAAGCGGGTATTGCAAAAGCAGAAAAAAAGGCGGGAAGAGAAACTCAGGAAGGAGTGGTAGATGCCTATATACATCCTGGAGCAAAACTCGGTGTTCTGGTAGAGGTGAATTGTGAGTCGGATTTTGTGGCAAAGAATGAAGAATTCAAAAGATTTGTTCATGACATCGCAATGCATATTGCTGCTACTGATCCGGTTTCTGTTTCTCGGGAGGATGTTCCACAAGACGTGATAGAGAGGGAAAAAGAGATATACAGAGCCCAGGCAGAAAAAAGTGGTAAACCTTCCCATGTAATAGATAAAATTGTGGAAGGTAGGCTTGAAAAATTTTATAAGGAGGCATGTCTTCTTGAACAACCTTTTGTAAAAAATCCTGAAATAACGGTAGGAGAGTATGTAAAACAGAACATAGCTAAATTTGGAGAAAACATTGTAATAAAAAGATTTGTAAGATTCAAGGTTGGAGAGTACTGAAACAAATCGTAAGAAAATTCTTTTAAAATTAAATGGTGAGTTATTTGAAGACATTTCAACTCTTTATGCGGTAATAGAAGATCTCTGTATCCTTAGAAAAGATGGATTTAAAATTGCTTTATTGGTAGGAGGCGGAAATATTGTGAGAGGGGAGAATTTAAAAACAGTTGATAGAGTTACCGGAGATAGAATGGGAATGCTTGCAACTGTGATTAATGGAATGCATTTAAAAGGGATTCTTCAAAGAAAGGGGATAAAGGTAGAGCATTATTCTGCAGTTTATCTTCCATGGGTCAAGTTTTTTAATCCTGAAGAGGTAAGAAGAGATATGGAGAGCAAAATAGTTGTCCTTTCAGGAGGTACCTCTAACCCTTATTTTACTACTGATACCGCATCGGTTTTGCGGGCTATAGAAATAGGCGCTAAAATTCTGATAAAAGGAACAAAGGTGGATGGAGTGTATGACAAGGATCCTTTGCAATACTCTGATGCAAAGTTCTTTTCAGAAATAGATTATTCATTTGCATTAAAGAATAATCTCCGAGTAATGGATAAAACTGCCTTTACTCTTGCAGAGGAAAATAATCTTGTGATTTTGGTGATAAATATCTACAAAAAGGGAAACATATTAAAAGCGTTAAAGGAAGGTAAGGTAGGTACAGTTATTAAAAAAGGAGGGAAAAATGTTTGAAAATATATATAGAGAGGCAGAAGAGAAAATGAAGAAGACCCTTGAAATTTTAAGTCAAGAATTTTTGAGGATAAGGACGGGTAGAGCCAATCCTGCGTTATTGGATGGGATAAAAGTAGATTACTATGGAACTCAAGTTCCTTTAAAGCAAATAGCTTCAATAGGTGTTCCAGAGCCAAGGACATTGGTAATCCAAGCATGGGATAAAAATGTTGTGCCAGAAATAGAGAAAGCCATTTATAAGGCAGATCTGGGACTCACTCCAGCGGTGGATGGAAATATAATAAGAATAAATCTTCCTCCACTTACAGAAGAGAGAAGAAGGGAGCTTGTAAAACTTGTATCAAAACTTGCAGAAGATAGTAGAGTTGCAATAAGAAATATAAGAAGGGATGCGATAGAAAAATTGAAAAAGATGGAAAAAGATAAAGAAATTTCTGAAGATGAAATGCACATGGGACAAAAGAAGATTCAAGAACTTACAGATAACTATATAAAAAAAATAGATGAGATTCTTTCCAAAAAAGAAAAGGAAATAATGGAGGGTTAAAAATTTGAAAAAAAAACAACTGAAAATACCTACTCATATTGCCATAATAATGGATGGTAATGGAAGATGGGCTAAAAAGAGAATGCTTCCAAGAATATACGGTCATAGAGAAGGGGTAAAGAGGGTTAGGGAAATAGTTAGAGCTTGTGGAGAATTAGGAGTGCAGTATCTTACTCTTTTTACATTTTCTACTGAGAATTGGAAAAGGCCTAAAAGAGAAGTAGACGAATTGATGCAAATGCTTTCCAAACTTGTAAAAGAGGAAGAGGAAGAGCTTGTAAAGAATAATGTAAAATTTAAAATGATAGGAAGAGAGAAGGGCCTTCCAGAGGAAGTAGTAAGAGGTATTAAGGAACTTGAAAAAAAGACAGAAAAAAATACAGGACTTAACTTGGTGCTTGCTATAAACTATAGTGGGAGAGCAGAAATAGTAGATGCAGTTAATAAAATAATAAAAGAAAACGCGAAAAATATAGATGAAGAGAAATTTAAGAAATTTCTTTACCTTTCTCAAATACCAGATCCTGATCTTCTTATAAGAACAGGAGGGGAGATAAGGATTTCAAATTTCCTTCTTTGGCAAATCGCTTATACAGAACTTTACTTTACAAAGACACTATGGCCTGATTTTACAAAGAAAGAACTTATAAAAGCGATTGAAGATTTCAGTAATAGAGAAAGAAGATTTGGAGCAGTAAGTGAGTAGTCTGGTAAAAAGGATTATAGTTTCTTTTATTCTTGTTCCTCTTATAATGTTTATTCTTTATCTCCCTTCTTTTTTTGTATTTCTTTTTTTAATTTTGTGGTTGTGTTTCGCAGATTATGAGTTTTTAAAGTTATGTGAAATTAAAAATGTAATTTTTTATTTTGTTTCTTTTATAGGAATTGTGTGTGTATTGTTTGCTTATTTCTTCTTACATGAATATATGGAGTTTGTAATCTTTATGTATTTTATAGTTGGAGTAATATCATGGATATTTGTCTATGCGGAGACTCCGGTAAAGAATTTTTTACCTCTTTTCTTTTCTCTCTTTTATCTTGGATGGCTACCAGGACATTTATTGGAATTAAAGGAGATTTCTCTTTTTTATGAGAATGGCTATTGGATTTTACTTTTTCCTTTTGCTGTAACATGGATAAATGATACAGGAGCTTATTTTACTGGACTGTGGTTGGGAAGGCATAAACTTGTAGGTAAACTGTCTCCAAAGAAGACTTGGGAAGGATTCTTTGGGGGGGTGATATGGAGTCTTGGATTTTCAATTATTTACAGATTTATCTTTTTAAGAAACATTCCTTGCTGGTTTATATTTATTTCATCTCTTATATTGGGAGTAATTGCAGAGTTGGGTGATGTGTTTGAATCGGGCTTTAAGAGAGAGAAGGGAGTGAAGGATAGTAGTAAAATATTTTCAGAACATGGGGGGGTGCTTGACAGAACTGATAGCCTTATCTTTACAATTCCTACATTTTACTATCTTTTTAAATATCTTCTTTTATATTGACTTTTCGTTTAAGGTGTGTAAATTTAAATATGCCCTGTGTAATTTTGTGGACGGTTCTTGTCCAAAATACCATAATAGAGCCAGAGGATAAATGCGAACTCTATCTTTTGGATATGAACATAGCTAAATTCCTTAGGGAATGGGAGCTTGCATACGATTCAATCAGTTCAGCTTTTAGATCCTCGCAAGGATGTTTAGATTTGATTAAATGGTACGATGTATACGAGGCGAAGTTTATATTCCCAATGTATAAAAACTTTGGTGCAAGATATAGGTATAGAAGAATTGATGATTATGGAATAAACCATTACGAACATAGAATAGAGCCTTACTTGAAACTTAATAATTTATGGTTGTTTTTAGAAATTATCCCTTATTTTTATAAATATAGTGATGAAGTGGGCTTTGGTGTAGGATATATAAAGAACTGGTTAAACTATGTTGAATTTTTTATAGGGTTTAAAGATTTTGACAGGAACTTTGCTTCAAGATTCACCCCTCCAGGTCCAGATTTAATGGTGTATTATCAAATACCTTTTAGATTTCAGCTATACATTAGTAAAATCAATGAAAGGTTAAGATTGAAAATAAAGCATAGCTTTACTACCCAAGGGACAAGAATCTATAGAAATCCGTTGAATTATAGAACTGAAAAGTTTGATTCGCTTAGAGGTGGGATAAGATTGGAGGTTTCACCTTTAGAAAACTTATGGTTAGGATGTATGTTTCAGTATGCTGGTGAAAGAAGGATTTTTTATTATTTTATTCCAGAGAAAAAGATAGGTTATGATACTTTGTTTGCGCTCTATATTGAGCCTTTTGTTGAAATGGGTATAGGAAGGGGGAATAGGTTTTTGTTTGAATATACATTTTTTCCAAAGATCCATCGTACCGATACCTCTTCTTATGTGAGGGATTGGAAAGGTATGCATATAAAATACATAAGAAGGGTTTCCAAAATCACAACGGTATGGGCGGGCTATCAGATAAGTTGGCGGAAAAGAGTTTACAATGGAGTAGAGGTAGAGGATAAGTTTAGTAAAGAATCGAGGCTTATATTTTCAGTTGAATTTAACTTTGCCTCTGGTGTTAAACTTATCATTCATGAAGGAATAGAGATGGATGGTCCTATAAGTTGGAGATTAAAACATCCCCATAACCATACTTATGTATCTCTCTTTGTGCCTATAAAAAGATTTGATGCACATAATACGTTTTGAAGATATAGATTCGACGCAAGAGCATGCAAAGAGAATTACCATAAATCCTCCTTTTGTAGTTATCGCAGATAAACAAACTGCAGGTAGAGGAAGATACAATAGGAAATGGTATTCACCTTCAGGAGGAGTATGGATGACTTATGTAGATTCTTCAGATGGTTTGGTGCATCCTTCGATTCCGCTGGTTCTTTCTTTTGCAGTTTCTAACTTCTTAGAAAGAGAAGGGATAGAGTGTTTAATTAAGCCTCCCAATGATGTCTACAGCAAAGCAGGTAAGATATGTGGTATTCTTGTAGAATATTACAAAGATAAAATTCTTGCAGGGATAGGATTGAATGTAAATATAGAGTATTTCCCTCATTATATAAATGCAAGTTCAATGTATATAGAAACCGGGAAAAAGTATGATCTTGAAGAAATAATTAATCTTCTTATTCAAGCCATTAGAGAAGTCATAGAAATTTTTAAAACACATGGGTTTAAATATTTTTTGGCTGATATGAAAAACAAAATGGATATATGGAATAAAGAGATCAAAATAGAAACAACTTCGGGATGGTTTGTAGGAAAGGTTATGGATATAGATGAAGATGCAAATTTAGTAATAATTTCTACACATGGTAAACCTTTTATAATAAATTTAAAGGAGGTGGTAAAGATAATATGAAAGTAGCAATAATAATTGGTAATACAACTGTGAGAGTTGCTGGATTTGACGATGAAGGAATAAAAAGGAAGTTCTCGCTTTCTACAAGATATAACTATACCGAGGATGAGATATACATCATGTTTGAGCTTTTTGGAATTACTCATTTAGAGGACGCAGTGATTGCCTCAGCAGTTCCTTCTCTTAATCCTCTGTATGAGTCGGTACTCAAGGGTAAGTTTGGAATTACTCAGCCTTTAAGGGTTAGTTGGGACCTTAATACTGGTTTAGTTCCTGGGTACAGCGTTCCAGGAACGATGGGAGAAGATAGGATTGCAAATGTAGTTGGAGCATTTCATGAGTATAGAAAAAATATAGCTATAGTAGACTTCGGCACAGCAACTACTGTGGATTTTGTTACAGAAGATGGTAAACATCTTGGAGGTATAATTGCACCTGGGATAAAGGCAAGTTTTGAAAATCTTGTAAAAAGAACGTCAAAACTTTTTGATGTAGAGATTAAAAAACCAGAGAGATTTATAGGACAGAGTACTGAAGAATGTATGAGATCAGGAATATACCTTTTAAGTATAGGTTTTATAGAATCGGTAAAGGCTGCAGTTAAAAGAGAAACAAAAAAGGAATTTACCTTTATTGCCACAGGAGGACTTGCAGAGACACTTGCAGGTTTAGTTCCAGCTATCGACGCCATAGATCCTGATCTGGGGATAAAAGGACTTATACATCTCTACAGATTGAATCGATGAAAGTAATTTACACTGCTTCTCCAACGGAGACCGAAAAGTTGGGAGAAAAAATAGGTAAGGTGTTGAAAGAAGGTGACATTGTTGCTTTGTATGGAGAATTGGGAGCAGGTAAGACAGTACTGGTAAAAGGAATTGTACGAGGAATAGGTATTGAAGAGGAGGTTAAAAGCCCAAGTTTCACAATAGTAGCAACTTATAAGAATAAAAAAATTGTTCATCATATAGACCTATTTAGACTTTCCGTTGATGAGATACCAAGTATTGATTTTGAAGATTTTATAAAAGAAGATGCTATAGCAATTGTAGAATGGGCAGATCGAGCAGAACAGTGGCTTCCTCCACAAAAGATTGAAGTAAGGATAGAAATAATAAATTCTACAAAAAGGAGGTTTACTATTAAAGGATGGATAGAGAATTTTATTTAGGAATAGAAACCAGCTTTAAGTTTTCTTCAATAGCACTTATTGATGAAAAAAAAGTAGTAGGGGAGTATTCTCTTTATACTCCTGCAAATCACAATGAAAAATTATTTCCCATGCTTTTAGAACTTTTTAAAGAAATGGATGTGAACATAAAAGATGTAAAGGGAGTAGGTGTTTCAGCAGGTCCTGGTATGTTTACCTCTCTCAGGACAGGAATGGCTGTAGCAAAAACAGTTTCTTTTATTTATGGTCTTCCTTTAAAAACAGTAAATACTTTGGATGCCATTTGTAGATCCTTGAAAATCACTGCTTTAACGCTTGTTCTTGCGGATGCAGGAAAAACTCAGCTTTACGCAGGGCTTTATTTTAAAAAGGAGAAGATAAGGGATTATGCAATAATAGAATATCAACAAATAAAAGAATATATAGGGGATTTTTTAAAAAAAGAAAAGGTATATGTAGCAGGACCAGGGGTAGTGAAATGTGAAGAAAGCTTAAAAAAAATAGAAGGTGTAGAAATAATAACACCTTATCTTTTATATCCTTACTCTGCTGTAGTTGCAGAAATTGCCAAAGAATATATAAAAAAAGGAGTGATAGATGATCCAGTAACAATAGAACCTTTTTACATGCGGGTTACCGATGCAGAGAGAAAGTATAGTGATAGAAAAGGCAAAGAATAAAGATGTTGAAGAAGTTTATGCTATAGAAAAAGAATCGTTTAAAGATCCTTGGAACAAGTTTATATTTTACCATGAACTGAAAAATCCAGTCTCTCTTTTTTATGTAGCCAAAAAAGATGAAAAGGTAGTTGGGTATATAATTGCTTGGATTGTGGGTGATGAAATGCACATTTTAAATGTCGCAGTTAAGCGGGAAGAAAGAAGGAAAAGGATAGGGAGCTTTCTTATGAGGAAGATAATATCTGAAGCTTCTGAAAAAAATGTAAAAAGAATCTATCTTGAGGTAAGAGTGTCAAATCATCCTGCAATTAACTTTTATAAAAAGGAAGGCTTTAAAATAATATATACCCGAAAACACTATTATAGAAATGGAGAGGATGCCTATGTAATGGTAAAAGATGTGTAACTCTTCATATGTAACTTAATACTCTATTCCTCTTCTTCCCTTAATGCCTTTGTCATAGGGATGTTTTATTTTCTTCATTTCTGTTACAAGGTCTGCAATCTCTATAAGAGATGGATCCGCATTTCTTCCTGTGATAACTATTTCTTTTTCTATATTTTTAATATTTTTAAAAAAATCAATTACTTCTTCTCTTTTTAGAATGGATAGATTGATAACGTGGGTAAATTCGTCAAGGATTATAAGATCCGTGTTTTCATCTTGTATGAATTTTTTAAACATTTTCCACCCTTCTTTAGTTTTTTCTTTGAGATGTTGTGGAATTTTTCCGTTTCTTACAAATTCTCCTGTTCCAAACTGATATACTTTTATTTCGTTATACCTTTTTAAGAATTTTATCTCACCGGTTTCGCTCCTTTTCAAAAACTGTAGTATTTTTACGTTTAATCCATGTCCTGCTGCTCTTATTGCAAGGCCAAAACTTGCCGTTGTTTTTCCTTTTCCATCCCCTGTATATATTTCTATCACTCTTCCTTTTTTCTTTTTCTGGGAGGTTTTATACCGTACTCTTTTAATTTCATATACAACTTACTTTTACTTATTCCTAAAGAATAAGCAGTTTCTAAAACATCTTGTTGATACATTTCAAGTCTTTTTAATATAAGTTCTCTTTCCACATCTTTTAATTTCATGTTTGATACCAGTATACAACTTCCTTTTTCAAGGAATGGACACATTTTTTTATAAAACTTTTTACATACCCTTTCCGAAGGTACAATATCTTTAAGTGTGATTAGTTTATGAGCGGTATGGATAGCTCTTATGATTATATTTTGAAGCTCTCTTACATTTCCTTCTTCATAGTTTTGATTTTCAAGATAAAATCTTGCTTCTTTTGTTATTCCTTCAATGGTTTTATTGTAGTACTTGGAAAATTTGTCTATAAAGTAATCTATGAGAGGAGGAATATCTTCTCTCCTATAACGTAGTGGTGGAATGGAGATAGAAAGTACTTTAAGTCTGTGTAGAAGGTCCTTTCTAAACTTTGCCTTTGATAGAGATTCTACTGGTTTATTGGTTGCTGCTATTATCTTTACATCTACATGGATTGTTTTTTTCCCTCCCAGTCTTTCAAAGGCTTTTTCTTCAAGAACTCTTAATAACTTCACCTGAATAGCGGGTCCTATTTCTCCTATTTCATCAAGGAAAATAACTCCTCCATCGGCAAGTTCAAATTTTCCTGGTTTTTCTTTAACCGCTCCTGTAAATGCTCCTTTCTCGTAACCAAATAGTTCTGATTCTAATAAATCTTGAGGAATATTGGCACAACTTACTTTAATAAAAGGTTTGTCTTTTCTTACCCCTCTTAAATGAATTGCTCTTGCTACAAGTTCTTTTCCCACCCCAGATTCTCCGGTGATAAATACAGTAGCAGGAGAATTTTTCACTTTTTCAATAAATAGAAATATCTCATACATAGCATCACTTATACCTATTATTCCTATATTTCTGAAACTATGAATCAACCTTTTTCTTTCTTCCTTACCGTATGTTTCAAATATTCTTTTTATCCTCTCCCTAAAATAATCTTCGCTATGCATTAGAGAGCTCCATTCAATATAATCAACAGCCCCTTTTCTTATAGCGATTTCAGTGGATTCAATATCCGGATAGCTTGTTATCATTACTACAGGAAGATAAGGATATTCAGCCTTCAATTTTTCAAGAATTGCAAATCCTTCATTTCTGAAATCCCAAGGAGAGCCTAAGAATTCATCTTGTGATAGCTTTCCAAAATCTCTATCCAGTAAAACGAGTTCTGCTTGAGAAGCTTTTTTAAGCGCTTCCTCTCCAGTTCTTGCATATATCAGTTCAAATTCACTTTTTACTAAAATACTTTTCAAAAAGAAGAAATGATCTGGATCATCATCCACTACAAGAATTTTTTTTACTCTATGTTTTTGGGCATCCATAAATTTATCTCCATTGAATTCTTTTTTTCATTTACATTCATTTCTCCTCCTATTGCACACATTAATGTTTTAAGAGGAGCTATATCACTCATTTTTAAATTCTTTTTTGGATTTCGCATTTCTACACGAAATTTGTATGTATTTTCTTTCTCATCCAATTTTATGTTCATATGATCGCAATTCAGTATTTTAGAATTTATTTTCACTATTTCCCTTGCTATTGTGTCCATCAATCTTTTAGAATGCAACATCTTCATTTTGTTGATTTTTATCTGTATTTTCTGAGCTGGACAGATTTTTTCCTTAGCTTTTTTAAAAATTTCTGAAGTATTAATTTCTTCCTTTTCCCTTAATTTCTTAGTCCTGGGGATTAAAAGAAACACATCCAATTTATCTGCAAGGTTTTTTATTTTTTCTTCCAGTTTTTCAAAAGTTCCTTTAATATCTTGTTGATTCTTTAAAAGGTATAAAAGTCCATATATTCCTGCCATTTCCGATTTTATGTCATGGGCAAGTCCAGAGAAACTCTGTGCTATTTTTTCCTCCTGTGCTTCTTTGTTTCTTAACCTTTTGAAAAGTTCATCTACAGTTTTTTGAGTGAATAAGACAAAAGAAATATAAGAAGATATAAGCAGTAAAGTTCTGGTTGTTAAAGATCCCAGAATGTTTTTACTCCACATCCCCACCCCTCCATATGTTCTTCCTAAAAAGCGGATGGGTATTAATGTTACATAATATCTGTTTTTTTTAAGCGTTATAACCTCATCTCTTTGAGAATTTTTACTCACTTTTTCAAAAAGGTCTATCTTTTCCGTTATCCCTCTGTGAATTTCAATACTTTTTTCATCAAATTTAATGATGATTGAAATCCCATTTATGTTGAGATTCTCAAGGAGGTTTGAGGCTATTGATTCCAGTAATGCATTGGTATCCTTTTGATTAAAAAAATACAGCTTCTCCGGCACTTTTAACATGGCTTTGTAAAAACTACCCCAGTATCTACACGCGGAAATCCTTGTTATAAAATTATCTAAACAATGAAGCCACATTTTTGCATAGAATTTTGAATATCCTTTAGGATAAGAAATTTCTATATTCGCACCACTTAACACATTTTGAGTTCTTTCTCCTTTTTCAACGCTTCCATGGTCTGTTTTTATATAAACATATGGATTCCTGAGGTGTAAAGTTTCCTCCATTATTTTCCTTATTTTTCTTGCAAGTTCTTCTAAGTTAAAGACATAGAGTTTTGAAAAGAGTTTTTCAACTCTATTAATCGCACGTTCTACTCTTTCTCTTTCATATTTTTCACTTAAGTCTCTAAGATATACCAGTACCGCAGGTTTATCTTTATAAGTTACTCTTTTTACCTTCACTTCCACAGGAATATCCCCTTTATATTTTGTTTTTACCTTGATTACGTAATTAGTGGGAGGATATTTCCCTCCCATTCTTTCTTGAAATCTCTTTATTACCGTTTTTTTATATCTCTCTGCTACAAATTCATAAAAGGGTTTTTCTAAAATTTCCTCCCTTTCGTATTGGACGAGTTGTTTTCCTTTTTTATTTATATATTTTATTTTGCTGTCCTGTATAATTACGACTGCATCATTACATACAGAGGCGAGTTTTTTAAAAAGAGCATTTAGTTCTGGAATTTTTATTCCTCCTTTTCTTTTTCCTTTTTTGCCTGTTCTATTATTTTCTGAGCTATTTCCTTGGGTACTTCTTCATAGTGGGAGAATTTTGCTCTAAATATTCCTCTTCCTTGAGTTATTGACCTTAAGGTTGTTGCATATTTATACATTTCTGCTTCAGGAACATAGGCTCTTATTTTTTGAAACCTTCCTTCAGTGTCTATTCCCAAAATTTTTGCTCTTCTGGAGTTTAAATCTCCTATTACATCTCCCATAAATTTTTCGGGGACCAACACTTCTATCTCAAGTATTGGTTCAAGCAGTACAGGATTTGCTTTTTCCGCGCAGTTTTTAAATGCCATGGAGGCCGCTATTTTGAAGGCGATATCCGAAGAATCTACCGGGTGGTGGGATCCATCATAAAGGGTTGCTTTAAAATCTATTACAGGATATCCTGCAAGGATCCCTTTTTCTGCTGCCTCCTTTATTCCTTTTTCAATTGAAGGGAAGTATTTTGAAGGAATAGCTCCACCAAATATGGTCTCTTCGAATTCAAACCCTTTTCCTCTTGGTAAAGGTTCTAATCTTAGCCATACATCTCCGTATTGGCCTCTTCCGCCGGTCTGTTTTTTGTATTTTCCTTGGGCCTCTGCCTTTTTGGTAATTGTTTCTCGGTATGCAATTTTTGGTTTTTCTGTATCCACAGATACATTGAATTTTCTTTTTAACCTTGATAAAATTACATCAAGGTGAAGCTCTCCTATTCCCTCTATCAGTTGTTGTTTAAATTCAACATTGTAGTGGTATTTGAAAGTTGGATCTTCCTCATGTAATCTTGCAAGAGCATTTGATACTCTTTCTTCATCTCCTTTAGTTTTCGGCACTACTGCAACGGAGATTGAAGGTTCAGGGAATTTTATCTGTGGTATAAGGGTATCGTCGGTTGCCAGGGTATCAGAAGTTTTTGTAGATTTAAGCTTTACAAGCACCCCGAGCATTCCAGTCACCAGTTCACTTACCTCTTTTCTTTCCCTTCCTCTTAATACAAATATTTGGTTTATCTTTTCTTCTACATCCTTTGTGGTATTCTTAATGGACATTCCAGGTATTATCTTACCAGAAAGTACTCTTATATTGAGCATCTCTCCAACATGAGGGTCAGAGAAGGTTTTAAAAACAAAGCCTATTGTAGGATTGTCTTCTGCAGGTTTGATAGTTTTTTTATTTCCCTCCTTTGTGCTGGCTTTTACTCCCACATCAAGTGGTGAAGGGAAATATTCTGCAACAAAATTTAAAAATCCAGTAAGTCCTATAAGTTCATACCCATCACCCGCAAAAAGCGGAAATATCGCTTTATTGGCCACTGCTTTTGCTATTGTAGGAATTATTTCTTCAACTTTTATTTCAATACCTTCAAGATATTTCTCCATCAAGCTTTCATCTTCTTCACACAAGGACTCTATTATTTTCTCTCTGAATTCAGCAACTTTCTTCTTGATATCTTCAGGGATTTCCATTTTTTCTTCTTTCCCATCTTTTATCCTAAAGGCTTCTTGTGTAAGTAGGTTTACATAACCTTGCATTTCTGGGCCCTGGCCTATAGGAATGGTTATGGGGCATATTTTATGTCCAAAGGTATCAACTATCTGTTTGTACACACTATCAAAATCTGCATTTTCCTTTTTTAACTTGTTTACAAAAATAGCCCTTGCCTTATCTTCTTCTTCAAGATATTTCCATACCAGTTCTGTTCCTACTTCTACTCCTGAAGTGGCATCGATCACCACAACTCCCACGTCAATAGCTCTGATGCCAGAAAGAACTTCTCCTACAAAATCAAGATATCCAGGGGTATCTACGATGTTTATTATTTTACCATTATAATTAACTAAAGAAAATACTGAAAGATTTATAGTAGTTTTTCTTTCAATTTCTTCAGGGTCAAAGTCCATTAGAGATGTTCCATCGTCAACTCTACCTACTCTTGTATTTTCACCTGTTAAGTAAAGAATTCCATCAATTATAGTGGTTTTTCCACACCCACCGTGTCCAAAGAATCCGATATTTCTTATGTTTTTGGGTTCTATTTTTGCCATTTTTCCTCCTTTTATTCAAAACTTAAAATTTTTGAAACAGTCTCTTTGTCAAGTTTTTCCAGAATTATAACAATAGCATTTACAAGGTTTTCATAATCATCTTCATGAATTAAAGATACATGGGAATGTATATATCTTGTTGGAATTCCAAGTGCAAGGGAAGGAACTCCAATATTTGATAGATGAATTACTCCTGTGTCGTATCCTCCTCTTATAGAAGTAAGGTGGTATTTTATTCCTTCCTTTTCAAAAAGTTCTATCACCCAGTCTCTTAACTTGAGGTTTGGTATCATGGTGCTGTCATGTATAAGTACTCCAATACCGTTTCCAAGATATTCAACCTGTTCTGCTTCTTCTCCTGGTATATCCCTTGCTATAGAGACATCTATTGCAAAGGCAATATCAGGTTTTATAAGATTTGCTACAGTTCTTGCCCCTCTTAATCCTACCTCTTCCTGCACCGTTCCAGAAAAAAATACCGAATTCGGTGTGTCTTTTAATCTCCATGAAGCTTCAATAATTGCAGAACATCCCATTCTATCATCCCATGCCTTTGCAGAAAGAGTTTTGTTCTCAAGTGGTTTAAATTCAGCATAGGGTACAATAGGATCCCCAGGTTTTATTCCCAGTTCTTCTGCTCCTTTATCTTTTGTTATTCCTATATCTATAAACATATGTTTTAGTTCTACTGTTTTTTTTCTTTCTTCTGGTTTCATCTCATGGGGAGGTTTTGCCCCAATAATACCTATAAACTCTTTATCCTTTGTCTTTATTCTGACCTTTTGTCCTAACAACACACCTTCCCACCATCCTCCTACAGGGAGAAATCTTATGTATCCTTTGTTGCCAATTTTGGTGATATTCTTTACCATGAATCCTATTTCATCCATATGCGCACATACAAGAATTCTAGGTGAATCTTTTTCTTTTGCCCCTATTATGCTTCCAAGCCTATCATAAAATACTGAATACCCATGTTCAGTGAAGTATCTTTTCATTATTCTTCTCGGTTCTTCTTCAAATCCTGAAGGGCCAAAAGCTTCTGTTAATTCTTTAAAAAGACTGTATCTATCCATTGCACCTCCTAAACATCTAAATTCACAACAAATTTTGCATTCTCTTCAATGAATTTTCTTCTGGGTTCTACCTCAGAACCCATCAAAATTGAGAAAATTTTATCCGCCATTGCAGCATCTTCAAGGGTTACAAGTTTTAAAATTCTCGTTTTTGGGTTCATAGTGGTTTCCCATAACTGCTCTGGATTCATTTCTCCAAGTCCTTTAAATCTCTGGATTTCAACTTCATTTTCTGGATGGTTTTTTAAAAATTCTTCAAGTTCTTCATCGGTGTGAAAATACTTTACCTCTTTTTTGTATTTTACACGATAAAGAGGAGGTTGAGCAATGTATACCATTTTCTGTTCAATTAATTGGTACATCAATCGGTAAAAAAGAGTTAAAAGTAAAGTTCTTATATGAGAACCATCTACATCTGCATCTGTCATAATGATTATTTTTCTGTACCTAACCTTTGAAGGGTCAAATTCATCTTCCCCCACACCTGCACCAATTGATGCAATAATGGATTTTATTTCCTCATTTGATAGAACCTTGTTTAGACTTGATTTTTCTACATTTAAGATTTTTCCTTTGAGAGCAAGGACTGCTTGGAATCTTCTATCTCTTCCCTGTTTTGCAGAACCCCCTGCTGATTCTCCCTCTACTATAAAGAGTTCTGCTTCCTCTGGATTATTTGTGGTACAGTCAGCGAGTTTTCCAGGTAAGATGTCTATTCCAAGAGTTGCTTTTTTCCTTGCAAGTTCCCTTGCTTTTTTTGCAGCCTCCCTTGATTTTGCAGCGGCTATTACCTTTTTAAGTATGATATCCAGGACTCTTGGGTTTTCCTCTAAGAATTTTGTAAGGCCTTCTTGAACTACAGATTCAACAATTCCTCTGACTTCACTGTTTCCAAGCTTTGTCTTTGTTTGACCTTCAAACTGAGGGTCAGGCATTTTAACTGATATGATTGCAGTGAGCCCTTCCCTTACATCCTCTCCAATAAGATCAGGAGCTCCCTTCACATTTTTTTTAGCATATTCATTGAGTATTTTTGTCAAAGCAGTTTTAAAACCAACAAGATGAGTTCCCCCTTCATGAGTATTTATTGTATTTACAAATGTAATTATGTTTTCCAAGTAACTATCGTTGTACTCTAAGGCAACTTCTACATCAATATCGCCTCTTTTAGCTTTTATAAAAATGGGTTTGTGTAATTTTATTCGCCCTTCATCCAGATAGGATATAAAGTCAACAAGCCCTCTTGGATAGTGAAAAATCTCTTTAGTATTTCTTACTTTATCTTCAAATATTATAGTAAGTTGAGGATTTAAAAATGCTATTTCTCTTAATCTTGCTTTGATTGTTTCTGGATTAAATTCAGTTTTTTTGAATATCTCTTTGTCAGGTACGAAAGTTACTTTTGTACCTGTTTTTTCAGTTTCTCCGATAATCTCTACAGGAGTTACTGGATTTCCTTTTTCATATCTTTGGTAATAAATTTTACCGTTTCGCTTAACCTCCACTTCCATTTCAGCAGACAGTGCATTAACAACACTCACTCCTACTCCGTGTAGTCCTCCTGAAATTTTGTATACTTTATCCTCAAATTTTGCTCCTGAATGTAGGGTTGTCATTACTATCTCAAGTCCTGATTTTTTAAGTTCTGGATGGATTTCAGCTGGAATTCCCCTTCCGTCATCTTCAATGGATACTTTATTTTTTGAAATAAGAGCTACTTTTATTGTTTTACAATATCCAGCAAGAGCCTCATCTACTGCATTGTCAACGACTTCATTAATCAAATGGTGTAGACCCCTTACTCCAGTATCTCCAATGTACATTGCGGGCCTACGCCTTACTCCTTCAAGTCCCTTGAGAACTTGAATTTTTGTGACATCGTATTTTTCCATATTATGCATCTCCTTTCAGAAAAAGTTAATGTCTTTTATAACCTCTTTACCAATTTTTTCGTTAATCTTTTCAATTATTTCTTTTTTTCTCAGACATAACTCCTGCAACCACATAGGATCGTTTACCCTGACAAAAAGTACTCCTCTATCCACCCGGTAGGCTTTTGCTTTTTTTGATATCATTTTCCCTACCACTTCTTCCCATAATTTTAAAGCTTCATGTTCTTTTAATTTTTTTCCCAATTTTAATTTTTTAATTAAAGTAGGGAGAATATCTCCCACTTTGTAGGTTTTTCCTTTTCTCATTTCCAGATTATGTAATTTTAATCATTATCTATGGAAAGTCAAGAAAAGGTGACTTGAAGAATAATAAAAAAACAAGCTTTTATTATAGGAAAGTCATACTATTGATTACTCTGTGTTCGAAAGGCAAAAATTAGAAATAGTCATTTCTAATCCCATAAGGGAGAGGGAAAAAGAGTTACTTTAATTGTATCCACATAGAATTACGTAAGATAGAGAAGGTAAAAAACTTGACTTTTTAAAAAATTGTAGTAAACTATCTTATCCTTAAAGAAAGGAGGTGATAAAGATATGGCATTGCTGATGTTTATATATGCTTACAGTATAAGTGTTTTTCCAGAGCCTGTGATAAAGGATGAAAAAGTATTGCCTACCTATAAAGCTCCTTTCTATGTTGAGTCTAAAGAGAAAAGGAAAATAGTGGAGGAGTTTTACTGCGTGGGTGCACAGGACTCTCTGTGGATAGATATTCTGCTTCCTCCGGATAGCTTTTATGTAATAAAGTTTGATCCAGTAAAAATTTCCCTTGAAGATACATTGGCTCCTACCTATAATCTTCCTGAGGGAGCAGAAGAAGTAATAGAATCTGCTCCTGTATGGTTGAGGAATGATCTTATAGAGAATTTCATAAACATGGGGTGGGATGCAGCAGAAAAATGTATAGAAATTATACAGCAAAATAATGATCCAAGGATTCTTGATGAGCTTTATTTCCAAATTGCACATCTTGCTCCTCAAGTCCTGGCGGTAATTGATCCTGAAGTAATTATAGATAATGCAAAATATCTGTATGAAATAGATGAAGACCTTAAATATGTTGATATAGTGGACCATGGAGATCCTCAAACCGATTCGTCCTATTATTCCACAACCAAATACAGAGTTATCAATGAAAATCAAGATACGGTATGGGTGGAGATTCCCAAGGAGATATACTACTGGTGGGTGGTGATGCCCAAAGGTACCGATGAGATGCCTAGAAAGGATGCTTCTGTGTACAATAAATTCTGGAGAGAATATCTTTACTATAGTGATGAAGAGTATGATTACACTTCAGGAGGTACATATCCTCTTTTAAAAGATGTGGTAGCAAATGTAAAAGTTTACTGGGATGGTACTAAACATGTATGGCGAGGTGATAGGGAGTATTCTGATACCATGTCTTTGGTAAATGCTCTTGGTTGGTGGATAACAAGGATAGTACCGGAAAAGGCTTGGGGGAATAGGCCAATTCAGCCAAATGTTATAGCTTATGAACACAATGGAAACTGTGGTGAATTACAAGATCTTGCCTGGGCAGCAGGAAGAACAGTACTTATACCAATACTTGGAACTCTTGATATAAATGAAGATCATGTATGGAACGCAATATATTGGCCATTGGACAGTAACTGGTATGAATTTCAGGTAGATTTGGGAGGAGGGTCAACACATGTTGCAGATTCAGGTACTGCGTATGATGTGGATAGAGGAGGAAGTAAGCAGGTATCGTGTGTATGGAACTGGAGAGGAGATGGTTATCAGTGGAGTTGTGTGGATATATATTCAAATGTGTGTACTCTTACAGTGAAGGTATTCGATAAAAATGGTGTTCCCTATCCATCTTATACTGTTAAGTTACTAAGTGAAGGATGGTATACCACAATGTTGTGGAAAGGATTTTCTGGTATTACAGATAGAAATGGAGAGTTTACAACGATTCTTGGAGATCAACAAAATTACTATATCTTAGGAAAAGGGAAAGTAATTGATTCTGCCGAAGCCTTACCAGGTACTCATTTCTTCTACTATGATACATTAACCCTGGAACTTCCGGTTTCTGTTCCAAAAGATGAAAAACAAGAAGGAGAAAAGGGGTATAGAATACAGGTGGATGTAGAAGTACCTTATGAGATAGGGCATGGGCTTTCCTTTTCTTATGAAGATTACACCTATGGGGGAAGTCAGACCTTTGCAAAAAAGTTTGAAAATGGAATACTGGAGTATTTTTATATCATGGATGCAGAAAACCTTCTAAAGTTTAGGAATGGATATAAATTCTATTACCTACACAAGGACACAGGATTTACTGTATTGAAGAAAGAATATGATGTTCCAACAGATAAAAACGTATACATCGTTTTTTATAATTCAAATCCAAAATTGAGTGTAGTAGTAAAGGGTTGGGTGAAGGCATATTCAGCAGCAGGAGGTATTGCTGAGAAAAAGGATAAATTTGAAAAGAGCTTATTCCTTACATTTTATAGTAGGAAGGATAAAGTAATACTTGATACAGGAGAACAGGTGGAGATATATGACATTAGTGGAAGAAGAATAAAAAAGTTTGAAAATGTGATAAACATGGCAGAACTGAGTCCAGGAGTATATTTTGCAAAAATTAAAAACCAGGGTATTGTGAAGAAGTTTATTGTTTTGAGATAACAAGAAGTTAACTTAACATGTTAGCGAATAAATAACCTGTCTTTTTAATAGTTGTATTTTTTCTCCTTATGGATTTAAAGTACTTCTTTTACCTTTTCTGGTATTTCTGTTATGTTTTCTACGACAATTGCTCCTGCCTCTTTTAATGCATTTACCTTACTTTCATAGGAACCTCTTTCTCCTTCCACAATTGCTCCTGCATGGGAGAATCTTGTTCCTTTTTTGGCAGATTTTCCTCCAATAAATGCAATTACAGGTTTTGTAAGTTCATCTTTTTTTATCATTTCTGCAACCTGCTCCTCCTGGGTTGTTCCTATTTCGCCGAACATTACAATAACTTTTGTTTCAGGGTCCTTTTCAAATAGTTTGCATACCTCTGGATGGGGAAGACCAACAACTGCATCTCCTCCTACATGGATTATGGTTGATTCTCCAAATCCTGCCTTTGTTATATAATAAGACATCGCAGATGTTATTCCCCCACTTCTTGATGTCACTCCTACAGGTCCTGGTTTGAACCATTCTTTCGCAGTTAATGCTCTTCCTCCTATCATTCCAAGTACTGCCTTTCCAGGGCTTAAGATACCCAGGGTATTTGGACCTATAAATCTTGCTTTTTTCTTTTCTGCAAAGGAGGCAATTTCTAAGACATCATGGATTGGAACTCTATCGGGTACCAAAAGCAGTAATTTTACTCCTGCATCTATTGCTTCAAGTGCAGCCTCTTTTACTAAAGGAGCAGGAACAAACACAACCGATGCGTCAATTTCTCCGACTTTCTCAACGGCTTCATAAACTGTGTCAAACACCGGGACTCCAAAGACTTCGGTTCCTCCTTTTCCAGGAGTTACTCCTGCAACTACCTTTGTCCCATACTCCTTCATTAATTTCGTTCTTGTCATACCTTCCCTTCCAGTTATTCCTTGGACAAGAACTTTTGTGTTTTCATTGATTAAAATTGCCATTTTTATACCTCCTTTATTATCTTTTCTCTGTATTCTGAAAGGCCTGGAATTGGTAGATGAATATACAGAGCATTTTTACCTTCAAATCTGCATGCAATTTCACAGGCAAGACATTCCACGCATTTTCCTTTTTTTGCATCCTCAGCGGGTATCGCAAGAACAGGTTTTCCGTTTTCAATCTTCAATACTCCATAGTTACATGCAGAAACACAAGGTTTTTTATCGCAGAGAGCACATACATTATGATCAATATAAATAGTTCCGGTTAAAGTTTCTATTTTATATTCATCTCCTTTTGGTACAAACTCTTTATGAGGTTTGACCTTATGCATTTTATAACCGTTTTCTTCAACGAGTTTTTTAAGTCTTTCTGCACAAAACTGGGGCGAGTCATCCTTTCCATATCCTTCAACTTTATAGTTTTTGAGATACTTTGATAGTATCTCTATAGCTACCTCTTCGTAGTTTCCTCCAAGTCTTAAAACCGCGGGAATATCAATTTCCTCTTCCAAGAATGCTTTAACAAATCCTCTTGCAGAATGAAACTGTTCCTGAGAGGCAAGGCCTGAGCCTGAGGCAAAGTATCCAACGATGTTTGGTTGAGATAGGATTATTTTTGCAGCTCTGTAAACCTTTGATGAGGGAGGGTTTCCACTTGTATCTGTAAAATTTGCTATTTTGAAACCAACCGATAAAACAGCATCAGCTGACATCATTGAACCTCCACCACCTGCTCCATGGAAACCTATGTGTTTTTTATCAGGCGGAACTTTTGTGACCATCTGGAAGAAATAGAATGTTCCTCTGTAATCATTTTTTTCAACCTCATAGGCTATCTTTTCAAGTTCTGTTGGAGGTCTTGAAAATTCTCTTGCTATTTCTATTCCGAGTTCAGGATGTCTGTAAACCGCATAGTCATCAATTACAATATGGGCATCAAGAGCAATTACATCTCCATCTTCACTTAAGACAAGAGGATTTATTTCAAGTGACCTTGCATCATAAGATTTCATTGCGCGATAAAGAAGGGCGAGTGTGTTTGCAACTTTTAAAAGAGTTTTTCCCTTTATTCCTGTTCTCCTCAATAGTTCTCTTGCTTGGAAGGAGTAAAAACCTTCAAGCGGGTCAATATGAGTTTTAACTATTTTTTCAGGATATTTTTTAGCTATTTCTTCAATACCCGTTCCTCCTACAGGACTGAATACAAGAAGAGGTTTCTTTTCTCTATCATCAATGATTATTCCTGCAAACATTTCCTGAGCGATAGCTATCTTCTTTTCAACGAGAATTTCCTTTACAGTAAACTCCTCCCATTGTTTTCCTAAAAGACTTTTTGCCTTTTCCTTTACTTCTTCAGGAGTTTCTGCAAACTCAATTCCTCCTTTTTTCTTGCGTTCTTTTTCCCAAACTTGAACTTTTAAAACCACAGGATACCCTATTTTTTCTGCAATCTCCACTGCCTGCTCAGGACTATTTGCAACATCTCCTGCTGGAATTTTTATTCCAACATCTTTTAAAATTTTTTTACTTTGATACTCAAAGAGTCTTGCCATTTTCCTCCTTTTTGGAATTATTATATCTCTATACGAGGAGGTGTCAAGGAAATCTATGCTTGACAGGAAAAAACACATGTTTATAATTAAAACAGATTTCTTAAATCCTAAATATCAAGGAGGAAAAATGGGTGTTATAGAAGAAAGTATTCATACTTTAACAGACATAGGAAAGAAAACTCCAAGACTTGAAGGGGTGGAAACAGGAATAGAAGGGCTTGATTCGCTTTTCTTTACATCTACCATTGATAAAGGAAAGGTAAGAAAGGTTATACTTGGAGGTATTCCCAGATATGCAGTGATAAACTTGACAGGGGTTTCGGATACTGGAAAATCATTAATGGTGGAGCAGTTTACAATTACCCAGGCTTCTAAAGGAGAATCTGTAGCATTTATAACTGTTGAGACCCCTGCTGTCTTTCTATCAATGGGGTTGAAGGAAAGGGCAAGAGCCATGGGTGTGAATTATTCTGCGATAGAGGAAAATATAATAATCATTGATGCTGCATCCCACACTTCTTTAAGAGAAGATATGCCAACACTTCTTGATACTCTTGCCTATGTGATAAAGAAATATAAGGTTAAAAATGTTGTGGTAGATTCAGTGACAGGACTTTATGAGCACAAGGAGATGCTTGCAAGAGTTTTTGTAAGACAACTTTTTAATTTCTTAAAAAAGTGGTATCAAACCGCTCTATTTGTTTCTCAGAAACGCTCCTCTCATGAAGAACTTTCAGCAGAAGCAGCAGGAGGATATGCAGTTTCTCATATAGTGGACTGCACAATGGTACTTTCAAAAAAGATAATTATGTCAAGATACGATGAGAATCTTTACAAAAAACCAATAGGTGAGATGGTGAGGCTTTTTAGAATAGATGGATGTAGGTTATGTGGGCATGATACTGAAACTCATTTCATGGAGATTACAGAAGGGGGGTTGGTAAGAATAGGACCTTCTCTTAAGGAGTTGCTTAAGAAGGGTAAATAATTTTTAAATTTGACTTTAAAAATTAAATGAATATAATTTTTCAAAAAACCTAAAAAAGGAGGTAGAGGATGACAGTTAAAATAGATGAAGATGCATGCATTGGTTGTGGGGTATGTTCTGATCTCTGCCCGGATATATTTGAGTTGGTAGATGATAAAGCAAAGGTTAAAAAGCAGCCAGAAAATGCTGATGAAGAAAACTGCGTAAATGAAGCAAAGGACTCTTGCCCCACCCAAGCAATAATAGTTGAATAATTCAAGGGCGCCTCTGCGCGCCCTTTTTTATTTTAAAAATGCCTGCAAACCTTCCCCCTCAATATTTTGAGGTAGAGAAGAAATTTAGAGAGGCAAAAACAAGGGAGGAAAAAATCAAATATTTAAAAGAAATGATCGCGGTGATGCCAAAACATAAAGGAACTGAAAAGCTTTACGGCATTTTGAAACAGAAACTTTCTAAATTAATGCGAGAAGAAGAAAAAAGCGCAAAAAGTAGAAAGGAAACGCTTTACAGTATACCAAAAGAAGAAGCTGCACAGGTAGTCCTATTTGGATTACCCAACTCTGGGAAATCTGCTCTTTTTAATAGACTTACAGGAGCAAATGCTTTAGTAGCGGATTACCCTTTTTCCACTACTAAACCTGAAGTAGGAATCATGCGTTATGAGAATGTTAGGATACAAATGGTAGATTTGCCTCCTTTTTCAGAAGAACACTTTGAAGGATGGCAAAAAGGAATAGCAATAAATAGTGATATGCTTCTTGTGACAGTAGATGCTTCTTCTAACACCCTTATTGAAGATATAGAAGAGACAGAGAAACTTATTCAATTAACAGGACTTTCAGATCACCTTAAGATAAAAATTTTTACAAAAGTGGATTTAGAAGAAGCAAAAGATAACATAGAAATAGCAAGAGAACTCGGGATAATAAGAAATCATTTTATTAAAGTTTCTATTTTTGAAGAAGATTCACTTAAACATTTAAAAAAGGAGATTTTTGAGAAACTCAATTTAATAAGGGTTTATACAAAGCCTCCAGGTAAAACACCCGATTTTGAAAATCCACTTGTGCTTAAAAAAGAAAGCACGGTTTTGGATGCTGCGAAAAGGTTACATAAGGATTTTGCAAAGAGACTTTTATATGCAAGATTGTGGAATAAAAATGGAATAAGGGTCTCCAAAGAACATGTGTTAGAAGATGGGGATGTAATTGAATTTCATCTTAAAGATTAAGTGATCATTTTTTAGGCTTTTTCTTATCTGCAAACCATATAACTCTTTGGGGGAATGGAATTTCTATTCCTTTCTCTTCAAGGGTCTTTTTTATTTTCCATAAAAGTTCTGTTTTAACTCCGTACCATTCAGTTACAGGAGCCCATATCTTTACAAGAATATTTACTGAACTATCTCCAAGATTATCTACAAAAACTTGAGGAGCAGGATTTTTTAGTGCAAAAGGATGTTCTTCTATAACACTCTTAATCACTTCTATTGCCTTTTCTGCATCATCACTGTATCTTATACCAATGGTGTATTCAAATCTTCTTGCCACGTGGGCTACATAATTGGTTATGCTGGTTGTAAACACCTTTTCATTAGGTATTCTTACGAATATTCCATCATAGGTTCTTATAGTGGTAGAAAGCATTTTTATATCCTCAACATAACCTGATACACCATCCACATTTATCTGTTGTCCTATCTTAACAGGTCTTTCTAGCATCAAAAATATTCCTGATATTAAATTACCCACTATTTTTTGGCTTGCAAATCCAATTATTATTCCTGTAATTCCTCCTGCAACGAGGAGTCCTGAAAGATTTATACCTACTATAGGGAGGGTAACAACCACTGCTACAGTAATTATAGAGTAGTAGATAATCTTTATAAAAATATCAAGCTTCGTTTTTTCAATCTTTTCCTGTAGGTACCTTCTTAAGTTGACGGCAATTATTTTTGCTATTACTATAGCAGAGGCAATAATTAATGCAGAGATAAAAATGTCAAATATACTTATCGAGCCAAATATTATCTTTTTAAAAATTATATTCCCCATTCCATTATAAATTTTTTTCTGATCATAGGTAACTTCTTTACTTGGTAGAGTTCAATGGATTTTTTCATATTCTTTTCCATAGGGGCATCCTTAAATTCAGTTTCAGCAAGTTCCTTACCCAATATTCGCATTTTAGCTTTCATTGAGACCAATTTATCATTGTAATATATCTTCATTCCATAAGCATCAAAAACAGCCATTCCTGTGTCAATCCATTCATCTGTGGTATTTGAAATATCAAGTTCCATTATTCCTTTTTCCAAAGGATCTGTGTAAATAAGTTTAAAAAATGTTTCACTTTTCCAGTACCTGCATACCGTTCCATCTTTTATATCGCCGTACAATGTATACTTCTGTTTTATAGTGGAGATTATATCTACTATCTCAATCTTTTTATCTTTTTTTATAAAAACTCCTATTTCTATAGGGAAAGTTATAAATACTTTTTGAGTTAATTTAGGTTCTATTAATATTTTATTTTCAAACTCTACGAGGAGATATGGAGTTATCTCCTTAGGTTTATTTACAGGTTCAATAGGATTAATTACAATAGTTCCTTCACTTGCCAGTATTATTTTTTCTACTTTTTCTTTTGAAGAAATCCTTGTGTACATTATACTGTCTTTTTCTTTTTTTACTTCAATTATAAAATTTTTTCTTTTTATTTTAAAAGGTGGAGAGTAAATTCCATATACTGCGTTGTTTTTAGTATTTATTTTGGTCATTTCTATATTATATTACTTTTGTTTATAAAGTCAATAAGATTTAGGATTCCGTTGATAGGGAAGGTCTTAAGAGATTGACATGTTAAGGATATTTCTTTATCCTTACTTTAAAAAGGAGGAAAAAAATGAAAGTAGAGGTTCCTGAGTATAGAGTAATAGATGAAGTAAGATTAAAGAAAGAGAAGACCGCACTTTTAATAATTGACATGCAGAATGATTTTGTAAAACCCGAAGGTAAACTAAGGGTTCCTCACGCGGAAATTGCAATTCAACCGATTAAATCTCTTCTTGAGAGAGCAAGAAAGGAAGGAGTAAAGATATTTTTTACCCAAGATTGGCATGAAGATGAGGATTATGAATTTTTGATATGGGGAGAACATGCGCGAAAAGAAACCTGGGGAGCAGAAATTATTGAAGAGTTAAAACCTTTACCACAGGAATATATAATTAAAAAACTCCGTTATGATGCATTCTTTGGAACTCCTCTGGACCACCTTCTCAGAATTATGAAAATAGAAAATCTCGTTATCACTGGAACTGTTGCAAATATATGTGTACTTCATACCGCAGGAAGTGCAGCACTACTTGGATACAAAATTATAATTCCAAGTGATGGAATATCTGCAATTGTAGATTTTGATAGAGAAATTTTATTCAGACAAGTTGATTTTTTATATCGTGGTATCATAGTGAGGAAAGCAGAAGGGATATTGTTTGAGTAGTGGGTAGGTTAAACCTCTTTTAACTCCTCTGCAGAGAGTCTTTTAACCGATTCTATCATTTTATTCATGGCTGTGTAGAACTCATCAGGAATTTTACGAAGCCTTTTATAAGGATTTGCCTTTGAGACTATATACTGTCTTACAAAAGGAATGTTAATTCCCCGTTCTTGAAGTTCTTTTTCCTTCTCTACTATGGTTTCAAAAAGTTCTTTTACCTTTTCTTTTCTGTTTTTCCTTTCTTCAATTGCTTCAATAAAAGGCATTTCAAGAAATTCATCTATTTTTGTAACAAAGGAATGGAAGGATGAACCACTGAACCTTGGATTTTCTTCATACAAAAGTCCAAATGTGATAAAACAAGCTTCTTCAAACTGAAAACTAAATTCAGATTCATATGTTTGAGGCATTTTTCCCATTATCTGTTTATAGAGTTTTATAACCTCCAGAGATTTTTCCTTAAGATTTGGAGCTTTTTCTGTGTTAAGGGCAAGTATGAAATTTGCAACTTCCTTTTCTGGAATCAATACGCCTGTTATTTTCTGCTTTCCCAAGAATTTCATTGCTTCAAGTCTGTGAGTACCATTTGGAGTCCAGTATTCCCCTTCATCTGTTCTTATAACCACTATGGGATCTATATACCTTTCTATTTTACTTATTACTTCTGCTATTCTCTGCATATGGGTAGTAGAAATCTCGCGCTGGAATGGAGCAGGTTTAACCATTTCTATGGGAAAGTTGCAGAACAACTGGAGTTTACCACTGTAAGGTTCTTCGTAGACACATAAGATTTCTACTCCGTCAGCTTCTACTACTTTTTTAAATTCTTCTATTTTTTTATTCATTTTATTCTCTCCCATATTTCATCCATTTCTTTAAGAGTTGCATCTTTTAATTTTTTCCCTTTTTTCTCTATTTCCTTTTTTATTGTTTCAAATCTTTCCATAAACTTTTTGTTCGTTTTCTCAAGCGCCTCCTCTGGATTTATTCCCAAGTGTCTTGCAAGATTTACCACAGCAAAAAACAAATCTCCTATTTCCTCTTCTATTTTGTTTTTATCACCTTTTTTTATCTCTTTTTCAATTTCTTCAATTTCCTCTTTTACTTTTTCAAGAGGTCCTGTATAGTCTTTCCAGTCAAAGCCTACTCTTTTTACTCTTTCCTGAATTATTTTTGCTTTGAGAAGAGCAGGTAAAGAAGATGGAATTCCTTCAAAAAAGCTCTTTTTCTCCTTTTGTTTTATATGCTCCCAGTTTTTCAGTACTTCTTTAATTTCTTTTACCACTACATTCCCAAACACATGGGGATGCCTTTGCACAAGTTTTGAAGAGGTTTTCTCTACCACTGCATCAAGTGTTGTTACTTTTTCATCCTCTGCAACCTTTATACCAAAGAGAGATAAAAAGAGAATATCCCCCAGTTCTTCTTCTATTTCTTTTCTGTTTTTCCTCTCAATCGCTTCCTTTAATTCATAACTTTCCTCAATAAATAACCATTTAATAGAGTTCAAGGTTTGTTTTTTATCCCAAGGACATTTCTCTCTTAGTTTTTTTATAATATCAATAAGTTTATCCATTAGTGAGGAAAGTCAATAAAAGGAGCATACACCTTTCCAAAAATTTCTGCACTTTGAGGTGCAATAAATTTCATTGAGTCAAGATCAATCCATCTTATTTTTTGAATCAGTGAGTCAAACATTATATCTAGCATTTGAAATTCTCCAGTATAAAAGATGTGGAACTCCCTTTCCTTTAGGAGCTCTTTTCTGTAATCTCCTACATAAACTTCACATCCTTTGAACTTTAAAGACTTTAGTAGTTCATCGGTATCTTCTATATCCACACCTTTTTCAAGAATTAAATTAAGGGTGTCCTCCAGATTTTTGATCTCCTTTTTTAAAATATTTATCTCACTATCTTTCTTTTGGTGTTGTAGGATTTCCTTTTTAAGGTAGAATATCTCTCTATTTATACGGTTTGCATAAATAAAGTTTCTTACTGAGAAAGCTCCTCCAATAGCAACTACGATTACCGAAAGTGCAATAAAAACGAATGTGAATATCCACTTCATATTAACCCCCGATCTCTGCTTCTACAGTAGTTTTTATATATTTTTTTGTTCTTTCCATCCATTTGTCCTTTATCTTTATCTCTGCATTCTCCAACTGTTCTGTATATCTCTCTACAACAATTCTATTACGTGCTAAAAATTCAATCTGTAAACTTTTATCTCTTAAAAGAAGACTTTGTATTTTTATGCCCGAGGGAGCTTTATAAAAAGCTATCCTCACTATATTGAGTTTTTTTCTGGTATCCTTTTCTGTGTTTTTTAAAAAATCGAGTTCTTCCCTAAGTCTATCTTTATAATCTCTGAGTCTACTAAATTCTATTTGCTGTTCTTCTTTTTTTTCTTTCTCTTTTAGTATGACACGATATCTATTTTTTATAGTAGAAAGGTTGTAAAGAGATAAGAGATAAACACCTGTGATTAACATAACAACTACAATAAAAGCAATCAGAGGGGTTAAAATCCATTTTAATCCATTTTCTCTTCTTGTTTCTTTTTTTTCCTTGAGATCTATTTTAATCATAGTACCCCCTTAATGCATAAGCTGCTGGAATTATATAACATTCCTCTTCTCTTATTTCTCTACCAAAGATTTTTGAGAGATTGAGAATACAGAGGTCAGGATAGTTTTTACAAAGTTTACCTGCTACTCCTTTTATTTTCGCTTCAGAACTTCTTTCCATTTTTTGAATATGATGTTCAATCCATTCCAGTGAGACCCAGGAGTCTTTGTTAAATGTTTTTATAAATTTCAGATCATTGTTTTTTATCCTTATAATATGGAAAAACTCTTCTGTAGAAAGAACAAATATTCCATCTTCTATTTTTCCATTTAACTCAAGTATATTAAAAAATGCAACTGCAGGGACATCCAGTATATAATTTTTCCCTTTCAAAAGGTCCTCAATGGGTTTTATTTTATTTTCAGGTATTCCTACAATTAGCATCCATACTTTTTCTTTTTCTTCTCTTAACAGCTGAAATTTTGTTCTCATTTTTTCTTTTATCCAGTACTTCATTTTCATTTCTACAAGTTCAGTCAGTTCTGCTTCACAAACTTTTGGGAAGAATTCACAGATAAAGACAGTTTTCTCTGAACTTATTCCTGTTATAAACATGGAATCTTTATCCATATTTTGAAAAAGCTCTTCTATAGTATCAAATGTATAAAAAGATGTGTTTTCCATTTTACCTCTTATGAATACTGCATACACCTTATTTTCTACATGGAATCCTACTATTTTTTTCATTGTATAATTTAATAATACATAAATAAAATAGGTTGTCAAGATAGAGGAATAAAGGATTTTCTTTATATTTGACTTGTAAAGGAATTGTGGATATACTATTTTATGTACCTTTTTTCAAATGATTTTGATGAGAAAAACACACCAATTGCAGAAAGAATAAGACCTCAAAGTCTTGATGAGTTTATAGGTCAACAGCACATTCTTGGCAGGAATAAACCTTTGAGAAGAATGATTGAAAAGAAAGAGATAAGATCAATGATTTTATGGGGCCCCCCTGGTACCGGTAAAACCACTCTTGCTAAAATAATTGCAAATAGTATTGATGCGAATTTTTTATCTTATAGTGCAGTTACTTCAGGAATAAAGGAAATAAGGGAGATAATAAAAAATGCAGTTTACCTGTTTAAGGCAAAAAATAGAAGAACTATTATTTTTGTTGATGAACTTCACCATTTTAATAAATCCCAACAAGATACATTTCTTCCGTACGTAGAGGATGGGACCATAATTTTTATAGGAGCAACAACTGAAAATCCCTCTTTTGAGATAATATCTCCTTTACTTTCAAGATGCAGAATATATATCCTTAAACCTTTATCTGTAGAGGAAATAAAATTGATTTTAAAAAGAGCACTTAGCCATCCAAAAGGACTTTTGCCTTATAACCCAAAGATAGAAGAGGAGTTGCTTGAATTTATTGCAGTGGTATGTGATGGTGATGCAAGAAGAGCCTTGAACTATCTTGAGCTTGCGGTTCTCATGACAGATCCAGATGAAAATGGCATAAGGAGAATTAAAAGAGAAATTGTGGAAGAAGTGGTGGAGAAAAAAGTTTTCCTGTATGATAAAAGAGGAGAAGAACATTATAACTTGATTTCTGCGTTTATAAAGAGTATGAGGGGATCTGATCCTAATGCAACAATTTACTGGCTTGCAAGGATGCTTGAAGCAGGAGAGGATCCACTTTTTATAGCAAGAAGAATGATTATATTTGCATCGGAGGATATAGGAAATGCTGATCCTATGGCTCTTGTGTTTGCCAATGCTGCAAAGGAAGCTGTACATTTTGTTGGAATGCCTGAGGCGGAGTTAATTCTTGCTCAAGTATCTCTGTATCTTGCTACTGCTCCAAAGAGTAATGCTTCCTTTAAAGCTTTAAAACTTGCAAAAGAAGATGCAGTAAAAACCAGAGCAGAACCTGTTCCCATGCACTTGAGAAATCCAAGTACAGCGCTGTTGAGAAGGTTGGGTTATGGAAAAGGATACATATATCCTCATGAAAACAACGATAGTGATCAAAAATATCTCCCAGAAAATTTGGGACACAAGGAGTACTACTTTCCTACGGAAAAAGGTTTTGAAAAGGAAATAAAAAGAAGAATGAAAAAATGAAAAGGTACTTTTTATTTTTTATAGCATTCGTCCTTTGTGCCAAAAAACTTCCTCCTCCTTCTCCAGATAGATTTGCTCCAAGACTGATAAGGATTCAGGCACTTTATGATAATTCATTGGTTCTCTACTTTAATGAACCTTTGGATACTTCGTCGCTGGATATACAGAATTTTGTAATTTATAATGCTCAGATCAAGTTAATTTCTTTTTTTGATGAAACTCAAACTTCAATAAGAATAATAACTTCTCCTCTGCAAAAAGGTAGATATAAAATAAAAGGAGTGGTAAAAGATAAAAGTAAAAACCAAGCGTTTTTTGAAAAAGTTTTTAAATCTACAAAGAAAAAAGATACCATACCTCCTGAGATAAGGAAGGTAATACCTCAAACAATGCGAGTTTCCTTTCCTTATAACATAACGATTGATATTTCAGAGCCTATAGATACTTCAGCTTCTTCCCTTTTTTTACTTTCAACGATTCCAGTGTATGAAAAAAAATGGAGAAAAGGCTTTACTCAATTTAAACTTGTTGTAAAGGATACATTGTATAAAGAGGTTCCTTTCGCATTTCTTATTTTTCCTACCTTAAGAGATTTTTCACAAAATCCTCTTGAGGGTTATTACTCTTTTTTATTTGTTGCAGATACTCTTTTAAAGATTGAAATGATGCCAGGAAGAGTGGTAGGAGTGAAAAACAAAAAAGCGATTGTAGTTGTTTCAAAAAAGCATAAGTTTTGTGTTTCCTCTATTACAGATACGGTGGGAAGATTTAGACTGCCTATTTTTTTTAAAGATACCATGCATATTGTTGTTTTTATAGATGAAGACAGAGATTTAATTTCTGAAGCGTTTGCAGACACTGTGGTTAAAAGTAGAAAGGACAGTTTGATATTAAAGATACGTAAAAAATCTGTAAGACTTAAAGAGTTTTTTGACGAATTTTTAAAAGGGCGGTGAACCAGTTTTCCTTTATTTTAAGAGGCATGATTTTTTTAATCCTTTTATTGTTGTTTTTTAATCCTTCTATAAAAATCCCTTTGGTCTTTAAAAAGCCGGTTCTTTTAATTGCAGTAGATTGCTCAAAAAGTATGGAGAGGGAGGAGAAGATAAAAAAGGTTGAAAAAATTTTAAAAAAGTTGAAAAATTTAAAAAAATTTAACATTGAGTTTTATTCCTTTGCAGATACTGTGGTTCCGGGGATTTTAAAGGAGTATGGGAAGAGAACTAATTTTAATAAACTGCTTAAAATTTTGGAGGAAAAATCTCCTGATGCAGGAGTAATTATATCTGACGGATTTCACAATCAAGGAGAGTTTAATTCTTCCCTTCTTGAGGTAATTAATTTTCCTCTTTATACTGTAGGGATAACGGACGAAAGATATACCGATATCGGAATAGTGGATTACTCTAAAGCAGAAAGTTCAGATTCACTTTATTTATCTATATATGTAGAATCAAAAGGAATAAATGCTCAAAATATTCCTTTGAAGATTTTTTTACAAAGCAAAACAGTTGAAAAGTTAATAGATGTTTATGATGGAGAGATTACAAAGGTAGATTTTACACTCCCTAAAAAGGAAGCGAAGGAGAAGGTAAAGATAGAAATTCCTGTTCTTTCAAAGGAAAAAATAGTAACTAATAATACCCTTTCTATTTATCTTAAAAAAAGAAAAAAAAGAGTACTCTACTTCAACACAATTCCTTACCAAGGGACTGCTGGGTGGATAAAAATTCTTTCTTCTCTTACTGATTGTGAAGTTTATTATGTGATTTTTCTTTCAAGGGGAAAAATGATTTCAATAAAGAATGATAGAATAACAAAAGTAAATATAGGGGGTAAATTTGATCTTATTGTACTTGATAATTTTGATGCTACAAAGATACCATCCTTTTGGTTAAAGTTTTTAAAAACACATTTGAAGAAAAACGGAGTGTTTCTTTTAACCGGAGATAAAATGAAAGCAGAAGTACTTGGAATTTTGGTTAAAAGAATCACGGTAAGAGGGAACACAATTAACTCCTGTGGAGTAGGGGATGCAATTTTTTCAGAGATGATTGCAGAATTAAGAAATAGGGATAGTGTAGTGGTTTACTATACGTCTCAGATAGGCCAAGAAATGATAAAGGCAGGAGACAAAAAAATTGCAGGTTTTTACGGTAAAGCATTTATCGTAGGGATTAAGGAGTTGTGGAACACAGATTATTTTAGAAAGGGAAGGATAAAAGAGATGGTAGAGTATGCTATGGATCCAGAAAGGCTTTTAAAACCAAAAAGGATGAGGAGAAAATATATGATAGGTGAGATAGCGGAGATACTTTTAAAGGGGAGGATTCCAACAAGTGAAAGTTTAAAAGTGATTGTTAATAAAAAATCTAAAGTGAAAAAAATAGTTTCAAAAGATGAAGTAATTTTAAAAATTGATTTAAAGGAGTCAGGACATTATAAAGTAAGAATTTATGCAGGAAATACAATAATAGGAAAAGTAGAGTTTGAAGTTTTCCCTTTTTCAGTTGAGGACAAAGACTATGGAATAAACAGAAGACTTCTGAAAGATATAGCTGAAGAAACCGGGGGTGAGTATAAGGAGAATGGATTGCCCAGTATTCACTGCAGGAATAAAGAGATTGTTCTGCATCCGAGGGAGGAATTTCTGTGGTATATGGTTGTGATGATTCTTTTTATGGGGGACCTCCTTCTTAGGAGGAGGAAGGGTTTACCCTGATGCATGAGTTTTGGATTCTTTTAATATCACTGTCTCCAATCGTAGAACTAAGGGGAGCTATTCCTACCGCAATGTATCTTTTTGGCTTTCCCTGGTGGAAGGCTTTTTTAATATCTGTAATAGGTAATATTCTTCCAGTAGTCCCTTTACTTTATCTTCTTGAATTTTCAATTAAACTTTTCAAAAAAACAAAAAGCATAAGAAGGATTTTTGAAAAAATAGAGGTAAAAACATTGAAGAAAGGGAAAATTGTTGAGAAGTATGAGTTTATAGGGTTGACGATTTTTGTCGCAATTCCATTTGTAGGGACCGGAGCATGGACAGGTTCCTTAATTGCATCTTTACTTGGCCTTGAGAAAAAGAAAGCTTTTTTAGCCATTACTATCGGGATTTTGATTGCTGCAGTAATTGTAACAGCATTATCACTGCTTGGAGGGTGGGGAATATTAATAGGAGGTGTTTTAATTACAACTGTATCTTTGGTTCTGAATAAGATTTTATAAAAATAAAAAAGCGGGGTCGACGAGATTTGAACTCGCGACCTCCAGCGTGACAGGCTGGCGCTCTAACCAGGCTGAGCTACGACCCCGCTTTTTTTAATTATAAATCTATTTTCCAAAAAGTCAATTTTAAAACCGGTCCCCCTGCTTCTTTCTTTCAAACAATTTTCTAACTTCTTTTGCAAGTTTTGTAAGTTCCTCTTCCAGGGTGGTTCTTTCTTCTTCTACATCCATTATTTTTCCATCTTCTGAAAATCTTTGAGCTTCTGAGATTAAAAGAGCTGCCTCAGTAGGTTGTTCAACAATAAAAATTTTTTCTTCAAGCTCATCTACTCTGTCTTTGTTTTTCATATTCATAGTAACCTCCTTCATCTTCCTTCACTGAATTTGTATATCCAAAATTTCACTTACCTTCATCTTAGGATAAAATTATATTCTTAATATTGAAAAAGTCAATCTTGTCTACATTTTACATTTTGAACACACCCTTGTCCAAGGAAGAAGGGTTAATCTTTCCTCTTCTATTTCTTCTCCGCACTTTTCGCATATTCCATAGCTTCCTTCATATATTTTTTGTAATGCCCTTTCAATCTCTTTCAAAATTTTCATTTGTTCTTCTGTAAGTTGAGCCTTCAATTCTCTTCTAAAAGTATCACTACTCTGGTCTGCCATATGGAGAGTATAGGAGGATATCTCACCTGAACTTTCTTTATGTGATTCAAATATTTCTTTTGCTTCTATCCCAATATCTTTAAGGATCTCTCTTTTCTTTTCTATTAATAGTTTTTCAAATTTTTTTAACTTTCTATTCACCCTTCACCGCCTTTATACATTTAGCACATATATCAGGATACTCTTTGTTTTCTCCTACAGTTTTACTCCATATCCAGCATCTTGCGCATTTTTTACCTTCTGGCTCTACCACCATTACCTCAACTCCTGAAGTTTCGTCTTCCACAAGAACCGTATCAAGAGTACCAACAACTTCTACTTGAGATACTATAAACACCTGTGGAAGATACTTTATGTATTTCTTTGCTATTTCTTCCTTTCTTTTATCTTTTATTTTTAACAATACCTTTGCATCTAAGGAGCTTCCTATTTTTCCTTCTTTCCTTCTTATTTCAAGAGCTTTCAATACTACATCTCTTATTTCAACAATTAAGTTCCATTCATCTGCAAGTTCTGGATTTTCAAACCGTTCATCGGGTGTAGGGAAATCTTCAAAGAAAATGCTTTCTTTTTTGTCTTTTAAATGAGAGTATGCTTCTTCAGCAGTAAAGCTCATTATTGGAGCAAGGATTCTCAATAGATCACAGAGAATTATTTCCATTGTGGTTTGAGCTCCTCTTCTTTCCTTAGAGTCTGCAGGATATGTGTAGAGGATATCTTTTAGTATATCAAGATAAAATGAGGATAATTCTACCACACAGAAATTATAAATGGTATGAAATACCCTGTAAAATTCATTGTTTTCGTATGCCTTTATTACTTTTCGTTTTATCTCCTGTAATCGATGAAGCATGTATTTATCAAGCGCTGATAACTCTTCATATCCTATCTTTTTACTTTTCTCAAAGTCATGAAGATTCCCTAATATAAACCTTATAGTGTTTCTTATCTTTCTGTAAGCTTCGGCAAGTCTTTCAATTATTTCGTAAGAGATTTTCACATCTTTAAAGTACTCTACAGAGGATGCCCACAGACGGAGAATCTCTGCTCCATACTTTTCTATGATCTCCTGAGGAGGAATTACATTTCCAAGATGGGTGTGCATTGCAAGTCCTTTTTCATCCAGGACAAAACCATGAGTTAAAACACTTTTATAAGGTGGAGAGTCTTTAACTGCTATTCCTACCACAAGAGAGAGATTAAACCATCCTCTGTGTTGATCCGAACCTTCAAGATACATATCCGATGGCCATCTATGGCCATTCTTTTGTGATACATATATGTAACTTACGCTGGAGTCAAACCATACATCAAGTACATCGGTTTCTTTTCTTAAATTTTTTGACCCACATTTAGGACATTTTATTCCAAGGGTTTCTGCATTTACATTTTCCTCAAACCATATGTCGGATCCTTCTTTCTTTACAATTTCTGCAACCTTTCTTATGATATCTGGTGAAAGTATTGCTTCTCCACATTCTTCACAGTAGAATGCAGGTATTCCGACTCCCCAGAACTTTTGCCTTGAGAGACACCAATCAGGCCTTGTTTCCAGAAATCCCCGCATTCTATAATAACTCTCCTTTGGATACCATTTTACCTTTTCAATTGCTTCAAGCATTCTTTTTCTGTGTTCTCTGTGTTCCATAGACATAAACCATTGCTGGGTAGCTCTGAAGATAAGAGGGTTATGACATCTCCAACAAAACGGGTACTGATGTGTTATTTCCTCTTCTTTCAATAAATTTCCATTTCTTTTTAGCGCTTCCACTACCTTTCTATCTCCTTCTATGATTGAAATACCTGCAAACTCTCCTGCTTCTTCAGTAAAATACCCTTTTGAATCCACAGGTGATAAGACCTTTAAACCATACTTTTTACCTACTTCAAAATCCTCTATACCGTGTCCAGGAGCAGTATGTACACATCCAGTCCCTTGTTCTTTTGTAACAAACTCTCCAAGGATTATTGGAGATTCTCTTTCAAATATTGGATGTTTAAATACCTCTCCCTCAAGTTCTTTGCCCATAAATCTCTTTACCACACAATAATCCTGTATATTAAGTTTTTGTGTAACTTCTTTTAAAAGATCCTGTGCAAGAAGATAGTACACATCTTTTACTTTTATTACTACGTATTCAAAATCAGGATGTAGTGTGATTGCTAAATTGCCTGGGATTGTCCATGGAGTTGTTGTCCATACGAGTGCATATACTTTTTCTTTTGGAATATCTTTAAATAGTTCTTTAGAATCTTCCTTCAATGGAAATCTTATCCATATTGAGGGAGATTTTTTTTCTTCATATTCAATTTCTATATTTGCAAGAGCTGTTTCACAATGTATACACCAGTGGATGGGTCTAAAACTTCTATACACATATCCCCTTTCCACCAGTTCTGCAAATGTTTCAAGAATTAAAGCTTCGTAATCAGGTTTCATTGTAAGATAGGGATTTTCCCAAAACCCAAAAACTCCGAGTCTTCTAAATTCAGGATTCTGTATTTCTACCCAGTAGTGAGCTGTTTTTCTGCATTCTTTTCTTACATCTTTTCTTGTAATTTCTTTATTCTCCCTTTTAAATCTTTCTATTACTCCATTTTCAATCGGCATCCCATGATTATCCCATCCAGGCACAAAAGGAGTGTAGAAACCTGAAAGCATTTTATACTTCACAACGATATCTTTTAGAATTTTATTTAATGCATGTCCTACATGGATATGTCCATTTGAATATGGAGGGCCATCATGTACAATATAAGATTCCTTATCTCTTCTTATTTCAAGAGCCTTTTTATAGATTTCATTTTCTTCCCAAAATTTAATTATTTCAGGCTCTTTTTTAGGTAGATTCGCCTTCATTGGAAAGTTTGTTTTAGGAAGTATTATTGTGTTTTTGTAATCACCGGCCCTTTGATTACTCATATTCCTCCTTGTTTTGAAAATCTTTTACTTTGGAACATAAAAAATGTAGATAAGTACACCAATGATCGCAGTGATTAAAAGAGGTTCTACAAGACTATCTCCAGATCGTTGGGTGCTATAATCTTGGGTGAAACTCGCAGAACGCAAAATTATCACTGCTTTTTTAGGAACTATACTTCTTGCATCACCACTCAATCTATAAACACCTATTAATTTATCGTTCTTTATAAGAGATACTTCCATCTGTGCATGTGCCCATCTTTCTACCATTTTTTCTCCTATTAGAAATTTTCTAAATTCCCTTGTATAAACTACCTTTAAATCCTGCACCACGTATCTTATTTCCATATCAGGAGTTACTCCTGTGGTTTGATAGTAAACCTCTATTCCTTTACTTTTTAAGTAATCTGCAATACAGCTTTTTACCAACAGACTGGCATCATCAGAGGCATATCCTTTTGCGTCATATACAAGTACTTTTTTTACACCGTCCAATTTTGGAAACTCTTTTATGGCATTCATAACAGCAACTACTGCAAGATCATAATCTGTAAGATAGGTCATAATCATTACTAAATACATGCCCATTTGAGAAATTATACCAGAATAAACTATAAAGTCAAATAAAGCCTATAGCTTACAATCTGTTTCTTAAAAATTTGACAGTACTCTTATTTTTTCTTGACAATTTTCTTTATCTTGGTATCTTAAAATAATTAAATAAAGGAGGCAAAAGATGAAAAAATGGATGAGTTTGTTCTCTTTGCTTTTTTCCTTTGTGCTTTTTACTGAATGTGCATCTTCTCCGCGGGTTGAAGGAGCAAAGATTCACATGAGGGATGGAAGATATGAAAAAGCTGATAGTCTTCTTAGGGAAGAGATAAAGGTAAATCCTGCTAATGCAGAGGCCTATTTCTACCTTGGAGAAGTTTCAATACAACTTAGAAGATATAAAGATGCTGCAAATGCTTACTGGAAGGCAATAGAGATTGATTCTTCTTATCTTTCCAAAATAAAGGGTAAAGAGGAACTCAAGTATCGCGTATGGGTGGCATTTCAGTATGGAGGACAAGAATATATAAAAGAAAATAACTATGATTCTGCCGTGTTTTTTGTAGAGAAGGCTACACTCATAGATCCAGAAAAAGAGGCAAGTTATGCTCTTCTCGGAAGAATATTCATCGACGAGAAAAAGTATGACAAAGCCAGAGAGGTAGCAGAAAAGCTTTTCCATATGAAGGAAAATTCTGCAGAGGCATACTTCATCCTGGGTAAGGTAGATTATTTTAATAAAAAATGGGAAAAGGCTCTTAAGAACTTCCAGAATTCTGCAAAGTATTTTAAACAGGAGCTTGATGCATTTGTGGATAATGTGCTTGAGCAAACTGGAATGAAGGAGGAGAAAATAAAGGTTTTACTTGATTCCACAAGAAAGGCTAATAAAATGCAGGAAATAGAGGATGTTTTGAAGAGGATGAGGGTGGATGAAGGAATGATTAAAGGTCTGGTTCAATGGATAGCAAGATACAAAGGAAAGGAAAAAGAATATACTACTTCTCTTTTATGGGAATCACGCGCCTACTCTGCCCTTAAGAAATTTGACAAAGCAGATTCGGTGCTTGAAATATGTGTGGAAAAGACACCGAATAATATGGATGTGTTGTATGAAAAAGGTTATGTTCTTAATATACTTGCAAGACATGAAGAATCTGTTAAATATCTGGAGAAGGTTGTTGATAGTGGATATTTCGGAGATGACTATTTTGTGTATCTTTTATTAGGAATTTCATACATCAATCTTGAGAAGTATGATAAGGCTGAAGCTTATCTTTTGAAGGCAAAGGAACTTGCTCCTGAAGAACCCGAAATTTATCAGAAACTTGCCATTCTTTACAGTAAAAAGAAGGACTATGATAAAGCAAAAGAGTATCTTAAAATTTATGAAGAAAAATCTAAAAAATAAGGAGAGGGCATGAAAACAGCTCTTAACATAATAATCGTTGTTCTTTTTATTATTCTTGTTCTTGTGCTTGGTATACCTATATATCAGCGTTCACAGCCAAGTAAGATAAAGATAGTGTGTGAACCTACAGTTTCTTCGCTTCCTGTATTGATAGCCGAAGAACAGGGAATATTTAAAGAGAGAAAGGTGGAGCCCGAAATTACTTTTGAAGAGAATCCTGGAAAAATATTTAAAATGCTTTCAGAAGGAAGGGCAGATGTAGTGGTAGCACCTTGGATAGAGGCGATAAAGTGGATTGCAGAACATAAAGATACTCTTAAGTGCTTTTTCTCTGTAGAGTTTAAAACATGCGATGGATTGATAACGAAAAGAAAAATAAGGTTTTTAAAAGATCTCAACAAGAAGACGGTCCTTACCTCTCCATTATACAAAACAGCTGTGGAGGTAATGAATAAAGGAGCCAATATCTCCTTGAAACCTGTGTTTGTCTCCTTTAAAGATATGGCAGATAAGATTAAGAACTACGATGCGGTGATACTTGTGGAACCTTACCTTTCTTTATACAAAGACAAAGGAATACTTTTTGAATCTCCTACTTTTGCCAAGAGAATATCTGCTCCCTTTCCTGGAAGTGGTATTTTTATAAAAAAGAGTTATTTTGAAAAGAATAAACTTGCAGTTATAAGATTTAAAGAAGCACTGGATATTGCATATCTGTACATGCAGAGAGAAAAGGATTCTGTTCCAGTATTTATTAAAAGGAAATTCAATATTCCTTCACAAATTGCTGATTCAGTACGTCTACCTAATTATTTGAGAGTTCATGAAATAGATAAAACCGGTATCCAATTGCTTGCAGATAGGTTGTATGGTTATGGAGTGATAAAAAATAGGGTAGACATAACTCCTCTCATAATTCCAGTGGCTGATTTAAGGAGATAAGGTGTCGGTCGTGCTAAGCGGGAGGCTGGCGGTCTCCTGGACCCGAAATCCGCCATATGCGGGGCTGAAGGGCACCATGAGTCTGGGAAGGGGTGGAGTCTGCTGTAAGGGAGGGCGATGATGACAGGGTCCTTGCTCAGTAGGACCTGTGAACCCCGCCAGGCCCGAAAGGGAGCAACGGTAAGCAGGTATCCTCTGGTGCAAGGGGTGCCTTGTCGGAGCCTTACCCCTTACAGTAAGTCCATGACTTCCCAGGCGAAGGTGTCGCACGGCCGACACCATATATGATGCATCGGGTAATCTCTTTAAAATACCGTCCTAAGGATTTTGATGAACTTTATAATCAGCAACATGTAAAGAAAACTCTTATAAATGCCATTAAGAAAAGAAAAATAGCTCATGCATATTTATTTGCTGGACCAAGGGGAATAGGAAAGACTACCACTGCAAGAATACTTGCCAAGGCTTTAAATTGTGAGCAAGGAATAACTCCAAAACCATGTAATAAATGTTCATCATGCATTGAGATTTCAGAATCCAGGAGCTTTGATGTTATAGAAATTGATGGAGCATCTAATAGAAACATAGATGAAATAAGGAACATAAGGGAAAACATAAGATTTAAACCAACAAAAGGAAGATACAGAATTTATATAATAGATGAAGTTCATATGCTTACCCATGAAGCTTTCAATGCTCTTTTAAAAACCCTTGAAGAACCTCCTTCCCATGCAGTTTTTATATTTGCAACCACTGCTCCCCATAAGGTTCCTCAAACTGTGATATCCAGATGCCAGAGATTTGATTTTAGAAAGATTACTGAGGAAGAAATTGTACGGAGACTTTCATTTATAAAAGAAAAAGAGAACATAGATATAGAAGAAGATGCTCTTTGGGTGATTGCAAGAAGTGCAGATGGAAGTATGAGAGATGCAGAGAGTTTACTTGAACAGGTGTGGTCTTATGTAGAGGGAAGAATAACTGCTCAGGATGTAGAAGAGCTTCTCGGTATAGTTCCTACAGTTATATACAGAGAGTTTATTCAAATAATGCTTTCAAAAGATGAAAAAGGAGTTTTTGACTTCGTGGACAAAATTGCAAAAAGAGGATATGATTTTGTTGAGTTTTATTATGGATTGATTAAATTTTTAAGGGAAGCTTGGCTCTATTCTATTGGAGTGTCTAATAAAAAAGAGTTTGAAGTCTCCCTTACACAGGAGGAGATGATGGATATTTTGGGAATTCTTCTTTCAGAAGAGGAAAGATTTAAGAAAAGTTTGGTTCAAAGATATTTGCTTGAAATACTGTTATTAAGACTTAAGAAAAAGGTAAAGCCGAAAGAGAAGACGACCATAGAGAAAGAGGAAAAAGATTTAGAAGAAAAGAAAGAGAAAACAACTTTCAAGACATTAATGCAAGTTCTTAAAGATAAAAGACCTATGCTCGCTGCTCATCTTGGTTTTGTTAAAAGAGTTTCTGAAGAAGATAAAAAACTCGTTTTGTATCTTGACGATTTATCCAATATTCATGCACAGATTTTAAAAAAGGAGAAAGTGAATATGGAGAGATTGCTCAAAGAAAAGATGGGAATGGAAGTAGTGATTGAAATAAAAGAAGAACGAGAGAAAAAGAAGGATGGGATTTCCGAGGATGAAACGAAAAGAAAAATAAAGAAGATAATAAACCTTTTTGATGGAGAAATAATTAAATGAAAGGAATGGATTTTTTTAAAAAGGCTCTTGAAATAAAAGAAAAAATAGATAAAGTACTTTGTGAAATCAGAGTGGAGGCTGAATCTGGAGGAGGAATGGTAAAAGCTGTTTGTGATGGAAAAGGGAGACTTGTGGAACTTTTTATAGAACCTGAAGTTATAAATTCTCAGGAGAAAGATATGCTTGAGGATTTGATAATTGCTGCTGTAAATGAAGCCAAAAGGAAAGCCGAGGAGCGGGCTCAGGAAGAGATAGTAAAAATCACTGGATTTCAATTTCCTTCTCTATGATAAAAATGAAGATTCTTGTTCTTGTATGAAATTCGGTTTTCATGTTTCCATAGGAGGAGGTTTTAAAAAAGTTCCTTTAAGGGCTTATGAACTTAAATGCGAAACTGCGCAAATTTTTTCAACAACCCCAAGGGGATGGGTTTACAAACCTATAGATAAGAAGGATGCAGAGGAGTTAAAAAAAGGACTTAAAAAGTATAAAATAGATCCCTTTGTTATTCACCTTCCATACTTACCCAATCTCGCATCGCCCGATAGGACTCTTTATAATAAGTCAAAAAAGGCACTGATTGAAGATTTAAGAAGAACAGAGATTCTTGGAGGGAAGTATTTGGTTATACATCCTGGAGCATATATGAATTCTACATTAGAAGATGGTATTGAAAGAATAATAAGAGCAATAAATGAAGCTTTTAGAAAGGTTAAAAATAAAGTTTTCCTTCTTCTTGAGAATACTGCTGGAGAGGGGACAGAGATAGGAAGAACGTTTGCAGAACTTAAGAGTATAATAGATGGAATTGACGAAAAGAAAAGGGTTGGAATTGTACTTGATACTGCTCATGCCTTTGAGGGTGGGTACGATGTTTCTACCAAGAGGGGGCTCGAGGAGACGCTTGAAGAAATTGATAAATACATAGGGCTGAATAAACTTTACCTTTTGCATCTCAATGATTCTTATACTCCTTTTAATTCAAGAAAAGATAGACATTGGCATATAGGTAAAGGATATATAGGGGAGGATGGTTTTAAAAGAATAATAAATCACCCTGTATTATCAAAATTACCAGCAATAATGGAAACCCCCAGGAAGTCTCCTGAGGACGATAAAATGAATATGAAAATAGTAAGAAGACTTGCCCAAAAATAAGATAGCAGTTGTTATACCTGCTTACAATGAAGAGGAAAACATAGAAGATCTTATTGATAAACTTTTTAAAAAAGGATTTTCAAAGAAAGAAATAATTGTTGTGGATGATGGTTCAATTGATAAAACCTATACAATGGCAAGAAAAAAGGGTGTATGGGTTTTAAAAAACGAAAAAAATGAGGGCAAGGGATATTCTCAGAGAAAAGGATTTTTTTTTGCAAAAGAACTTGGATTTGAGTATGTAGTTACAATGGATGCGGATGGACAACACTTGGTTGATGATATTGATAAGTTTTTAAAAAATACTTCTTATGATATTGTGATAGGCAGAAGAAAAATAGATCCAAAGGTGATGCCTTTTAAAAGGGTAATTTCAAATGTTCTCACCTCCTTTGTTGTATCCGTGCTATGTGGGAGAAGAATTAAGGATAGTCAGTGTGGATACAGGATGTTAAATCTTTCCAGGATTTTAAAAATTCCTGTTAAAACAAAAAAGTATGAAGCAGAGTCAGAGTTGCTTGTAAAGGCGTGCAGAGCAGGGTTTTCCTTAAAAGAAGTCCCAATAAGAACTATGTACAGTGTTGGAGGAAGTCATATAAGTCCTTTTGTTGATACCTTGAGATTTATAGTTTTATCAGTAAAATTAATCTTTGTATGAAAAGAATTCTTGTAACAAATGATGATGGAATTGATGCTCCAGGAATTTTGCTTCTGCATAAAGCGGTTGAGGAGCTTGGAGATGTATTTGTGGTTGCCCCTGCAGAAGAGCAGTCAGGAGCAAGTCATTCACTTACCATAAGAAAACCTGTAAGGGTGGATGAAATTAAAAAAAACTGGTATAAAGTTTATGGAACTCCAACAGATTGTGTATTGTTTGCCCATCACGAAATAATGAGAAGGAATATAGATATTGTACTTTCAGGTATAAACTATGCTCCTAATATGGGAGAAGATGTAATGTATTCAGGTACCGTTGCTGCTGCTATTGAGGGGAAGTTACTTGGATATCCTTCAATAGCGTTGTCTGCATTGAATATTGAGAAGATAGATGTTAAATTCTATGGATTTTTAAAAAAACTTGTAAAGGCAATCCTTGAAGGAAAGATAAAAAATATGGTGCCTTTATTAAATATAAACATTCCTGAAGGAAAGATAAAAGGTATTAGGGTTACATTCTTAGGTAAAAGAATATACAAGGATATAGTGGAGAAGACGATAGATAAAAAGGGAAAAGCAAAATATATTCTTTCGGGCGAATTATCTCATGTTTCAATAGAGGGGTCTGATTTCAATGCAGTTTACAATGGATATATCTCCATTACTCCTTTATCAATTAATTTAACTGCAGTAAATGAAATAGAGAAATGGAAAAGGTTTATAAAAGATTGGGGGTTATTTATTTAACTTAACTAATTAATTTTTTTAATATTTTTTTTCTTAACTCCAGTTGTTTTTTCCACTGCCCAAAAAGATTGCCCGAAGAGATAAAGTGTTCTACTCGTTGTATGAAATTTCTGTCGATTTCTGAAGAAGTTTTACTGAACAGAGGGGTTCCAGGAAGGGGAATAAAGGTATGGGCATGTATTCTTGCTCCCTTTTTTACGAGTAGTTCCATTAATCTAATAGTATCTCTTCTGTCTTTTTCTGTTTCTTCGGGAAGTCCAAACATAAAATCTACATTTACCAGAAATCCATTTTTTGTAAGAATTTCAACTGCTTTAACCACATCTTCTACCCCATGTTCTCTTTTAATAAGTTCAAGTATTCTTTCACTCCCAGATTGTGCTCCTATTGTGATGTTGTTGTTATTTACATTCTCTTTTAAAATTTTTACTGTGTCTTTGGTAATAAACTCTGGTCTTATTTCAGAAGGGAAGGTACCGAAAAATATTCTTCCTTTATTTTTTAATATTTTTCTTATTGTTTTTAAAAGTTCTTCTATCTTTTCAAGCTTACATTCTTTAAATTCTGCTCCGTATCCAAGGGCATTTGGAGATATAAATCTTATGTCTTTTCTACCATGTTTTAGTCTTATTTCCACCTCTTCAACAATTTTATCAATACTTCTATGTCTTGGCTTTTGCCCAAATATTCTTGGGGTTTGACAATAGGTGCAAGAAAAAGGGCATCCTCTTGTTAGTTCAATAGGTCCAAAGATTTTAAACTCTTTACTAAAAGATGGATATTCATCAAGCGTAATTTTTTCTCCTACAATGATTTTACTTCTGTGGTATGGATTTTTAAGTATTTCAATAATTACCTTTTCTCCTTCACCTATAACTACTTTATCAACTCCTATTTTGAAACAGTGAGATGGGATTCCTGAAGCATGGGGCCCTCCTACAATGATAATTAAATCTTTTTTGGTTTTTTTTATTTCTTTTATTTCTTTTTCTATCTCAAAAACCTGTGGTGTAGGAAAAGAGAGGAGGAGGGTTACATTTTGGGTTTTGGATATAAATTCCAGAACTTCATTGAGGTTCTGTTTTATATATATGTTATTATTTTTTATTCCATATCTCTCAATACTTCCGAGCAATGCTTTTATACTGTATCTATTGTATTTTTTCAAATAAAAAACAAATTTAGGATCCTCTGACAATTTCATTAGTTTATTCCTTAGACCAAGATTATAAATTTGATGTTGTAAGATGTCAAGTTTAGTAGGATACTTAATTTGACTTAAAAGATAGGTTGTATATCATAAATTAAAATAATATGAAACTTTATAGAATACCAGAGTTAAAAGAGATTCAGAAAGTTGCAAAGATTCTATACGAAAGAGGATGGGCAGAAGCAAATGCTGGAAACATTTCGGTTCGAATAGAGGAAAAAGATCTTCCTGGAGGATTTTTTAAGGGAAGAAAGCTCTTTTTAAAACACCTTACCGAAACATTTGGTGCGTTGGAAAATAAAGTTTTCATCATTACAAAAGCAGGGGCAAGGATGAGAGATATGGTGGATGATCCTTTAGGAAACTTGGCAATTATTAAGATAGGTGAGAAAGGGAAATCTTACTTTTCCACAAATGAGCTTCCGATTACCAGTGAATACATGACCCATTTTATTCTGCATTCCTATTTTGTGCAGGAAAAACCTTCTTATAGAGTTATCCTCCATACCCATCCTACAAGACTTGTAGCCTGTTCTCACATTAAAAAATTTAAAGATGTGTTACTTTCAATACATCCTGAAATAAAGGTGAAAATTCCAGAGGGAATAGAAGTGGTGAAAGCAACTCCAGGTTCAAAAATTCTTGCAGAAAAGACCTTAAAAGCTTTTAAAAAACACAGAGTTATAGTGTGGGAAAAGCATGGAGTTATTACAGCTGAAGAGAATTTGGAAAAGGCTTTAGATTTGATTGAAATACTGGAAAAAGCGGCAGAAATATTCTTTCTTATTAAGAAGATTTAACTATTCTGTTATTACTATTTTTTTAACTATTCGGTAATTATCTGCCCAGAATACATAGATATATGTGCCTGGGGAAACTACCTTGCTTGCATTGTTTTTTAAATTCCATATTCTTTCGTGAATTCCTTTTTTTTCAGTATAGTTGAATAACTCTTTTACAAATTCCCCTGCTCTTGTATATATTCTAAGTTTTACCTTCATCTGGTCAGGGATTTGGAATTTAAAGGTAGTTTTACCTCTTTTTAAGCTTACTGGATTGGGATAGTTAGGAATATCAGGTTTTAGAGAAAGTCTTGCACAGAGATAGACACTATCCTTTGCATGGGGAAATTTTTCTAAGTATCCTTTCAACTTTATTCTATACCACCAATCAACTGTGTCTATACCTCCAAGAGAAATTCCAAAATTAGACGGAGTTGTTATTTTCAATTTCACTGTATCCCTGTCTCCAGGGGGAATTGGTAATGTGGTGTAATAATTGTTGTTATCTTTTGTATAGTTATTTAAAAGTTCTATTTTCCAGTGGGGCTTTTCCTCATATTCAATTTTAAATTTTACACATTCAGTATCTGAAGATAAATTAACAATATAAACTTCAAAAAAAAATTGGATTACCAGGAGTTGTATCTTTTGTTTGTTCTGGAGTGATATCTAAAAGCGATTGTTTTGGAATTAAATAGTGTATAACTGTGTCCGAGTAAAAAGAGATTTCGGCAAAATCAGATGATTTTAAAGTGAAAAAGTTTATCAATGTATCCGGATGTAAGGGTGCAACTCCTTTAAAGGAAAAAGTATCGCTTTCATGTGGAGAGATTTTTTCAATGTTCCAGGTGATTACATTACCTGAGAGTATACCATTGTCTGAAATGGCCAGTACATGTTGAAAATCTCCTTTTATAGTATCAGAGATTATTACATTGTATAAAGATTCGTTTAAGAAATTAGTACAGGCAAGATAATAGGTTACTGTATCGGTGGGGTATATAAAAGAGCCATGAGCAGGATATGCCCACTTTTGACATTTAATAAGGTTTTTTGAGTATAATACCAGTTTTCCTAAATCTTCTTTTGTAGGATCTTTTGGGGATACAGCATGAATTTTAACATAAGTGATTTCTAAGGAGTCTTTTGGATTTAATATGCATTTTAGGTTTTCTTCTTCGCTGGGATAGAGATTTTCAATGAGATATCCTTCTTTACTCATTGCAGTTTCAGTGATGTCTTCTCCTATACTGGTATAGATTTTAAGTTCAGAACTTCCTTCTTTTTCTATCTTTAAAATTATGTTATCCAAAGAGTCTGCATTATTCTGGAGTTTTACATATAAAGTTTCGGAGGAGGATTGCTGTATTATTTCTGTAATCGTTTGACCCTCTGCTGAAAGATTATATATATCGTTGCCTATGAAACTTTTTCCATCAGATGATACCATTACGTCGGGTTGATATCCTTTCCATTGGTAGCAGTGGTAAACTATTTTTACTGCGTCTATCTTCGTAGTATCATTTTGGGAAGTTCCTTTAATAAGGAATTCCAGTTTACTGTTACTGGTATGGAGACTTTCAGGAATTATTTCAACCCTTATGTAGACGGAGTCGAGAGGCTGAAGAGACACATTCCATCCCTTGCTTATCACCTCCTCTGTAATTTCATCTCCTCCAGAAAGTGCATTATAAAATTTTATTCCGCTACCACAGTACGAGGATTGTACTTTTATTACGTCATTTTTTTTACCATCATTTTCTATTTCTATGTAGAAACTTTTCTTTAAATTTCCGGTGAAATACTTGGTCTGTTTTTCTCCTGTAACATTGTAGATATTTTCTCCTTCAATATCATTAAGCGATGAAAGAGAGGCTATTGCAAGGTCAGGCTGGTAGGCTTCATTTTTATTTTCTTTTTTAACAACTGCCTTTACTACATCCTGTTTTAAATGACTGTTTTGTGACTTTCCTTGCACATATACATTAAAAAGTTCATCCTGCTTTACATCAACAGGTATTGTAATCTCAAGTCTTATTTCATCATATTCACCTGGAGATAAGGGTCCTATTGGATATCCTTCATTTATTACTTTCTCTGTTATTTGAGTGCTTGAATGCTTTGGATAAAAATACTTTACCTCCCATCGGTTATTACCTTGTGTTCCCTTTATTATAATTGTATCCTCGCTGTTTCCATCGTTTTCTATCTTTATAAAAAATACTACTGTTTCACCACCTTTTCCTTCCTTTTCCACTGTTTGGTTTTCTCCTGTGGTGTTGTATATATTGTCGCCGATATAGGAGTGTTCATCTTTCCCTATATGCATATCAGGTTGATAGGTATGTATACTCCATGTTACTTCTTTGTTTTTACCGAATTCAGAAGTGTTCCCCTCTTTATCAATTGTTATTGCTGATATTTTGTCATTTGGATTAAGAAGAGCAGGAAAGATTCCAGAAAAGTATCCTTCAGATGTTACATTTAAGCTTTTCAGATACTCAATACCCTCTCCATATCCACTGGGGTCCTCACTTACTCGGTATATTTCAACTTTTGAATTTCCAAATAAAGGGTTGGGCAAAGAATCTCCGATGTATCCTTTGATGGATAGATTTACTCCGTCATAGGTGGCCTCAACTATTACTGGAAAGTCTATTCCCATATTTCCTGCATCTTTACTGTAATTATCATCGTTTTTAGTAACTCCTTCATTGTTGTTCCATATATCGTTAAGAGTGGTAATGATATCAATTGCCAGACCTTCGTTATTTTCAAAAGAATTGGCAGTGAGTATATTGTAATAAGTTGTATTGGGGAATCTCGGACCAAATCCATTTTCATCTGCATTTCCATCTTCTCTTGGTAATAAAGTGAGGCCTGCTCCCAGGTTTTCACAAATCACGTTGTTCATTATTATATTTGAATCTCCTTCACAGCGTATACCCACAGTAAATATTCTTCCTGTACCATTTTTCTTTACTGTATTTTGTTGTATTACTATGTGTCCCTGACTTCTGTCTAAATCTATTCCATAACCTGTATTATTTACAATTACATTTCCAATGATAAGACATTTTTCTGCCCCATTTACGATATCTATTCCGTCTCCTGAAGAAACAAATGGATTGTATCCATTTGAATAAACATAGTTGTTTTTTACAACATAGTTTTCTCCAACAGCAGGGATCCCCCAATTCCACTCACCAGTAATACTTATACCTATGTTTGCACAATAGGCTACTATATTATGAGTAATTTCACCTCCGCTTCCTACCACAAATATTCCATAATTTCTATTTCTCTCTAAACCATATTTGTATGGATCTTCTCCTGTAGCAGTTAATCCTATAAAGTTGTCTTTTATAATTACATCTGTAGAAAGATGGTTTTTCACCCCTATTGCAGTTCCATGCATTCCGAAGCCAAAAATAGCAAAACCTTTAATTGTTACTTGAGAAGCATCAATTATAAAACAGTACTTATTTGTTCCTCCTCCATACAATTCTATTTCAGGCTTTTCAAAAGGTGTAAGGGAGATCTTTTGAGTCCCTACACGTTCACTACAGATAATTTCTCCAGGGTTTGCATCCTTTATATTTACTTTTTGTGAGAAACCGTTAATTACCACAGCTTCTTTAATCACAAGTGGAGAGAAAAGTTTTATTCTCCATACATGATGTGTGGAGTCGTACTCTATGTATCCTGGATCGGTTTCTGGAATAGCAAATTCTATGGTGTCAACGCCGGGAGAGGAATTGGCAATTTTTATTGCATCTCTCAAAGATCCTGGGCCTGTGTCTTTGGTATTGGTAACAAGTATAACTCCTACTGTGTTTTTGATGGGGCTCCTTGTGTGTATTTCTTCTGAAAGGGTTTCTTTAATTTCCCAAGATATAGGTGCTTTAATAACTGAAAATAACAATATTACCATACCAAACATTTTTTATCTTTTGGCAAGAATGTGGCTTTCAGCAAAGGTATAAATTATGCCTATTCTACATGTGATCCCCAGTTCTCCGTAAGGTACACAGGCTAAGTCTATCTTCCATCCATTTTTGCTTACCCCAATGCCAAAGGTAATTCCTGAAATTATTCCCAAAGTTGTAAGATCCTGGGGTCCTGTTTTAAAACCTGCTCTTAAAAAGAACATCTCATGATGGTTGTATTCTATTCCTGCATGGAAATGTGGATTATTATCAATCGGAAGTTCAAAATCCAATGCAGTGACTAAAGGATACTTCTCAAACTTATAGGAAGTTCCATATCTTATGGAAAAGGGAAGCATTCCTTGAAAATCATACATTGGAATACCGATATTTTTAACTACTATTCCACTTTTCCAACTTTTACTATGTGAATAAAGAATCCCTATGTCAAATGCAACGGTGAAACCTGTATGCAGAGATAGATTCTCATAAAGAAATTTAAAGGTTCCTCCATATGAAAGGTTGTTATTTCTTAATCCATAAGAGATATTCAAAGAAACCGAATAAGTGGTAAAGGTCCCTTTGAAAAAGTCATTTTCATTCCATTGTTCAATACCTGGATTAAGATTTATCAATAAAACCCCACCAAGGGCTCCCTTCCCCAATGGATAGGCAACTCCCACACATTCATCCAGAGTTCCAGCAAGCCACAGATGTTGGTGAAACATTATTTCAGGTTTTTTAATATTACCTATGCCTCCAGGATTCCAGCATACTGTAATTATTCCCTCTCCTATACCTGCATAGGTTTCTCCCATTCCACAAGCCCTTGCTCCTGTCCCTGTTTTTAAAAAAGAAACTGCCTTGGTTCCTATTTGGGATGAAAAAAATGCAAAGATTAATGCAAGCATTATTTTTATCTTATAATTATGAGTTTTCTTACTTTGTTACTTTCTTTATCTTTTATAAAGTAAACTCCAGGATGAAGAAGTTCTGTATCTTTTACTTTGATTTTTCTGCCTGAGATGTCGTATATCTTAATTTCTTCTTTTTGTTCAGGAGTAGAATTATTTTTTTGATTTATTCCTGTACTGCTTACTACGAACCAACCAGGTCCTCCTATGTTTTCTGTGGTTCCTCCATCTTCATCAATTGCTTGGACTTTCCAGTAATATACTCCTTCTTCAAGAGGGGTATAAATGGAGAAAGAAGTATCAGCTAAATTTTCAAAGGTTAAAGGAGAATCAAAGGTGATTGATTTATCAATGAACAGTTTATATACTACTCGGTCTCCATCAGGGTCTTCCGAATTTTTCCATATGAAAATAGGAGTATGCCCTACGGTTTTTCCACCTACCGGAGAAATTAAGGTAAAAGGTAAAGGTTCTCTGTTTTCATATACTATTACACATTTATCTTCTGAGGTAATATTTAAAGTATCTACGATACCACTTACCGGCCATTCTACCACAACTTTATAATTTTTATTGTTTTCCAAAGCGCAATAAGCCTTTAGATCCTTGGAAGCAGAATATCCTCCACCATAGGAGAGAATCCACTCCCTTTTTATAAGATTCCAATTTTCATCATAAAATGTTACAACTGCTCCTATTCCATGAGAATTTGTATATCCCTTTTTTGCCTTACCTTTTAAAGATACTGAAACCATCTTTTTGTTATCCGTTATGTTTATGTACAGAAAGTTATTCTTAGGTATGTCCCATGTTCCCACAGCAAGGTCAAGGTCTCCATCATTGTCAAAATCAGCCCAGGCACAGGCTGTACTTCTATTGCTATCACTATCCAAAGTGTCTGGTGTAAATGCTCCATTTCCATCGCCTGCATAAAGTATATCAGGTTCCTCCCAGTTTAATACCACAACATCTACAAAGCCATCGTTGTTGTAATCTCCCGCTGAAATACCCCTGCTGTTTCCTTTTCCGAATTTTGGAAAACTTGTAAATACCCCTTTGCCGTTATTTATATATAACATGTTTTGGCCCCCAGAAGCACAAGCAATGGCTACATCTATATTTCCATCGTTGTTAAAGTCTGCTACCGTTGCAGATATCATGTTTCTCGTATTGCCTAAGGTATCTGAAGCACTATTGTGGAATGTTCCATCTCCATTATTGAAGTATAGTCTTGCTGGACCGTAGAAGAGAGCAAGAAAATCCATATATCCATCGTTATTGAAATCCGCAGGATATACACCTCTACACCCACTTATACCTCCCACATCCATCTCCATGAATTCACCATTTCCCATGTTTTTGTAAAGTTTTATTCCCATTCCAGAAGTAGCTTTTAATACATCGAGATCTCCGTCATTTTCTACATCTATCCAAGCAATTCCAGGGCTGTCTCCTATTCCAAAATCTCTTACCAAAGTGAATGTCCCATCTCCATTGTTACGGTAAAGTTTTGATTCCACATCTCCTCTGTTAGCTATGGCGACATCTAAGTCTCCATCACCATCATAATCTCCCCAGGCACCTGCCCAAGAGCATTCTGTTCCTCCAAAATCTCTTAGATGTATAAATGTTCCATCTTTATTATTTAGGAACAACCAATTTGGCCCCTGCCATTCAGCCATAAGGTCAACCCATCCATCTCCATTGGCATCTCCCCAAGACATTCCGAGGGTTTTTCCTTCCCCAAATTCTGTACGTTTACTAAAAGGAGCAGAAAACAGTGATGAAAACAACAATATATAAAATACATGTTTTCTCATACTTACCTCCTTGTTCACATTTTTAAGCCAATTTATTTTATTTAGTTTCCCTGGAAACAGGAGATGCATCACCTTCTATAGCAAAAACATGCCATGCATTGATTCTAACACAACCTAAATACGATACTTATATTTCAAGAACAACCTACTCTCGTAGAGATTTTTCCTGAATTTTCCATTATTTGGAAAATTACATTATTTCACCACTATGTTAAGGAGTTTGTTGTCAACATATATTTTTTTAATTATTTCTCTACCCTTTACAAATTTTTTTACATTTTCGTCATTTAATGCTTTTTTAAAGATTTCCTCTTCTGGTGCGTCCTTTTTAACTTGCATTTTTGAACGTACTTTTCCGTTTACCTGAATTACTATTGTTACTTTTTCTTCAATTAATGCTTTTTTATCTATTTCGGGAAAGCTTCTTGTAAATATACTTTCCTTTTCTCCTATCCTTTGCCACAACTCTTCTGCAAGATGGGGAGCAAAGGGAGCAAGCATTACAAGATAGTTTTTTGCCACATAGGAGAATACATCTGAATTTTTATTTTCAAATCCTTGCATTTGCGAAAGAAGTTCCATCATTCTTGCAAGGGCAGTGTTAAAATGAAATTCATCCGAATCTTCAATCACCGCCTTTAAAGTTTTGTGAAGATGTCTGTATAATTCCTTTTCTTTTTCAGTTAGTTCTTCAAATTCAATTTTCTCAATGTTTTTTATTTTCTTGATGTTTTCATCGTAAAGTCTCCATATCTTCTGTAAGAATCTTCTTGCTCCTTCAACTCCTGCATCGGTCCACTCCATATCCTTTTCTGCAGGTCCTGCAAAAAGAATGGTTACTCTTGCAACATCTGCTCCATTTTTCTTTACAAATGGAGCTACGGGTACTACATTTCCTCTGGATGAGGACATCATTTCAAGTTTTTCTTCAACTTGCGTTCCACATTTTTTATGCTTTTTATCTTCTACATCTTCTGTGATCTCAAGACATTTTGGGCACCAATAGAATCTTTTGTGTACAAGTCCCTGATTAAATAGATACATGAAGGGTTCATCGGTAGGAACAAGCCCTTCATCGTATAATACTTTGGTTATAAATCTTGCATAGATCAAGTGTTTTGTAGCATGTTCTGCTCCTCCTATGTACTGATCAACGGGCATCCATTTCTTTGCGTTTTCAATAGAAAACGGCTCTCTATTATTTTTGGGATCCGTAAATCTTAGATAGTACCAGGAAGAATCAACAAAGGTATCCATAGTATCAGGATCTCTTTTAGCATTCTTTCCACATCTTGGGCATTTTGTACGTATGAATTCAGGTACATCTTCTAAGGGAGATCTCCCTTTTGGAAGAAAATCCTTTATGTTTTCTGGAAGCAATACAGGTAGTTCTTCCTCAGGTACAGGAACTACTCCACAAGATGAACAATGGATAACAGGGATTGGTGCTCCCCAATATCTTTGTCTTGATATGAGCCAGTCCTTTATTCTGTAACTTACTGAGGGCCCACCAAGACCTTTTTCTTTTAACCTTTCTTGAATTCTTTTTATTCCATCTTGTGAAGAAAATCCAGAGAACTCTCCTGAATTTACCATTATACCGTACTCTTCAAATGCATGTTCTAACTCTTCTGGAAGTTTTCCATCCACTGGTTTTATGACAACTTTAATGGGAAGGTTATACTTTTTTGCAAACAAAAAATCCCTTTGATCATGGGCAGGGACCCCCATTACTATACCCGTTCCATAGCTTGCAAGCACATAATCTCCTATCCATACAGGGATCTTTTCTCTTGTAAAAGGATGGTATACATATTTTCCTGTGAAGACTCCTGTTTTTTCTTTTTCTTCTGCGGTTCTTTCAATATCCGGTTTTTTAATGGCCTCTTCTATATATTTTTCAATCTCTTTTCTGTTGGGAGAATCCTTTATTATTTGCTGGGTTAATGGATGTTCTGGAGCAATGGTGATGAATGTAACACCAAACAAAGTATCTGCTCTTGTTGTAAATACCGGAAGTTTTGTTTTATTATCTTCAAATAAAAACACTATTTCTGTTCCTTCTGATTTTCCTATCCAGTTTTCCTGCAGTTTTATTATTCTTTCAGGCCATTTACCTTTTAACTTTTCAAGATCTCTAAGCAATCTTTCTGCATATTCCGTTATTTTGAAAAACCATTGTTTTAAAGCTTTTTTTGTTACAAAAGTTTTACACCTTTCACACCTTCCATCAATTACCTGTTCATTTGCAAGAACCGTGTTACATGATGGACACCAGTTTACATACTCTTTTTTTCTATATGCAAGTCCTTTTTTATAAAGAAGCAGGAAGATCCATTGAGTCCATTTGTAATATTCAGGAGAACACGTTGCTATTTCCCTTTCCCAATCATAACTTATTCCAAGTATTTTAAATGTTTTTTTGTAAGCTTCAATGTTGTTTTTTGTCCAATCCTGAGGTTTTATTTTTCTTTTTATTGCTGCGTTCTCTGCAGGAAGGCCAAATGCATCCCATCCCATTGGATGCAGTATATCATATCCTTCCATCTTTTTTATTCTCGCCACCACATCCCCCACCACATAGTTTCTGAGATGCCCCATATGAGGCTCACCAGAAGGATAAGGATACATTTCCAGCACATAGAATTTCTTTTTTGGGCTTTCAGGAGTTTTGAAAATCTTTTTTTCTTCCCAAAACTTCTGCCATTTTTTTTCTATTTCAGTAAAATTATACTCCATTTGCACCTCCTAAAGCATTTCTCCAACAAGTTTTTCAAGAAGAATATAACCATCTACAGATGTAGTTTTTATCTCAAAATCTATTTCAGCTAATCTATCAATCATTGTAAATAGTTCACTTCTTTTCCATTTTTCCTCTCTTTGTGAAAGTTTTTTTAAGATAAACTCATCATGGCTTCCCTTAAAATGCATTCGGTAGGGGATTTCCTTTAAAGGAATACCCATGGATAGAAATGATTTAAACTGTATTATCTTTCCTATTTCTTTTCCCAGCAATCCAAGTAGTTGCACAATTCCTTCCTTTTTTCCATACATTTTTATGTTGTTTAACAATGCAAGACATCTTTTTTTGTTTCTTTCAAGGAATGCATCGGAAAACTCAAAATTACTTTTCTGTACAGATTCTCCAAGCATTAGATCAATGATTTCAGTATTTATCAAACCTCCTTTCTCAAGGTAGAGTTCCACTTTGTTAATAAAACTGTATATCACAGCAGGGTCCTCATCACTCATATCAAGAAGCATAAATAATGCATCTTCTGAAATTGAATATCCTCTATTTCTCAACTCTTCCTTTATCCATTCGATTGTGGTTCTTTCCTTTGGTTTTATGTGTTCTTTTTTTTCTATTTGAGGTAGTGATGCAAGATTTTGTAGTCCTTTCTTCATGTCTTTTAAAGATTTAAAGGTAGAAAGTATAAGAACTCCTCTTTTTATTTTGGGTATAAATTCCACTATGCTTTGGATATCCGATTCTTTGAGTTCTTCAGCATGCGTTATAACGGCTATTCTGCTCTTTCCTAAGGGAAAGAGGGAAAGATGGTTTATTACATCAGAAATGTCTGTTTCTTTTCCTCTAAAAACTTTTAAATCAAACTCTTTAAATTCTGGTTTAATAAATCTTTTTATTGTATTTTCAGTATCCTTTTCCACTGCTAAAACATTTTCTCCATAAATAAAAATTACCTTCATTGTTTTATTTTATCTTGTTAGAAAAGAAAGTCAATGTAACACTTTTCTTAAAAAACGTTTTACAAAATTAAACTTTAAGATTAATAACTTTATGCTGTTACTTAAATGCAAGTGTGTTATCAGCGATCATAAACATTTTCTACTCGTATATGTTTTTTAAACACAATCTAAACTTTATAAACTTAAAGTTTATTTTAAATTTTTTTAAAAAAATTTAAAAAAACTTGACAAATTTTAAAATTTAATTAAAATTTTTATATGGAAAAGAGAATAGTAGGCAGATGTCCTGTGTGTGGGAAGAAGATGGTGGTTACAGAGTTGAAGTGTAAGGAATGTGGTACTTCGGTTAGAGGAGAGTTTGGAATCTCTCCTTTTTTGAAGTTGTCTGCTAGGGAGGAAAAGTTTATTTTGCTTTTTTTGAAGTTCAGGGGAAGTTTGACAGAGGTTGGGAGGGAACTTGGGATTTCTTATCCAACGGTAAGGAATAGGCTTGAGGATATACTTGCAAAGCTTGGAATAAGAGAGCTTTCTTCTTCCCGGGTATCTGAGATTTTGGATATGTTGGAAAGGGGAGAGATAACAGCCGAAGAGGCAATAAAGCTTATAGAAGAGAAGAAATGATTGGTTCAAAAAGGAGGTAAATTATGGAGGAAAGATTAAGAATTTTAAAGATGGTTGAAGAAGGAAAGATAACAGCAGAGGAGGCAGCAAGACTGTTGGAGGCTTTAAAAGGTAGAAATGTGGAAGCAGAACTTGGTAATCTTGGAACATTCATAACAAAAATTGTATCCAGAGAACTCAAAAGAATACCTGAGATATTGGAAGATAGTATAAGGATGGGATTTCATTTTGAAGGAGAGTTTGAGAAAAGAGAAAAGGATGTAGAACTCTTGAAGATTAAGAATTTTTCTGGAGACGTTAGTATAAAAGGATGGGAAGAAGAAGAACTGGTAGTAAAAGGAACCGGGGTCTTTTCAGCAAGAAGAGAGGATAAGAAACTGATTATAAAACAGATGACCGGTGATACCTTTATAAAAAGTCCTAAAAATTTAAGAATCGAGGTAGAAAATTTCTCAGGAGAGGTGGAGATAGAGAATTTTGAAGGAAATATAAGGGTTAAAAATATGGCTGGGGATTTAAATGTGGAAAGGGTAAAGGGAGAGGTGGGGGCAGAATTAATGGCAGGAGATGCAAGAATGAAGGAGTTTGAGGGCAAGATAACGCTTCGCTTAAGGGCAGGAGATGCAGAAATCCAGGCTATCCAACTGGAAGGAAGTATAAAGGCAGATGCAGGGGATGTGGTTTTAAGTGTTTCTCCAGATGCCTCCTGTATCATAGAACCTCTGGTAGAGGAAGGAGATATAGAGACGGAGTTTGAGATGAAAAATGAAAAAATTATAATAGGAGAAGGTAAGAGAAGTTTAAAGGTTTTTGCAAAAAAGGGTAATATAATAATAAAAAGGAGGCAAGAATGATGAGTATTTTCTGGGGAATCATTATAATAGGTGTGGGTATATGGATATGGCTTGCAAACTACGGTATAGCAAGTTTCAAGTGGTCAAGGGACTGGCCCGTAATAATAGTTATCATAGGACTTGCAACATTGCTTGAAGGGATAGCATGGGTTAAAAAAAGGAGAAAAAAATGAAGAGATTGATATTTGGGATAATACTTCTTTTTATAGGATTATGGATATGGTTTTCAAATCTTGGAATAGGTTTTATCAACTTTTCAAGAGATTGGCCTGTGCTTATTATTCTTTTAGGAACGTGGATAATTGTGAGAAAGATAAAAAAGAAAAAGCCTAAGGTTGATAAAATTTTAAATGATGTTGAGAAAGGAAAAATCTCGGTTGATGAAGCAGTTGAAAAAATAAAGGAGGGTTAATGGATCCCAGATTAAGGATACTCAAAATGGTATCGGAAAAAAAGATAACTGCAGAAGAAGCAGAAAAACTTTTGAATGTGCTTGAGACTGCAGAAGAAAAACCAAGAAACCTTGCAATTCATATTAAAGCCCAAGGAAAGAGAGTGGATGTAAATGTTCCTATAATTCTTGCAAAGTTTGGTTTGAAATTTGTTCCTGAACATATCCTTCGTGAAAAAACAGGAATGACTAAAAAGGAGTTGATTGAAATGATAGAAAGATTAAAACCTCAGAAAATAATGGATATTGAGGAGGATGGAAAGAAAATAGAGATATACATCTATTGATACGAGAGATTTATAAGATAAGAGACATACTTGGGGTATTAGGGTTTGGAGTGATTTGGATATCTTCTCAAAGAATAGATTTTTTCCCTGCAATTATTCTTCATATTGCAGGGAGCGTTTTGAGATTTTTTTCTGCAGGATATATAGGACCTCACTATAGAGATAGAGAAATGATTACAAAGATAAGATACAAAGGAGGAGTATATAAGTTGTTAGATCATCCTTTGTATTTGGGGAATTTCTTGCTTGTCTTGGGTACGCTCTTTCTGTATAATCCACCTTTCTTGGTTTTCTGGATATTTGTATCAATATTCATTTTAATTTATTCCCTATTTGCTTTTGAAGAAAGTCGGGGATTGAAAAAAGCTCCTATAGTTAGAACCAGGTTTAACCTTACCAACGCAATGATGGAAAAAAATACCTTGTTTATAATTTTAGTAATTTATGCTTTGGCTTTTTTAAGAAAAGCAGTTTCATAACATAAGTTACCAGATTAAAATTTATCAGTTTTTATAAAAATTTGACATTTTGAGATATAGAGTTAAAATTTAACATGGAGAATGAACAGGACTTAAAAAAAGCTGAAGAAATAATAGAGCTTTCAAAGTTAAAATCACGATTCCTTGCCAACATGAGTCATGAGTTGAGGACTCCATTGAATTCAATCATAGGGTTTTCTGAGCTGTTGCTTGATGGGCTTGCTGGAGAATTAACTGAGAAACAGAAACATTTTCTTGAGATCATATACAACTCAGGTAATCATTTATTGAGACTTATAAATGATATTCTTGATTTATCAAAATTTGAAGCAGGAATGGTTGAACTTGAAGCAGAGCCTGTTGAGGTAAGGAGTATATTGTCTGAGGTGATTGAACTTTATCGTAAAAAGGCAGAGAATAAAGGAATTGATTTTAAAGTGGAGATTGATGAAGAGATACCATTGGTAATCACCGATAGGAAGAAGTTTATTCAGATTGTAGATAATCTTTTGAGTAATGCGGTTAAATTTACAGAAAAGGGGGAGGTGAGGTTTTCTGTGGAAGAGGAAAACGGCAAGATAAAAATAGAGGTTGCAGATACTGGTATAGGAATTCCTGAAAAAGACATTCCAGAGATATTTAGAGAGTTTCACCAATTAGATTCTTCCTCTACCAGAAAATATGAAGGAACTGGGCTTGGACTTGCACTTGTTAAAAGAATCGTTGATTTTCTGGGAGGAGATATAGAGGTTGAGAGTAAAGAAGGGAAAGGAACAAAATTTACAGTGAGGCTTCCGATGGTAAAATACGGTAAAGAAATAGAAGAATTGGAGAGCTTGTCTCGTGAGGAAATTAAAGGAGAGACCATTCTTGTGGTGGAGGACAATCCCCTGGCTCAGAAATTGATGAGAGTATGGTTAGAGGAAGCAGGTTATAAGGTGATCATTGCTAAAAATGGAAGAGAGGCAATTGAAAAAGCTATATACAAAAAGCCTGCTTTAATAACCTTAGATATTTTAATGCCTGATATGGACGGATGGCAGGTATTATACCGGCTTAAGGAAAACAAAGAAACCAGAGATATTCCTGTAATTGTATGTTCCATTGTTGAAAATAAAAGTTTTGGTATAAACCTTGGTGCAGTGGACTATCTTGTTAAACCTTTTTCAAGAGCAGAACTTTTGGATAGAATAAAGAAAGTGTTTACCAAAAAGAAAGATAGGATAAAGGTACTTGTAATTGATGACAATCCCTCTGACGCTATTTTCCTTGAAGAGGTACTGAAAATAGAAGGTATTCATGTGGAGAAGGCTTTTTCTGGAGTAGAGGGAATAAAAAAAATAAGGCAGGATAAACCCGACCTTATAATTCTGGATCTTTTGATGCCTGATATAAGTGGATTTGATGTTATGAAGTTGATGGAGGGAGAAGAGGATAGGCCTGTTGTAATCTTTACAGCTAAGGAACTAACCCCAGAGGAGAAAGAAAAGTTAGGTCACAATATAAAGGCCATATTTAGAAAAACAGAGATTACCAAGGAAGAATTGAAAGAAGAGTTAAAGAAGGTGATAAAAAATTATGTCAAAAAAGATTCTGGTAGTTGAAGATAACAGGCATAATCTGGAATTGATAAGGGTAGTATTGGAAATGAAAGGATACGAGGTATTGGAGGCTGAGGATGGTAAAAGAGCGATGGAGATTCTTTCTAAAAGTACTGTGGATGTGATTCTTCTTGATCTACAACTTCCCGGGATCTCTGGATATGAAGTTGCAGAGTGGATTAAAAATCAAGAAAAGCTTAGAGATATACCTCTTATTGCTGTAACTGCATATGCAACTTCAGAGGAAGAGGAAAAAGCAAAAAGGGTTGGTTGTTGGGGATATATAACAAAGCCAATCAATACAAGAACGTTGGATAAGGAAATAGAAAGAATAATAGAGAATTATGGAAAAAAGTAAAATACTTTTAGATATAACCAATGCAATAATAAAGAGTTTTGATTTAGAAGAGATTTTAGAACTCGTATACCAAAGGATAAAAGAGTATGGAATAGCAGATTATGTGGATATTGCAGTGGTAGAAAATGAGGTTTTAAAGCCAATAAGAGCATCAAACGGTAGTGTGATTCAAATGTCAGAGGCTTTTGAACTGTATGAGATAAAATTGGGGAATGGTCTTGCTGGGTATGCAGCAATGAAAAATGAAACAGTGTATGTACCTGAGGTAAAAAAGGATAAAAGATACATTGCAGCGAGACCGGATGTGGAATCGGAACTGGTGGTTCCTTTAAGAGATGAAGAAAAGGTGATAGGTATATTAAATTTTGAAGTCAAGAGAAAAAATCCTTATACTCCTGAGGATATAAAGTTTTTGGAGAATCTTGCAAATGAAGTTGCCATTGCAGTGAGAAATGCGGCACTTTTTAGAAAACTTAATGAAGAGAAAAGTAAACTTAAAGCGTTACTTTCTTCTCTTCCAGAACCTGTGGTGTTGCTGGACAGAGAAAACAAAATAGAGATAGTAAACAAAGAAGCAGAAGAAAGGTTCGACATTAAACCAGGGGATGATATTACAACAGTATTTGGAGAGGAGGATAAGAAAAGAATTACCGAATTGATTAAAACTCCTGGCAAGGATGTAGAAGTGAAAATAAAAGATAGGTACTATAATTTGAAAATAAACATAGTTGGAGGATTTAATGGTGCAAGGATAGGTACGTGTATGTTGTTTTATGATGTAACCCGGCAAAAAGAGATTGACAGAATGAAGGCAGATTTTACTGCAATGGTAATTCATGATTTGAGATCTCCTCTTACATCTATTATGGGAGCTCTTGATCTTCTTTCAGAAATACTGTTGGGACAGATAGAAGAGAAGTTTTATAATATCCTTATAAATGCAAGAGAAGATGGAATGAGATTACTTACCATGATCAATGAGCTTCTTGAAGTTTCACGGCTGGAGAGGGGAAAGGTGGAGCTGAAAAAGGAAAAGGTAAATATAAGAGAACTTGTGAATATCTCTATAAGAAGTTTAGAGCTGGTAGCCCAAGAGAAAGGAGTAGAGATTGTATGCAAAGGTTTTGAAGAGGATAGTTATGCACTGGTGGATAAAGAAAGAATAATAAGAGTGATAATAAATCTTTTAGATAATGCCATTAAATATACCCCAAGGGGGAAAAAAATTACCATAAAACATTCAAAGTTTTTAAAGGATGGTAAAGAATGGATAAAGATTGCTGTAAAGGATGAAGGTCCCGGTATTCCTGCGGATAAACTGCCATATATTTTTGAAAAATACAGAAAGGCAGACACAAAGAAGGAAGGAATAGGTTTAGGACTTGCAATTTCGAAACTGGTAATAGAAGCTCATGGAGGGAAGATAGGTGTTCAGAGCAAAGAAGGAGCAGGAGCAATGTTTTGGTTTGTTTTACCCACAGTAGAGAGATGAAGAAAATTCTCATTGTGGAAGACGACCCCCATCATCTCGCACTGCTTGAAATAATTCTTTCTAAACAAGGATACATCACCATAAAGGCATCCAACGGGAAGGAAGGGCTTAACCTTTTAAAAACCGAATCTCCAGATCTTATAATTGCAGATGTAATGATGCCTGAGATGGATGGTTATGAATTTTGTAGAAAGGTGAGAGAACAAAAGGAGTATAAGAATTTACCTTTTATATTTCTTTCTGCCTTGGGAGATGTAGAAAATAAGGTTAAGGGGCTTAAACTTGGTGCAGATGATTATATTGCAAAACCTTTTGATAGAGAGGAACTTTTAGCACGAATAGAAATCCTTCTTGACAGATATGAGAGGTATAAAAAAACCATAGAGACACCTGTTACTAAAGGAAGATTTGAGGATATTCCGATAACAGATCTTCTTCAACTTCTACACTACGGTAATAGAACAGCCACAATAAGGATAAAAAGAAATGGAGATACTGCAACTGTATGGGTAAAAGAAGGTAAGATAATAGATGCACAAACAGGTAGAAGAAGAGGTATGGATGCTTTGTATACCATTTTGTCATGGGATAAAGGAGAGTTTGAGATGGAACAATCTGTAGAAGAGAAAGTAGTTGAAACCATTCATACTGGTGCAGATGAAACAATTCTTGAAGTATTAAGGCAGAGAGACGAAGCAGAAAGAATGAAGGAAAAATGGAATCCTGAAAGTGTGATTGTGATTAAAAAAATTCCTGAAGATGATGAGTTAAAGCTGGTAATAAAGAGGGAGGGAGAGGAGAAGATTAAGAATATTCTTGAGCAATCTCCCTTCAGTGAGTACAGAACTCTTTTACTCCTTGAGGAACTGGAGAAAGAGGGTAATATTGAGATAAAGGGAAAAGGAAAAGAAACAAGAGGGAAAAAGGTTATTAATATCATGGTTATAGGCAAGAATACAGCAGAGAGGAATCTATTTATAAAAAATGCTGCAAAAACTCCATATTTTTCTGGGGAAGGGGATGTTAATTTTGCAAAGATTCATTATGAGGATTCTGTTGTTAACCTCTACGGACTTCCTGGGTTAAAAAGGTTTGCCCCTCTCTGGGAGGCTTTTGCCAAGAAATGTGATGGGCTTGTAATTTTGGTGAATCCTTCAGATACTGAATCAACCCAGGTGGGAGTTTTTGCATACCATTTTTTAAAAAATAAGATAAAGGATCCTATGGTTATGATAAATACAAATCCAATGGTGAAATTTGATAAAGAAGGTATTCAGATAGAGGTATGTTTGCCTTCTGATGTAAGAAAGGCGTCTTCCATTATTGAGGAGATGATAAAAAAAATCTCTTTAAATGGAACTAAAAAAGCTTAGAAATATAGGTATAGCAGCTCATATAGATGCAGGTAAAACCACCACTACAGAGAGAATACTTTACTATACTGGTAAGATATACAGAATGGGAGAGGTTGATGAAGGGTCTGCTACCATGGACTGGATGATTCAAGAGAAAGAAAGAGGAATTACTATAACTTCTGCGGCAACCACATGTTACTGGAAGAATTATAGAATAAATATTATAGATACTCCAGGGCATGTGGACTTCACAATAGAAGTAGAAAGGGCTTTAAAAGTTTTGGATGGGGTAGTTGTGGTTTTCTGTGCAGTAGGAGGTGTAGAACCTCAATCAGAGACAGTATGGAGACAAGCAGATAAATACAAAATTCCACGAATAGCTTTTGTAAATAAGATGGACAGGATTGGAGCAGACTTTGAAAATGTCGTGGATATGATGCGTAAGAAGTTTACTCAGATTCCTTTACCTATACAGTATCCTCTTGGAGTTTCAAAAGAATTTAAAGGAGTGATAGATATAATTGAAGAGAAAGCTTATGTTTGGAAAGATGAGACGCTTGGAGCAGAGTACTATACCATAGAGATTCCTGAGGAATACAAAAATAAAGTTATGGAGTATAAAGAACATATTATGAATGTTCTTTCTGAGTATGATGATGAAATTCTTTCGCTTTATTTTGAGGAAAAAGAAATTCCGGTTAAAAAAATAATAGATGTGATAAGAAGACTAACCATAGAAGGAAAAATTGTACCCGTATTGTGTGGAGCTGCATTAAAAAATAAAGGAATTCAAAAACTGCTTGATGCTATTATAGATTACCTTCCTTCTCCTTTGGATATACCTCCTATGAAAGGGATAAATCCTGTGAATAGAAGAGAGGAGGAGAGACCTCCATCTCCTGAGGCTCCGTTTTCTGCTTTGATTTTTAAAATAGTTTCAAATCCTCATCTTGGACTGCTTTCTTATGTCAGGGTTTATTCAGGTGTAATAAGAAAAGGTCAAACCGTGATGGTGATTCCTTCTATGAAGAGAGCAAGAGCTTTAAAATTATTTTTGGTTCATGCTGATAAGACAGAGGAGGTTGATAAACTTGAAGCAGGAGAAATAGGGATGGTTGCAGGATTGATAGATATAAAAACAGGATATACAATTGCAGATCAAAAACATCCCATTGCATTTGAACAGATGGAATTTCCCGAGCCTGTAGTTTACAGAGCAATTGAACCGGTAACGAGAAAAGATGAACCGAGGTTGGAAAGAAGTCTTAAAAATATGATGCTTGAAGACCCAACACTACAAGTTAGAGTGGATCCTGAGACAGGGCAAAGATTAATCGCAGGTATGGGTGAACTGCATCTGGAGATTGTGGTGGATAGATTAAAAAGGGATTACAAAGTTCCCCTTCATGTTGGTAAACCTCAGGTTTCCTATAGAGAAACTGTGAGTTCCTCAGCAGAGGAGGAAGTTACCTTTGCAAGGCAGATTGCTGGAAAATCCGTATACGCAAAGGTAAAGGTAAGGGTAGAACCAAAAGATAGGGGGACAGAAGTTTTAAATTTTGTGGACCATCTTAAGGTACCTAAGTTTCTTACCGATGCAGCGGTTTATGCTATCCAGGAATCGTTTTCTGCAGGAGTTCTTGCAGGATATCCTGTTACGAATATAAAAGCAATACTTATAGATGCAGAATATAGAGAAAATGAATCGGATGAATTTGCTTTCAAAAGTGCAGCTTCTGAAGCATTTAGAAAGGCTTTCAATAAAGCAAATCCTGTATTGCTTGAACCAATAATGAAGGTGGAAATAGTTACTCCTGAGGAATACATGGGAGGGATAATTACTGATTTAAATGCAAGAAGGGGAAAGGTGGAGAAGATAGAAGTTGTTAAAGGAGGGAACTTAATCCATGCATATGTTCCTCTTGCAAATGCCTTTGGTTATGCAACTACATTGAGGTCTCTTTCGCAAGGGAGAGCTTCTCTTACAATTCAGTTTTCTCATTATGCACCTCTCCCTGAGGAGGAAAAGGAGAGGTTATTTTCTTTTATCAAATATGGCTGGAATCCTACTTAAATAATTTTATTTTAAGTTTTTTAGCAATTTTGAGAGGTGCAGTATTAATCCTTCCAACCACAATATACATTTATTGTTTTCTAAATAAATGATGGAAGGAAGATTTTTTATGTGCCATTGCTTCCTGTATATCTCTTCTGTAATTGTGTAGAGATTTCCCTTGTATATTCCAGTTTCTTTTAAAAATTCTTCTGCAGTTTTTCTATCAGCCACTGCAAAGAGATAAACCTTCCCATTAAAGCCATTTATTACATCTTTTGCGTTCTGTAAAGTTGATTTGGAAGCTTCAGATTCTGTATCAAAAACGATTAAAAGTACCTTTCCTTTTTTTAATTCTTTTTCATTTATTCCAAGCATTGATACCTTTAGCCCTGTATATTTTCTTACCACGAGCTCTCCAGGTTTTACTTTCTCAGGGATACCTGTATTCACAGTAATCTTTGCTGTATCCCTTGTAGGTATTACCTTTTTTATCCTTACATAAGTATCTCCATATCCATTTCTCCACCCAGTAACCACATAGACTGGTTTATCATCCAAAGTAACCACTAAGTAGCCTTTTGATGTGTCTATCGGAGGTTCAAGTCTCTCAGGGTATTTTTCAAATCTTGTAATACTATAATCATAGTAGTATCTTTGCTTTGATGTAATGTCATTTCCAGCATTATCAACAAATTTCAATGCAATCCATGCTTTTTTAGTTTTTTCTTTGGTTATCTTTTTTTCAAATTTTACTTCTTTCCATCCATTATTCCAGTATTCTATAGCATCGTAACTCCACTTTATTCTTGCAGGAATTCCAAGGCTTCTTAATATTCCTACAACCAATATGTATCTTTCAATCTCTGTTGCTTTTTCTGCTGTGTACACATCTGCTGGATTCATCATTGGGCCAAAGTATCCTCTATTTTCTTCTTTTCTTATATTTTCTCTCACCCATGAGAGTACAGATTCAACGGTTTTTTCTATTCTCTTCTTTCTAAAAGAAGTAAAATTAGATTGAATGATTTTTCTCCATTTTCCTATTTGTTCAAATAAGATCCTATCCGATAGCAAATAATCTTTAAATACAGAATCAGGAATATCTTTCTTGGCAAGCTTGATAGAATTATATACAGCAAGTAGTTCTTCATAGAGTTCTAAGGTGTCAAGAGTTACAATATCCTTTGGATGAAGAGAACTAAGATAATCGATGAAAAGTTCTTTTAAAGAATCAGGAAGAGTTTTGTAATAGTTTAAATATGCTTTTGCCTTTTCTTTGGCATTATAAAGTATTTCCACGAGTTTTTTATCCTTTTCACATAACATAGGAATTAAAGCGCTATCTACTATCTCTATTTCCCTTAAGTGAAGCCTTTGTAAAAGTTTAAGTGAATCCATATTTGGTTTATACTTTGTTTTTTTCCTTTTTACCTCAATTCTTCTCGTATAAATCCAGAATGTGGTATCTGGAAATTCTTTATAAGATAGATTAAGAACTACAGTATCTATTCTTCTTTGTGAGGGACGCCAAAGGTACCAATCTCTTAGTGAATCTTTATAAGCATATATAAAAAGATCGGTTTTCCCTACCACAAATTTCACAACTCCATTTTCATCTGTTTTTTTCAATCCTACTGGAGGAAGGGATGAATAGTTGTATACACATATTGAAACCGATACACTTTCGCTGGGAATGTTATTCTCTTTTACTTGAATAAAAAGTTCTACTGTTTCTGTATAATTGGGAGTGACATTTATTATGGTAAAATCTTTTTCTCTCTTATAAATCAATTCTTTCCCTTCTTCCACTTCACCATAAGAAATACCTTTTATAATGGCAGCTCTTTTTGAAGATAGTGCAAACCATGCATTATTTAGTTCTGTAGGTTCTCCACCCCCAAGGAAATACCATTTTCCATCTATCCATGCCTCTACCCAAGCATGGTTACTGTTGGTAAAAGGCCACCATGGAGTATATACATTTCTTGCAGGAATACATACGGTTCTCAATGCTTTGATACATAGAATTGCCATTTCTTCACATCTTCCAAATCCTCTGTGTATGGTTGTAAGTGCGTTTTGATCCCATCGGGCAGTGGGTTTGTATCGCATTTTTGTAAAAACCCATTCGTTTATCCTTAAAACAGCTTCACGCATATTTTTAACATTCTTTATCAATCCATATAGAGTATCCTTGTAGATAGGGGTGAAATCTTCAAGAGGTTCTTGACTCACCCTGTGTGGTAGAATGTAGTGGTAAAAAAGAAAACTATCTATTTTTTTGCTCCATGGAACTCTTTTTAAATTTTCATCTAATGCCTCAAAATGTCTTATGAGATTCTGTGCTTTAAGATTTGCCAAATCCACTGATGGCATTGCAGAAAGTAAAAATTCTGCCCAGTTTGTATATCCCTTTTCTTCAGCAATTTGAAGGAATTTTTCTACCTCATAATGATTTTTACCTGCTTTTTCAATTATCTCTTGTTTGTTAAAGAAATAACTAAAAATTGATATTACAATAAACCACTTCATGTTTTAATGTTACACTTTTTTTTGAATATGTCAAAATAAAATGTCAATAAATTCCTTGACGCAGAGAGTTTTTTTATTATAATTATTAAGGATGCATAAGAAAGGTCCCGTAACACAACTGGTAGAAGAAAAAGAAAAACTTGAAAAGGAAAAAGAAGAGTGGAGAAAAAGATATATTAGACTTTATGCAGAATTTGACAATTATAGAAAAAGGAAAGAAAAGGAAATGGAGGAATACAGAAAGTTTGCTCTTGAAGATTTCATGCGTGAAATTACAGTAGTTCTTGAAAATTATGATAGAGCAATGATGCGGAAAGAAATAGATGCAGATAATAAAAATTTCATCAAAGGGATTGAAATGATTTTTAGTCAATTAAAAGGAATTCTTGAAAAGTATGGATTAAAAGAATTTAGTTGCATTGGAGAAGAATTTGATCCTGCCAGGGCAGAGGCAATAGGTTTTGTGGAGACAAACGATACTCCCCCGAATATTGTGGTGGATGAGGCAAGGAAGGGGTATATGCTTTATGATAAAATAATAAAACCTGCCCTGGTAACAGTTACAAAACCAAAAGGAGGTGAGAGTAATGGCTGAGGAAAAAGTAATAGGTATTGATCTTGGAACCACAAATTCATGCGTTGCTTATATTGAACATGGACAACCTGTGGTTATTCCAAATCCAGAAGGAGGAAGGACCACTCCTTCGGTGGTTCACTTCGGAAAAGAAAGGCTTGTG
>CAYQJV010000005.1:0-75959 GCA_964417925.1 uncultured bacterium | reverse complement strand
TGGGCACACAGTGGAGACCCAGGTGCAATAGGAATTGGTGTAAGGACACAGGGATATCCTCCTTATATCACTGAGCATCCATTCTTGAAACTGCCACCTCCACATGATTGTTATCCAAGTGTGACATACAGGGCTGGAAGATGGTATAACTCCAGCAGTACATGGCGCTGGGGCACCTTCAGTGGAAGTTCATATCCCGTGTATGCAAGCCAGGGTTATGGCCACTTGGTGTTTGGACCTTATCCTCTTTCCCCGCATCCTGCACCTCCATGCTACTATGACAATGCTCATGACCTGAAGGTGTATGAGATAAAGAGGCCTGCTCAGGATTATGTTGAGGCAGATGTTGAGATCACACCTGAGATTGGAATAGTGAACTTAGGTAGGCAGGCAGAGCCCGATGAGGGATACTTCTATGTTACATTCATGGCGGTGAATACAGAGACAGGAGATACGGTGAAGCTTGATTCTACAGGAGTTGATCACATAGGTTATCTTGGAGATGACACAGATGACCCCGATACGCTTTATGTAACCATTACTCCATGGACACCAGAAGGAAAGTGCGATAAGACAGGAGAGGGAGTTGAGTATGACATTTATGGAATTGTTAGACTTCCCGAGGTTGGTCCTCCTGGTGAGCCCAAGGCAGACCACTGCATAGACAACGATACAATAAAGAAGACCGTTGTTGCATTGCTCTCCCACGATGTTGGAGTGTCCAAGGTCATTTCTCCTGAGGATGGTTCTATGGCAAATCCTGGTGATGTGATAGACCTCGTGTGTGAGGTTTCCAACTTTGGATTCAACGATGAGGCAAACATCCAGGTTATCTGCGAGATATACGATCAGGGACCAAGAACCGTTCGTGAGACCGATCCCGATACACTTGTTTATACCAATGCCAAGGTGATACCTGCTCTTTCCTGGAGAGGAAACATGTATGGTGAGGACTGGAAGGATACAGTTGAGTTCCCAAGCTGGACATTCCCTGCAGAGCTTGAGGGTCATACAGTTAAGATTCAGTTCAAGACCGTGCTCGTTGGTGACCTCTGTCCTATAAATGATCCCAAGGCAGTTGCTGTCAATCCTAAGGAAGGAGTGGAGGAGACCACACCTGAGACCTTTGCATTTGAGATACTCAACACACCATTTGTTTCAACATCCACAATCAAGTATGCGGTTCCTGTTAGCGGATTTGTTACGATCAGGGTTTATGACATAAGCGGTAAGTTGGTGAAGACGCTCGTGAACACAAAGGTTGAGCCCGGTACTTACACCATTGTCTGGGATGGTACCGATGATACTGGAAGGAAGGTTTCAGAGGGAATCTACTTCATCAAGATGACAGCGCCATCCTTTGCAGATACGAAGAAGGTCATTCTTGCAAGATAGTAAAAAAACCAAAAACCTGTGGGAAGGGGGGTCCTCCCCTTCCCACTTTTTTATGATATAGAGGTTTAATATGGGATTGATTTTTTTCTTTTTTAATATTTCAACAGGTGAAATTTTGGATTCCCTTATGTATTATTTAAAAATTGATTCCTTGCAAAAGGCATCCCAGTTATTTATTGAACTCAAAGAAAAGGATTCTTCAATGGTTCAGGACCCATTTTTAAGGGCAAAGATGGCATCTCTCCTTGGAATTGAGCCCTATCCAGTGCTTTTGTTAAGGGATGGAGGGGCAACACCAAGATTTTTGAGAAGCAATCCGGTTTATATAGTTTTTAAAGACATTAAAAACACCGGCAGGATAGGTATATATAATTTGGCGACTGCAACCGAGGAGAAGATAAAACTCACCTATAACAGGGATGTTTATCCATGCTTTGGTGATGGTAGAGATACGATATATTTTCTTCGTCCAGGAAAAGGGGGTATGTTTTATCTTGAACAGTGGTGCAGGGGGGTGGGTGTTGAGGGTATAGAGTTTGTGGAGGAGTTTGTGGGTGATAAGAAAAACATGTTCAGATTTGATTATTCAAATGAAAGGATTGTTTTTGAATATGCAGACTATGAAAAGGAGGGAGATTTTGAGCTCTATCTTTATGATTTTAAGGATAAAACTCTAAAAAAATTGACCAACAACATATACTTTGATGGCTTTCCAAGGTTCACACCAGATGGAGATGTTGTGTTCGTATCAAACCATGTCCCTGCGGATAACAACATATTTTTACTTGATGTGGACACAGGGGAGATAGAGCCGCTGGTGGAGAATCCCAAGGCAGATGACAGGGAACCTGCAATAGCAGGGGATAAACTCGTGTATGTATCTGATAAGGATGGAAACCAGGAGATATATTTAAAGGACCTGAAAAACGGCATGGAGATAAGGTTAACGAGAAATCCAGGAAAGGATATTCAGCCCGATATATCCCCTGATGGAAAGTGGCTCGTTTTTCAATCCGAAAGGGCTGGCTATAAGGGGCTCTTTATTGTTTCGCTTTTACAGCCCGTTTCAGCAGATTCAATAGTCAGTTTAATAAAAAGCAAAAGAAAGGAGGTGGGAGAATAAACAAAAAATGATTCTCTGTAGGGATAGTTTAAAAAGGAGGTAAATATGAAAAGATACATGTTGTTATTGGTTGTTTTTTCCTTTGCCTTTGGTATTGGGATATGGTTTGAGGAAGATTTCACGGGAAGTTGGGGAACTTATGGAGACAATCCTCCAACAACCTCTGGCTTTGGAACCTGGACAATAAAGGCTTTTGCCCAGCCGGGCGGGCATGATGATGGAACCTGGAACACAAATGACTGGTATCGCTACAATGCAGGTGGTGGAGCAGTTTATGCAAGGGTTTACTGGAGTCCTTATGAATATTGGTCTCCACCTGCAAAGACAGAGGACTGGCTTGATACACCTCCACTTGATTTCAGTGGTCCTGAGTTTGATGATGTTACAATTGTAAGGCTCAGGTTCATGCATGACTATAACTACTGGGGATGGCCTGGAACCGGATATGCGAGGGTTGTTCTGAGTTATGATGGTGGAAACACATGGGAGGATACGCTTGATACATGGACAGATAACAGAGTTGGATTTGAGAGTTATGATATACAGGACAAGGTTCTTGGAAAGGACAATGTTGTTATAGGATGGCACCTGTACTGTACCCATTCAATATATGTGATCAACTACTGGAATCTTGACCGTGTGGAGATTGATACTGTGATTCCTGGTGCAGGTGGAGGAGAGTACGACTATGCAATCATTGCTGTTACAGAGCCTGCAGGAGAGTATGTAACTCCAGGACAGGTCTATAATCCCCGCTGTATTGTTGAGAACCTTGGAGGAGGGGATGGACCTGGTTCTGTGAAGGTTGACTGCTGGATATACGATGAGACAGAGGGTGGAATTGAGGTGTATCATGAGACAAAGGGAATTCCCGACCCGCTTGGACCTGGTGAGAATTATGAGGTGAAGTTCCCCGACTGGATTCCAGAGGGCAATAGAGAGTACAAGTTGAAGTTTGCCCTTGATGAGGATGATATTCCCGATGACCAGAATCCCGATAACAATGTGAGATTCAAGACCGTGTTCAGCGTGCTTGCATACAACATCACTGCAGTTGAAATCATCTCTCCCGTTGGAGAGGTTTCGGGGACCATCACACCTACTGCGAAGTTTGCAAACACCGGAACCAATGCTCCAAGAGATTCTGTGCCATTCAGATGTATAATCACAAAGGATGGGCAGGAGAAATACAACAATGAGAAGACGCTTGCTCCTGACCAGATAAATCCGGGTGATACAGTTGAAGTTCAGTTCGATCCATGGACCATTGATGAGGAAGGTGAATACACGGTTGTGTTCATTGCAGAGGCATCACAGGATGATTTGAGAGATGACGATACCATCAGCGGAACCTTCACAGGTCAGGTTGGGATAAAAGAGGAGAAGAATATTTCCTATATCAAGTTCAGTGCAGGAGAAAGGGGCAATACCATAAGATTATCAATAAGCCTTGCAGAGTCTGAGCCCGTTGATATCACCATCTATGATATTACAGGTAAGATGGTTGAAAAGGTTTACACGGGAACTGCAAAGGGTAAACTTGAGATAATTCATAACACAGGGCGTCTCTCCTCTGGTCTTTACTTCGTAAAGGTGCGCACCACAGGTAGAGAATCTGTGTATAAGTTTGTAAAATTCTAAAATAAAGTCTTTTGGAGGGAGGGTTCTCCTCCCTCCTTACTCACTTTCCAACAACGGGTGGGTATGGGAAAAACCAAAAGGAGGTGAATATATGCGCAAAAACATGGTTCTTGTTCTGGTTGTGAGCATGGGTATTGCAATGGCGCAGTGGCAACCTTCGGTAAGGCTTACCAATACCTCTGGTAGCTCCTATACCACCTATAGTGGTGGATGGGCTGTTACAGCAGACCCTCTGGGTGGTGTGCATGTCACATGGTATGACTATACCACCTCACAGAGAATAAGGTATTACTATAGAGACCCATCTGGAACATGGAGTCCTTCAATACCTGGAAGCGGAGATGCGGTAAGCACAACCTATGGATACCATCCATCGGTTGCAGCAGATGGGTCTGGTAATGCACAGGTTGTTTGGTACTATTACTCATATCCCTATATTCATTTCAGGGAAAAATCGGGTGGAACATGGGGAACCATAACAAGGTTTGGTGGTTCAAGTTCCTATTATCCTGCAGTATGGGTTGATGGAAATGACAATGTCCACGTGGTGTGGTATCACTACAGATACTACAGTTCATCAAGGTATGGGTATCAGATATGGTACCGGCAGAGAACCGGTTCATGGGGAAGTGAGGAACTGGTTCAGGATGTTAATGGAAGATCTCAGTGGTATTACCATCCCTCTGTTACAGTTGATGGTTCGGGTATTGTGCATGTAGTGTATACAAGGTCCTGGTACTATGGCAGCCCAAGGTACAGTCTGTGGTACAACAACAATGCCTCTGGATGGGGAAGTGCACTGATGCTTTCTGATGATGCATATCCATGGAGTGGTCCTTCAATATGTGTTGACCCTGCTGACAACATCCATGTTGTTTATACAGGTTATTCTTCCCGTCAGATTTACTACACATACTCTACAGACGGTGGAACCACATGGTCCACACCGGTTAATATAAGTAATTCCTCTGGAAGTTGTTATGACCCATCCATATGTGCAGATCCCATGGGAAATATTCATGTGGTATGGGAGGATTACAGGGATGGTAATTGGGAAATCTACTACTCAAAGTTTGATGGTACATCCTGGAGCACTCCTGAGAATCTTTCACAGACCGATGATGGGTCTTATAATCCAAGTATTGCATCCGATGATAATGGAAATCTGCATGTGGTATGGTGTGAATTTGTAAGTGGAAATTATGAGATATACTACAAGGAATACATCGCAACTCCTTCTGGTGGAAGGGATGTTGCAATGGAGAGAATCCTTGCTCCAAAAGGTAACATACCAAAACTTGCAGTAACTCCTGAAGGAGTTGTAAAGAACTATGGTTCTTCTGATGAAGAGGTATATGCTGAGTGCTGGATTACAGGTCCTGGCAGTGATTATCATGAGTACAACAAGGAAGGTCCAATTACCATACCTGCTGGTGGAGAGGACAATGTAACATTCCCCGACTGGACACCTCCTGGAGAGCCTGGAGATGAATACCGGGTGAAGATGAGGGTGCGTCTGTACGATGGTTCTGAAGATGACAACCCCAATAATGATGTGCAGATAGAGTACTGCATTATTGTTGCAGGGCATGATATAAAGCCGCTGGAGGCAATTGAGCCTTCAGAGGGAGAGTACAATGCAGGTGAAGAGGTTCCCGTTGTTGCAGTGTTCTACAACAATGGTGTAGAGGATGAGACAAATGTTCCCGTTGGATACGATGTTATAAAGGATGGTTCTGTAATACACAGTGAAACTGCAACCCTGGATGCAATTTCCTCTGGTGCACAGGATACAGTTGAATTCACATCCTGGACACCTGAAGAGGGCGGTGATTACACCATTGCAATATACTCTGCTCTGGCAAACGATGAGATTCCTGACAATGATACCATAACGGTAAATATTACAGTTACTGGCACGGGAATTTATACTGAGGATAAAGAATCCACCAGTGAACTCTGCGTCAAGGTTGAGCATGGAGCGATGTATATAAACACCTGTGAAGAGAATGCATTGGTAAAGATTTTTGACATTACAGGAAGCGTTGTGAGAAGATGCAAGGTTACTGCAAACAACACCACCGTGGTTAAGGGTCTGGTACCTGGGGTTTATTTCGTTAAACTCTTGACACCAGAGCATACCATTGTCAAAAAGGTAATACTCTTCTGAACCCTTAACACACCGTTTGATTTTAAAGGGGGCGGTTTGCCCCCTTTAATTTTTTTATAAAAATTTGACAATTTAAGAAAGTAATATTATCTTTAATTAAGGATGACAATTCCTTTAAAGTATAGAATCTTTACGATTGCTGGAGTATGTGTGATAGCAGGGTTAGCCATAATTACTGAAGTATCTCTATGGTTCTTCTGGTTTGTCCTTGCCATGCTTTTGGGAATACTCATCTATATGTCCTATCTTCTAAGACCTGTAAGAACTGTTTGCATATCCCAGAACTCTAAAACTCCGTTTATCTCCGTTGTGGTGCCGGTAAAGAATGAGGAAAAGGTAATAGAGAGGTTGTTAAAGGATGTTCTGGGGCAGGAGTATCCAAAATACGAGTTGATTGTGGTAGATGATAATTCAACCGATAGAACCTGGGAGATAATAGAAAGATATGCAGAGAACAACAAAAAGGTGGTTGCTTTGAAAAAGGGAGATGGGTATCCTCCTGGTAAGCCCTCCTCTTTAAACATTGCAACAGGGGTTGCAAGGGGAGAATGGATTCTTGTACTTGATGCAGATGCAAGGCTGGCCAAGAATTTTTTAAAAAAGGCATCGGCATACCTTGAAGGAAAGGATGTTGCAGGTGTGCAGACCGCAAAGATGATTTCAAATAGAAAGGAAAACTGGCTTACCAAACAGCAGTACAATGAGTATTACATTGATTATTCGGTACAACTCGGGAAAGAACTAAGCGGAGGTTGTGTAGAACTTAAAGGAAACGGTTCTTTTGTGAAAAAGAACTTTTTAAAAAACACAGGTGGATGGGATGAATCCTCAATTACAGAGGATTTGGAACTTTCCACAAGAATAGCGGTGTATGGTAAAAGGGTGAGATTTGCAAAGGATGTATTTGTGCGTGAACAGGCTGTTAGAAATTTGAAGGACCTGTTTCACCAAAGGACCAGATGGATCCAAGGAAGTCTTTTTAGATACTACAAGTACATGTCCTTTCTTTTTAAAAAGAATGTTCCATTAATAAAGAAGATAGATTTCATAATCTTTGCAGCCGAGTTTGCTCTACCCCTGTGGGTATTTTTTGATTTATGCTATCAGGGTATAAGGTTAATCTGTGGTATGTCCTTTAAATTTTTAAATCTTGGAATAATATTTTTAGTGCTTACAGTGGTTATGTTGAGTCAGATGATGAGAGGATTTACTGAAAGGGGGATAAAGAATCCCCTTATACTTTTAAAAAAGTCTTTTTCCACAGCACTGTATCTTTTGCACTGGTTTCCAGTGGTAATATGCACCACATTCCATGTGATCTTCGGCAAAACACAGAAGAGATGGAAAATAGCCGAAAGAAGTAAAATTTGACAAAATAGTTTTTTGATGTATGCTTTTTAATTAAAGGAGGATATGATGAGGAAGCGTGCTATCTTAAAGAAAAGTGAGATATTTTATAATTTGACCGATGCAGAATGCAACGCTCTTACAAAATTTCTTGAGGAAAGAGAGGTGAAGGCTGGTACCGTACTTTTAAAAGAAGGAGAGGATGCGAGGTATCTGTACCTATGTGTTGATGGAGAGTTAAGGGTGGAGATGAATGTGGGATTTAGAGAAAGTATGGAAGTTTCTGTGGCAACCGTAGGACCGGGAAAAATAGCGGGTTGGTCTGCCCTTATAGAGGATGGAAAGTACACAGCTACGGTGAGGGCTGTGAAGGATTCAAAGGTATTTGTTTTTGAAAAAAGAAAACTGCTTGAGTTTTTTTCCAAGAACCGTGGAGTAGGATTCAGAGTACTGCAGAACCTCCTGAAGGTGGTATCCCATAGGTTGATAAACTCAAGGGTTCAACTTTTAAGCTGTGTGCTGGTGAGATGATCTGGATAGAGGAGTTGAAGAACTACATTGGTAAAGAGGTGGAGATCAAGGGATGGGTGTACAACCGCAGGTCCAGTGGAGGAGTGAGGTTTGTTCTGGTAAGGGATGGTACCGGAATAGTGCAGGTGGTATATACACAGAGTGATTCAGACCCACATTCCTTTGAACTTGCAGAAACTGTATCCCAGGAGTCGGTGGTAGAGGTTAAAGGAGTTGTGAAGGAGGATAAAAGAGCACCTGATGGAATAGAGTTAACGGGTAAATTTCTTCGTCTGCTTGCTCCTTCAAAGGACTATCCAATTACCAAAAAAAGCCATGGAATAGACTTTCTTCTGAAGAGAAGGCATCTCTGGCTCAGGTCAAGAAAGCAAAATGCAATCTTAAAGATAAGAGCAGAAATAGAAAAGGCGATAAGGGATTTCTTTGATGCAAGAGGGTTTACCTTGATAGATGCTCCAATACTTACTCCAACAGCCTGTGAAGGGACAACAACGCTTTTTGAGGTTGAGTATTTTGGAGAAAAGGCATACCTTTCTCAAAGTGGTCAGTTGTACATGGAACCCGCAGCGGCTGCATTTGGAAAGGTTTATTGCTTTGGTCCCACCTTCAGAGCAGAAAAGTCAAAAACGAGAAGGCATCTCACCGAGTTCTGGCAGGTTGAACCAGAGGTTGCATTCTGCGATCTTGAATGTATAATGAGACTTGCAGAGGGACTTGTATCCTATATTGTAGAAAGGATTCTTGAGAAAAGGAAAAAACAACTGCAAATTCTTGAAAGGGATATTTCAAAACTTGAAAATATAAAACCTCCTTTTCCAAGGATAACCTATGCAGAGGCAATAGAGATTCTCAATAAGCATGGTAATTCCACAAAGTACGGTGAGGATTTTGGAGGAGATGAAGAAACCATAATTTCAAAGGAGTTTGATAAACCCGTGATGATTCATCATTATCCAAAGAAGATAAAGCCCTTTTACATGAAGGAAGATGATAAAAATCCAGAACTGGTACTGAACTTTGATATGCTTGCACCAGAGGGGTATGGGGAGATAATAGGAGGCAGTCAGAGGGAGGATGACTATGAAAAACTCAAAAAAAGAATAGAGGAGGAGAATCTTCCAATGGAGGCATTTCAGTGGTATCTTGATATAAGGAAATACGGAACATTTGAACACTCTGGATTTGGTCTTGGGCTTGAAAGAACCGTTGCCTGGATAACGGGAATTCATCATGTAAGAGAGGCAATACCCTATCCAAGAATGCTTGAAAGAATATATCCATAAAAAATATATCCATAAAAAGGAGGTATTGATGCATCTTTTAATTGCTTTTATCTTGGGAGTTACAGCGGGGATATTCAGCGGGTTGTTGGGGATAGGAGGTGGAACCATTATAATACCAGGTCTTGTATATATATTTGGATTTTCCCAGCATGATGCACAGGGAACTTCACTTGCAGCATTACTTCTACCTGTAGGACTCTTGGGGATGTTGAGATACTACAAAGCGGGGCATGTTCATCTGTTGACAGGGCTTCTTATTGCAGCGGGATTGTTTGTGGGCGCATACTTTGGTGCAGACATTGCAGAGAAAATTCATGACATAACTTTAAGAAGAATATTTGGTGTATTCTTTTTGATACTTGCGGTAAAGATGCTTTTGGGCAAGTAATTTAGGATTTTAAAAGATTTTCTATCCTCTCAGTAGCATATGACACGTTAGATAGATAATCAATCCAGGCAGGGTGGAGTTTTACTACTCCCATTACAGGTTTCAGTAAATATAGAAGCCAATGCGGTAAAAGGCAAAGCAATTTTATACCGGTTTCTTCACCTATCCTTTTTAAGAAATCGTTAATGTATATGTTAATTTCTGCAATGTTGAATATTCCACCTCTTATTCCTTTTTTTATAAGTGCCTCCACAACTCTACAGATAAACTCTATGGATGTAAGTTGGATTCTTTTATTTCCAAAGTTGAAAAAAGGTATACACTCCGTGATGTTTTTTAAATGAAAGAAAAGTTTTTTCAGTTGTTCTATTCCATAGGGGTGCTCAATTCCTATCACAAGGGATGGGCGCAGAATTATCACCTCTCTTTTGTAAAGTCTACACAGGGAAAGCAGTTTTTGTTCTGCAATATCTTTGCTTGTCTCATACCTGTTTCTGGGATTTTTAGGATGGTATTCATCTGCAGGAAGATATATCACCTTACCATACACTCCCGTAGTACTTATATGTATAAACTGTTTTGCCTCGGAGAGCATGAAAAATCTAAATGCATTTATTGCAGTAGCCACATTATCCTCATAAAGCACCTGGGGAGGAAGAGAAAAGGAAAAGGTCCCCGCGGTATTAATTACTGTGTCAAACTTCATAAAAGGCTTGGACTCTTTTCTTAGGTCTATGCGGTAGAAGGGGCCATTACATAGATCAAATCCATAAACCTCGTATCTTTTTAAAAGATAAGTATATATCCTTTTCCCTATCCTTCCATTGGCTCCCAATACTGCTATTTTCAAGGGATTTTAAAAGTTCTTCCAAAGGATCTTTGAACTTTCTTTATCTATCACCATTACCTCTCCTTCCTGCATGTATATATCCTCTTTTACATAAATAGATACTTCATACTCCATTACCCAGTCCTGTAGTTCTGCTGCTCTTTCAACCGATAGATAATCGGTAAAGGATGGAGGAGCCTTTATTATAAGCTCTCTACCTTTTATCTCCTGTCTTGTGCTTTCCAAAAATCTCTCTATCTGTGAAAGTAGAAATGCCTTTGATGGAATTCTTCCTTTACCTCTGCATACCTTGCACTCCTCGGTGAGTTGGGTAAAAAGGTCAAGCCTTTTTCTCTCTCTCGTCATTTCCAGAAGTCCGAATCTGGATATCCTTGCAAAATCTATTTGAGCCCTATCATCTTTAAGATTTTTCTGTAACTCCTTTACCACAGACTCCATGTTCTCCCTGTTTTTCATATCTATAAAGTCTATAACAATGAGACCACTGAGATCTCTCAACCTTATCTGTCTTGCTATCTCCTTTGCTGCTTCGAGGTTTGTACGGTAAATCAGTCTTTCCTGATTTTCCTCCTTTGCATATCTACCTGTATTTACATCAATTGCCACAAGTGCTTCTGTGTGGTCTATGGTGATGAATCCTCCGCTTGGAAGCCATATCTTTCTTTTAAATATATCCCTTATTGCGTTCTCCACTCCATAGGCTTCAAACAGTGGTTTTGAATCTGAGTAGAGCTTTACCCTTGAGCGCAGTCTTGGTGCAAACTCTCTTAAATATGATAGGATGTTCTCATACTCCTCTGCAGAATCCACTATTACATTGTTTACCGAGGTGTTGAACATGTCTCTTATCAGTTTTATAGAAACGGGTGGTTCTTCATATATAAGTGCGGGAGCCTTTGCATCCTTTGCCCTTTTTTCTATATTCCTCCATAATCTCATTAAGTATTCAAAATCGGTCCTTATATCCTCCTCTCTTGCCCTTTCAGCTGCTGTCCTGACAATTAACCCTATTTTGTTTTTTTTCAAACCGTAGGCTATCCTACGCAGTCTCTTCCTCTCCTTTGCATCCCTTATTCTTCTGGATACTCCCACAAAATCAAAGTTTGGCATGAGAACGAGGTATCTTCCAGGTAGAAATATGTAAGAGGATAGTCTTACTCCCTTCTGTCCCACAGGTTCCTTAACAACCTGTACCAAAATCTCTTGCCCTGTTTTTAAGTCAAGTTCTTTTTTCTCTCCGGTCTTTACATCTGATTCTTGAAGCATTGCAAGAGCATCCTGAGGAATATCTGAAAGTGGGAGAAATCCATTTTTCTCAAGACCCAAAGATACAAATGCTCCCGATAACCCAGGAACTACATTCTCCACCCTTCCTTTATATATTCTCCCCACCGGGCTTTTTTTCTCCCTTTCAAAATAAAATTCAACAAGTTTACCATCCTCAAGCACGGCAATTCTTGTTTCATGTTTTGTTGAATTAATAAGGATTTCCTTTCTTGGCATTAGATCACCTCCAGTGGTGTTGTTAATTTTCCATTATAATTTGCATAAAGGTCTATCCTCTCCACTGAAGCAGAGAGGGCTTTTTCTTCATTTCCAAGGATGGTTGATAAAACATTATAAAGTTTAACTCCTTCTTTTACTTTTAGAAAAAGGGTAAGCGTTGAGTCCTTCATGTAGGCAGATAAGACATCAGAAGAGTTTTTTGCTCTCTCCAACATCTCCTCTGTGAGCTCTTCACAAAGAACCTCATAATGTGCAACATCTATTATTTTTGTAATAGATTCTTTTGGGGGATAGAACAATTTTGAAGTATATATCCTGAATCCTGGAGGGGCTACTTTTTCTAAGTCCTTAACGATATTTCCATGATAAAAAGGTTTTACCCGAATGTCTAAGTATTCTCCTCTGCTTGTTACTCCAACTGGTTTTGGTAGCCCAAAAGATACCTTTGGATGAGGGGAGAAACCTTCGGTATAAACTATTGGTATTGAAGACCTACGCAACATTCGGTAAACCATTCTTACAATATCCAAATGGCTTGCATATCTAAGTGGCTCCTCTATACCAAATTTTATTCTAAATCCCTTTTCTACGGTTGTTTTTTTCTCTGTTTTTTGGGGAATTATCACCAAGGGAGATTTTCTTTCTCTTTTTTTTCTGTATTTATTGATTTCCTCAGGACTGCATGCACCACATCGTGAACACGTTCCAATCCTGCAGTCTTCGGTGAGTTCACCTTTTTCTGCCTTTTCCTTTTCCCTAAGCAAGAACTCCTTATCCACTCCTGCAAATATAAATTCCCATGGAAGTTTTTCAGAGGCAGTTTTTGCATCTGTATAATTTCTGTATTCTATTCCTTCTTTCTCAAAGGCCTTAATCCAACTTTCCATTCTAAAAAACTCACTCCACTCCTGAAATATACCTCCCATGTCAAATACATTTTTGATTACCTTATTCAGTTTTTCATCACCCCTTGCAAGAATAGCCTCTATAAGTGAGGCTTCTGGATTCGCCCATTTTATAGAGATGTTCCTTACCTTTTTTGTATCGCTTTTGATTTTTTCAATTTTTTCCTTCAAGCTCTCTATGGGTTCAAACCTTTCCCACTGAAACGCAGTATGGGGTTTTGGAACAAAGGGAGATACATGTGCCTTTATGCTCATTCTTTTAAATACTCTGGAGGTTTCTTTAAGAAATCTTATAATCTCTTCTACATCCTCCCAGGTTTCTCCTGGTAATCCAATCATAAAGTAGAGTTTTACATGTCTCCAACCAAACTTTTCTGCAATGGAGATCGCTTTAAATATCTCTTCTTCTTTTATAAACTTGTTTATTCTTTTTTTAAGTTTTTGTGAAACGGTTTCAGGAGCCATTGTAAGCCCTGTCTTTTTGACAAGCGAAAGCAGGCGGATCATTTCATCATCTACAGTTTCTCCTCTGAAAGATGGAATTGAAAGGGCAATTTTTTTTGGATAGAGTACTTCTACGAGTTTTGAAAGAGTGTTTTTAAATGCGGAGTAGTCAGAAACAGAAAAAGAGAGTAAAGATACCTCCTCCCATCCTGTACATCCAATCCCTTCATGGGCTATTCTTATAATATCCTCTTCTGGTCTTTCCCTCACAGGTCTTGTAATATAACCCGCCTGGCAGAATCTACATCCTCTGGTACATCCTCTTGCAATCTCAATGGTTAATCTGTCATGCTCAATCTGGGAAAATGGAAGCAGGGGAGGCATAGGAAAATCTTCATACTTAAGTTCTTTGACCCATCTCTTTTTTATTTGTTTTTCTTTTTTGTGCAATAGAGGTACCCATACCCCCTCTATCTCTGATAGAGCCTCTATCCTTTTCTCTCTGTCCTTTTCCTTTTTGAAAACATCTATTATCTCTCTCATTACCTCTTCACCTTCTCCTATAACAAAGGCATCTATGAACTCTTTTAAGGGTAAAGGATTTACAGTACAGGGACCACCTGCTATCACTACGGGATGTTTTTTGCTCCTTTTATCTGAAAAGAGAGGTATATCTGCCAAGGAAAGAGCAAGCAATACATTTGTGTATGAGAGTTCGGACTGAAGGGAAAATCCAATAATGTCAAACCTGGATAGGGGTGTTTTGGATTCCAATGAAAAAAGTGGAATATCTCTTTTCTTCATCTGTTCAATCATATCAATCCAGGGAATGTATACTCTTTCTGCCTTTGCATTCTCTATTTTATTTACAATGTGATACAGTATCCGCAATCCATGGTTTGACATCCCTATTTCATATACATCGGGAAATACGAAGGCAACCGATACACGGGCGCTCGGTTTTACAATGCAGTACATCTCGTGGTTAACATATCTTATGGGCTTTTTTACAAAAGGTAGTGTTTCTCTTAACCTCTTATCCAGAGACATACAGTAGCATTGATTTTAAATAGGCAGACCATGGATGGGCAGGGTTGACCGGATGGTCAGGAGGGTTTTCCCTTGTCTCTAAGATAGATACTTTTTTCTGAGTTCTTTGAAAAGATTTTCTTATTATGTTTTTGAAATCCTCCATGGTTAGTCCTCCGGAGCATGAAGAGGTAAATAAGAAGCCATCCCGTATCCTTGATATTGCCATGCTGTTTAAAGCAATGTATTTTTTACTACCTTTTTCAATGTCTTTTACTCTTTTTACGAATCCCGGAGGATCAAGTATTATAAGCTCAGCCTCCTCATGTTGCTCTAAAAAGGAAAATGCATCTTCTCTTACCGTGGTGTAGTTGTTGAACCCATTTATCTTTGCATTTTCTACTGCAAGATGCAGTGCCTTTTCAGAGGTATCAACAGATATTACATGTTTTGCCTTACCTCTCAATGCATACATCGCAAACCCTCCAGTATAGGAGAAAAGGTCAAGTACAACTCTTCCTTCAGCATACCTTTCAATTGATTTTCTGTTTTCCCTTTGGTCAATGTAAAAACCCGTTTTTTGACCTTCTTTAATATCTACGAGAAATCTTATCCCATTTTCAAGAATCATTACCACGTCTGGGGGTGGGTTTCCATCCAAAACTCCTTTTCTTTCTTCCAGTCCTTCATTTTTACGTACTTCAATATCGTTTCTTTCGTATATACCGAGAGGTGAAAATAATATGTTAATTGCTTTTACCACTTCTTCCTTCATTCTTTCTGCACCTGCAGTATGAAACTGTACTACAATGAATTTGTCGTACTTGTCAATGATAATTCCAGGAAGATAATCTGCCTCTGCAAATACTATCCTGTAGGCATTTGTACAGGAGTTGAAGAGACTTCGTCTTAATTTATGGGCATTTTTTATCCTTTGTACCAAAAAATCAACATCTATTTTTTTTCTTTCTTTGGTAAGCATGCGTATCCTTATTTTGGAATTTGGATTGTAGTAACCTATACCAACAAACCTTCCCTTTCTGTCTGATAACCACACCAGGGCTCCTGGAGGAAGGTGTTTTTCCTCTTTTTTTATCTCAGTTTCCCATACCCACGGTGAACCCTGCTGAATATTTTTGATTCCTCTATCCGTGATTACTATTTTCCCTTCAGGCTCTTTTGGAATCAAATAAAAATTTAATTGCTTGGTCTATGTTTTCTACAAATACAAACCTCATGTCTTTCTTGGCTTTTTCTGGAACCTCTTTAAGGTCCTTCTCATTCTCCTTTGGAAGGATTACCGTGGTGATTCCCGCTCTTTTTGCTCCCAGTATCTTTTCCTTTATTCCTCCTACTGGTAGTACTCTTCCAGACAGGGTAATCTCACCTGTCATTGCTATCTTTGGGTCTATGGGTTTTTGGGTAAAAAGTGAAAAAAGAGACATTGCTATTGCAATTCCAGCAGAGGGACCATCCTTTGGGATCGCTCCTTGAGGAACATGGATGTGAATATCACATTTTTCAAAACTTTCTTCTGGAATGTTAAATTTCCTTGCATTGCTCTTTAGATAGGAAAGCGCTGCCTGTGCCGATTCTTTCATCACCTCTCCAAGGGAGCCTGTTAGGATAAGATTGTTGTTGCCACGCATCTTTGTGGATTCAATGAAGAGAATTTCTCCTCCCGTAGGAGTCCAGGCAAGACCAGTGGCAATCCCTGGTATTTTTTCTCTTGCTGCAATTTCAGAGTAGTACTTAGGTGGGCCAAGAAACTCTTCAATCTTTTCCGGTGTAATTTTTACATGCTCTTTTTCTCCCTCTGCAAAACGTCTTGCTATTTTCCTTAATACACTTCCTATTTCTCGCTCAAGATTTCTCACCCCTGCCTCCCTTGTGTATTCCTCAATTATTTTCATTATCGCTTCCTCTGTGAACTCCACATCCTTTGCAGATAAGCCTGTTTCAGAAAGTTGTCTTGGTACAAGATAATTTTTGGCTATTTCAAGCTTCTCCTCTTGAGTATATCCTGGAAGTTCTATTATTTCCATCCTATCCCTTAAAGCAGGAAGTATTGTGTCTGTGATGTTTGCAGTTGCAATGAACATTACTTTGGAGAGGTCAAAAGGGACCTCTATATAATGGTCAGAAAATGCATGGTTCTGCTCAGGGTCAAGTACTTCAAGAAGCGCAGAAGATGGATCTCCTCTGAAGTCGGCCCCTATCTTATCTATTTCATCAAGCATGAACACAGGATTGTTTGTTCCTGCATTTCTTATTCCTTGAATTATCCTTCCTGGCAATGCACCCACATAGGTTCTCCTATGCCCTCTTATTTCAGCCTCATCCCTTATTCCACCAAGAGAAATCCGGACGAACTTCCTTCCCAACGCCCTTGCAATTGATTTTCCCAGGGAGGTTTTACCAACCCCTGGAGGTCCAACAAAACATAGGATTGGTCCCTTAGAATCTGGTTTTAACTTTTTTACAGCAAGATATTCAAGAATTCTTTCTTTTACCTTTTCTAAATTATAATGATCCTCATCAAGAATCTTTTTTGCCCTTTTTATGTCAAGGTTGTCCTCTGTTGATTTTGACCATGGTAGATTTACCAGCCAATCAAGATAGGTTCTTGCTACCACATATTCTGCTGCGTGGGGAGGCATTAGTTGTAGTCTTTCCAGTTCTCTATATGCTGCCTTTTTTGCCTCCTCAGGCATTCCAGCCTTTTCTATCTTTTCCTTGAGTTCGTTTATCTCTGCGGTCTTTTCGTCCAGCATTCCCAGTTCTTTTTGAATTGCCTTTAACTGTTCCCTCAGGAAGTACTCTCTTTGAGCCTTATCCATTTCTCCTTTAACCCTTTCCTTTATCCTTTCCCCAAGTTCCAGCATTTCTATCTCTTTTGAGAGGAGTTTCAGAAGTTTCTCCAACCTTTTCTTTGCAGATTTTTCCTCAAGCAGTTCCTGTTTTTCATTTACCGAGAAGTTTACATATGAGGCAATGAAGTCCGAAAGTTTATCAGGGGTTTGGATGTTTAAAGCCATTATGGCAAGTTCTTCTGAAAGATAAGGAGCCATCTCAACCAGTTTTTGGAAGGTAGCAAGTACATTCCGCATCAGTGCCTTGGTATCCTTATCATCTTCAACGGTTTCCTTTATTTCCTCAATTTCTGCAACAAGATAGGGGTCCTCTTTTGTGAATTTCTTTATCTTACCTCTTTTTAAACCTTGAACCAAAAGCCGTACGGTATTATCAGGAAATCTCATCATCCTCAGAATTAAAGAGATGACACCAGTGCTGTAGAGGTCTTTTGGTTTGGGCTCTTCAATCTGAGTGTCCTTTTGAGCGACGACAAATATTATTTTATGCTTTGATAATACATCGTCTATCAATTTTATGAGTCTTGGAGTTGTAATTACAAGTGGAGCAACTAAATTTGGGAATATTACTCCACCTTTTATTGGAACAACTCCTATCTCTTTTGGTATTTCTATCTCTTTTTTTTCTTCTGCCATTTTTCCTCCCTATTCAATGGGTATTTCTATCTCTCTTTTTTTCTTTATTGGTATCTTTATTTTAAGGATGCCATTTGTAAACTCGGTTTCTGTCTCATCTGCTATTACTTTACAGGGGATTCCTATTCTCCGCACAAAACTCCCATAGGATGATTCAAGTTTATAAAAATGTATTGCATCCCTGAACTCCTCTGGTTCTCTTTTTATTCCTCTTATTTCTACATAATCAGTAGAAACTGTAACCTCAATATCTTCCTTTTGTATACCGGGAAGTTCTGCAAAAATCATTACATGATTATCGGTTAGAAAAAGATCTACAGGAGGAATCCAGGATGCTCTTTCTTTGAAGAATCTTTCTTCTATAAAAAAGAATTCCATTATTCCTCCTTTAAAAATGTTACCTCATCACCTATCTCTGCATTAAAGAACTTTTGGGCACTTTTCTCTTTTAAAGAGATTTCATAGTACCCATATCCATCTATAACAAAAAAGGGTTCTTCACCACCTTCTTCATAACACCTCTTATAGGTGAGTTTTTTCCCTTTGAAAAAAATCACTCCCTTTTTTACATCCGAGGGTTTTATGTTTGTAATAAGGTTCCCAAACCTGTCTATGTGTACAACTTTTCCTATCACTCTATTTCCTTTTTGCTGGGGCTTTTTTTCTTTTAACACCACTGCTTTTTCAATAGGCTCTCCTATGCATTCTATTCCTTTGGATAGAATTATCCCCGCAGTTGTTGCAAAGACGTCTCTTCCATGAAAGGTATGACTTTTCTGGCTAAAAAGTTCTTCTTTTATCCGGTAGATTTTTCCTCCATCCTCTACTGCAAAAGAGAAAATTCCATTGTCAGGACCTACAAAAAAATGTTTTTTATAATGCACAATAATTCCTCTTCTTTTTCCACCTACGCCTGGATCAACTACACCTATGTGAATTGTTTCTTCGGGGAACCAGTAAAAACTGTTTTTTAAAATGAACTCTGCCTGTTCTATTTTGAAGGGTTGAATTTCATTGGAAATATCCACAAATATTACATTCTTGGTATAGGAGAGAATCATTCCCTTCATCATCGCGGTAAAGCCATCTTTATCTCCAAAATCGGTTGTAAAAGTTATTATCCTCATCTTGCATATTCCACCTTTCTCGTCTCCCTTATTACTACGACCTTTATGTATCCAGGATATTTAAGTTCTTTTTGTATATGGGCAGATATCTCCTTTGCCAGCTGTTCTGCCTCCATGTCAGATATCTCTTCAGGTTGCACCAGAACCCTTAACTCCCTTCCCGCCTGAATTGCATATGCTTTTTCCACTCCTTTATAGGACATAGCTATATCTTCGAGTTTCTCTAACCTTTTAAGGTACGACTCCAAGGTTTCTCTTCTTGCTCCTGGTCTTGCTCCCGATATTGCATCTGCTGCAGAGACAATAAAAGCATAAGGGGTTTTAGGTACTGTTTCCTCGTGGTGAGCAGCAATTGCATTTACTACTACTGGAGTTTCCCCTAACTGCTCTGCTATTTTTGCTCCTATTAAAGCATGGGGACCTTCGTATCCTGAATCTGCTACCTTACCTATGTCATGTAAAAGGCCTGCCCTTTTTGCAATTTGAGTGTCAAGATTCAGCTCTTCAGCCATTAGAGATGCAAGTCTTGCTACTTCAATAGAGTGCTGTAACAGGTTTTGCCCATAACTGGTTCTGAACTTCATCTTCCCAATGTAGGTATAAAAAGCAGGATTCAAATCTATTATTCCGATGTTGCGTGCAGTGTTCTCTCCGGTTTGCCTTATGATTTTCTCCATTTCCCTTTCTACCTCTTTTATCACTTCCTCTATCCTTGCAGGATGTATCCTTCCATCTGATATTAACTTTTCCATGGCTATCTTTGCCTTTTCTCTTCTTAAAGGATCAAATGCAGAAAGAATTACTGCACCGGGCGTGTCATCAACCAATACTTCCACCCCTGTGAGTGTTTCAAAAGTTCTTATGTTTCTTCCCTCTCTACCTATTATTCTTCCCTTCAATTCATCAGAAGGAAGGGAGATCACAGAGACCGTGGTTTCTGACCAATGCCCCAATCCTATCCTCTGAATTGCTTGAGATATTATCTCTTTTGCTCGTTCCTCTGCCTCCTTTTTGGCTCTTTCCTTTATCTCCTTTACCATCTCATAAGCCTCCTGCTCTGCCTGTTGCTTGATTCTGTTGAACAGTTCTTTTTTTGCGTCCTCTCTGGAAAGAGCAGAGAGTTTTTCCAGCTTTTCTATTTCCTCTTCTATGAGTTGATCATACCTTTCTATCTTTGTTTTGAGAATTTTTTCAAGGTTTGTAAGATGTTTTTCATTCCTTATTAAAGCACTTTCTCTTTCTGTAAGATATTGACTTCTCTTTTCCAGGCGGGCTTCCCTTTCAGAAAGAGATTTAGCAAATCTTTCGAGTTCCTTCCTTTCTCCTGCAAGTTCCTTTTCCAGTTTGGATTTTAAGTTTATCCACCTTTCCTTTATGGAAAGTTCAGCATTCTTTATAATCTCCTTTGCCTTTGTTTCTGCTTGTCTGATTATTTCATTCGCTCTCTCCTTTACCTTTGTGATTCTTGCGATAACAATTAAATGAGAAATTAAAAAACCAAAGCCAACTCCTAAAATGCCTGCTAAAATCAAATAAGCCAACATGCTCCCACTCCTTTCTAAAATTTTTAAAACTTAACAAATAAAAATCCCTGCACTGTGCCGTGGTGGGTAGGGGTCTTTGAACCCAGGGTAAAGGTGGGGGGTCTTCAGCCCATACCTTATGTAGCTCCTCACGGAGCCGCAATCGGTATAGGCTATCAACCCCCATTTCCTGAGTGTTGGCCCAAGACCATCCAACCACCACGTGCACGGCAGGGAGCTTTTTCTTAACTACTCTATCTCTTTTTCTATCTTTCCCAGTAACCGGTCAATTCCCTCTTTTGCTTCCTCCAATCTGTTTGCAAGTTCCAAGGAAACCAGTATAGCTACCTTTCTTGCAGAGAGGTCTTTAAATCTCTCCTGAGTGTTTTTCAACATTTCATCTACCATCTTTACCACTCTTCTAAATCTCTCCTCTGGAGTATTATGCCTCATCTTTATTTCAACTCCAAAAATATTAACCGTCGTCTCCTCCATAAAGCTCCCTTTTTAAATTTTAGACAAAATTACCCAGTTTGTCAATCAATGCATCTATTCTTTGCAAAGCTTCCTCTCTTGCTCCCTCCAATTCTTGTATCCTTCTTTTTAAAGTTTCATTTTCTGCTTTTAAGTTATGTATTTGCGTTAATAACAATTCCAATTTTTCCTCTAATAATTTTAACTTTTCTTCCATCTTCTCCTCCATTTGATAAGAATACACATTTATTGTAATATGTCAAGTATTTTTATTCTCCTATTATCTGCACCACCAGTCTTCTATTTCTTGGCCTGTTATCAAAATCTATGAAAATTATCTGCTGCCATGTTCCAAGTACTACATCTTGGTTAAGTATGGGAAATGTAACACTGGTTCCTATAAGTGCAGAGCGTATGTGGGCATAGCCATTTCCATCATGCCATGTATCATCATGATGATACCTTCTATTCATAGGAGCCAGTTGTTCCAGTATTTCTTTTATATCCTGAATTAGTCCTGGTTCGTATTCAATGGTGGTAATTCCACCTGTAGATCCGGGAAGAGAGATACATACAATTCCATTTTTTATACCGCTTTTTTTAACCACATTTTTAACCTCTTGGGTGATATCTATGATATCGTTAAACCCTTTTGTAGAGAATGTAATTTCTTCAGTATATACCATCTTAACCTCCTAAAATTTTTGATGCCTCTTCAGATAGTTCCTTATAACCAAGACCTACTGCCTTTATTAAATCTTCCTTTGCCTTTTCAATTTCTTTCTCTTTTACTCTACACATAGCCCTATAATAATAGGACATGGCATCCGTATTCTCCAGCTGAACGGCCTCAGTTAATTTCTTCTCGGCTTCCCTGTATTTACCCAAGTTGTAAAGCACTATTCCATAATCTCTAAATATCCAAGGAGCGTCTTTTGCAATTTCATACAGTTGATTATTCTCTTCCAATTTTTTAAAGTATCTAAGTGCCTCTTCGGCCCTTCCCAGTTCAAGATAAGTATAGGCAATGTTTTTTAAAATCTCTGGATTGTTTGGAGATTCTTTCAATGCAGTAAGATTTTCCTTTAAGGCTTCTTCAAGTTTTCCAAAGTAGTAAAGAGCCTCTGCATACACACTTCTCAATCCCTTGACCGAAAGTCCCAGTTTTATCAAGCTGTTGTATTCCTCCAAAATATGTTCGTAATCTCTATGTTTTATGTAAAATTCAAGTTTTTTGGTTGCATTCTTTTCATCAAATATTACTACTTTGGCACCCCCCTCAAATCTCGCAATTTCAAGTGCTTTTCGTGCACATTCTAAAGCATACTTTCTTCCCTTTTCCCATTTTAGGGCACTGTATATCCCTGCAGAAAAACCAATGTTTTCTTGATTTTTTAATTCCTCTATTATACCTTCAAAGATTCTTTTAATCTCTTTATCCTCCATATGGGATGGAATTATTCCTATCTCTTCATTTGAGAGTCTCGCCATTATAGAACCTTCTGGCAGAAAGCTGTCTATATCTTTGATAACCTTTTTGTAAAGCTTCTCTACTCTTGCACTTCCCAGTCTGTCGGTTATTATCCTGAAATTGTCCATTGCCATTATGCTTACTATAAAACTTTCCTGAGAGGAAACCTCGGCCAATCTTTTTTCAAAAATACCTCTCTCAGAGATGAATCCTTTTGCTCTTCTTTCTCTTTTTCTTCTTTCCACAGAGGTTTTATCCCTCTCCCTTGTTGAGTACTCAAGTACAAAACCTGGCTTTACTGTAAAAGGTTCAGTACCTATTCTTTTTGCAAATGAAACACCAGGCTGTACCATTATTACTTCTATTTCGCCTAAGGGAATCTTAGGGTAATACCCTATGATTTTCTCCTTTGAGCCTGGTTCATAAATAGGGCTTTCTCCAGTAAATTTTTTATTATCATAAACTTTAAAGATATCACCAACATTCACCCCCATATCACTTCCTATGTCTATCACCACTATCTCTGTAGTTTCATCATAATCTATTACTGTACCCCCTTCGTATTTTATTCTTTCATAGGCTATTACTCTGGCTCTGCCAAGTTTCTTAGCAACATAGGTTGCAACATCGGCGTCATTGTAAAGTTTTGATGCTAAGGCATCTGCATTAAAGTTTCCTGATAAACATTCAGCACTTTTAAGTGTTGCAACTCCAATGCTTGCAGTTACTGATATGGAGGGGATATCTTTTTCTTTTTTTACTATACTTTTTGATTTTAGATTTTCAAGTAGAGTTTCTGCGAAACTTCGTGCTATGGTTCCAGGAGTGTTGGGGAGGAGAATTCCAAATTCTTCTCCTCCAAGTCTTGCGGTGATAACTTCAGTGTCTTCTTTAAAATAGGAAAGTGAGAAATTTTCAATGTAACAGGCAAAGGATTTTAACACAGCATCCCCTATGCTGTGCCCCCAGGTATCGTTTATTCTTTTGAAATGGTCAAGGTCAATGTGAAGCATACTTAAATCAAAACTTTTCCTGTGTTCTTTTTTTTCCTTATTGAGAAGTTCTTGGCGCAGTTTTTCTATGTTTTCCTTCATTTTTTGCATAAAATACTCTTTATTAAAGAGTCCTGTCATTGTATCTGTGTACTTTTCCATTTTGAATCGTTCTGCTTCATAGATTATTTCTATAATTTCATTGATAACATTTTTCTCAGATTCCTTAAATCCTGAGATCAAAAGAGTTCTATCCCCTATTTTTAATGCAATACTTTTATCTTTGTCCCTTTCTTCGTTGGATATTTCCACCTTTAATTTCCAATTTTTGAACTTTTTAATTCTTTCAAAAATATTCCTTAAAAGTTGGGTTTCTTTTTGCATTATATAAATTTAATCATTTAAGTTAAAAAGTCAAATTTTTGAAAAGTTGACAAATTCCAAAAAAGGTATATATTTAAAAAGATATGGTTTTGTGGTTGTTTCTCCACCCTTGGCCTATGTTCCAGCATGATTATTATCACAGTGGAAGGGGGGAGGCCATAGGTCCTGATGCTCCTATAATAAAGTGGAAAAAAGGCAGTGGGTATAAGATACTCACTGGGGTTGTGATTGATGAAGATGGAAATTTATTTTTCGGTACCCAAACAGGATACTTGATTTCTGTAGATTCTTCAGGCAATGAGAGGTGGAAATTTTTGACTCAAGGCCTTATCACCTCTACTCCGATTATCCTGGAGGATACAGTCTATGTAGGTTCTTTTGATGGAACCCTATATGCAGTGAGTAGACTGAGTGGAGAGGAGGTTTGGAGGAAGGAGATAGGGCATAGAATTACTTCACCAATTATATACAGTCAGGGTAGACTTTTCTTTGCAGCAGAGACAATGCTTGTTTCCATCAATGCTGCAAATCGTTCTGTAATATGGGAGATAAACCTTGGGCAAGAAGTGACTTCTGCTCCGGTAGTGGATGATGAAGGGTATGTATATGTTCAGTCATTTTATGGAGGATTAAACCAAGGGGTTTTTTGTATTTCTCCTTCAGGCACACAGAAATGGTTTGTTCCCACAGGTGGAGGAACAGAAGCAGGGGCGTTGCTTCATTCAGGAGATGTTGTAATGCCTGGGAAGGATGGTGTGCTTTATTGTTTTTCTCCTTCAGGAACACCTCAGTGGTTTACCTCTATAGGTTATAATCTACAATGTGCTCCTGCAGTAGCAAGTTCTGGATACATATATATTGGTTCAGATGACGGTAATCTGTATAAAATCGATCCACAGGATGGCAGTATTGAATGGAGGCAACCAGTCGGAACAGAGATAGTATCTCCTGTAGTGATAGATAGGAAGGAAAACATATATGTTGCATCTACATATGGGATTTTATACTGCTTTGATAAAGATGGTATTAAACATTGGGAAAAAAGTATCTTTGATAGAGTAGATCTTCCTATGGCAATGGATAAGGATGGAACTTTATACATGGTATACAATGATACTGTATGTGGAATAGGTCCTGGAACAGGTATAGAGGAGAGAAGTAGAGAAAAGTATGTTTTTAAAAAAACCTTTATTAATAGATTACCTCCTGAGATTGAGGGGGTAGTTTATTCTAAGAATGGGGAAAGGCTATTTGTGTTAGAAAGAGGTACAGAATATTTGATAAATCTCCTTAGTGAGGGGGTATATTTTGTAAAAATAGATAAGCCCCAAAAAGCTACTCTGAGGTTAATTGTCCTTAAATAGGAGGAGACATGCTGGGGATTTTTTTTCTTTTTTTGCAATTTGATCAGGCAATAAGAGCCCATTCTGCAGATGATTTTTATCCTGATGTAGAGTATAACTCCTCTACAGGCATCTTTTATCTTGCCTATGAATATGCGAGATATACTACAGAACATGATATTATCGTTTCTCTTAAAATACCTGATGGTATATGGGTAGATCAAGGCACATTTTTGTATGCTTCACAAGCAGATAATAGGAGGCCATCCCTTGCAGTTGATGATAATAATGTGCTGTATCTTGTATGTGAAGGTCCGGATCCCTCACCTGAGGTAGGAAATGCACCTCACTGGTATATATCCACTGATACAGCTAAGAACTGGGAAACGCATTATATTCCTGGTGAGGACTGGAGTAATGCCTATCTTCCCGATATATGTGTGCTTAATGATGGGACAATATACATAGTTTATGAAGATAGAACTCAGGCAGACAACCCTGATATAAGAGGGTACTGCATAACTTCAGGAGGAGTTTATAATTTAGAAATTGCAGCTACTGCGGATGAAGAAAGTAATCCAAGGATTGCTTCAAATGGAAATTCTGCTTTTGTTGTATACCAACATGAAGGAAATATTGAAGGATGCAAAATCTTAGGGCATTCTGTATCACCTTCAGTTACAGTTTCCTCTCTTCCTGGGGATGAGGAAATTTCAAGTGTTTATTTTTCTGGTAACGATGTATACGTAGGTTTTACTCTGTATACTGGAGACCAGGGATGCGTATATGTAGCATACTCCCATGATGGAGGGAATTCATTTGAGGTTTCTGCTGTGTCTGGGTTTGAATGTACAACCAAAAATATTGCTGTAACTTATGCAAACGATACAGTTTTTGCTGCATACTATGTAGAAGGAGGAAACATCTATATGAGCATTTCAACCGATGGGGGAGCCACCTGGGAGCTACTTGGGAGGCTTTCTTTCAAAAATACAGTGGTGGAGAATGAGAAAATTGATATTGTTCATACAGGAAAGGAATTTCTTGTTGTATGGGTTGATGAAAGGCAGGGTAATCTGGATATTTATGGTTCTTCCTATGCAGTAGGAGTTAAAGAGAAAAACGAAGATGGGGGGCTTTTTAAAAAAGTCTTTTATATTGATAGATATTTCCTATATAAAGGATGTAGAAGTTATTCGGTAGATGTGTTTGATGTGAATGGAAGAAAGGTTTTGTCCTGTAATGGATATGGAAATATCTGCATAGATTTTTCTTCGTATCCTGCAGGGATGTACTTTCTTGTAGGTAAGATAGATAAGAAAAGGATAAATGTTACGATTTTAAAGTTAAAATCCTGAAAAAGGAGGTTGGATGTATGTTTTCTATTTTATTTTTGCTCTAAGGGGCGTATGGGTTGAAACTACTCAAGAAGATTTCAGAGATGGAATATATGAACACAATCTTTATGCAACGCATAGGGCTTATCACGATTCGCTTCCAGGAGATGTGGAATGGATTCCGAGATGGGATTTTAATGGTGATGGCTGGATGGATGCAGTTGTATCTAACATTGTTGAGCTTGGGAGTCAAGATCCGATTAAGGATTCCATATACGTGTATCTCGGAGGTCCAGAGGATGAATACTTTTTACCTACGAGAAGACTATCCTATCCAACAGGTGCAGGAGCAAATGTTGTGGGTTGTGATTTAAATCTTGATGGATATACTGATCTAATACTGCAGAATTACAGGCTTTATGGAGTTGCAGATAGAGGTGGAATTACCCTTTTCTGGGGTACAGATAGTGGGCCAACCCCCGAGAATTATAGAGTTATAGGAGAATGTGCTGCTCAGGTTGAAGCAGTTACAGTAGCTGATCTAAACAGAGATGGATGGCTTGATATAATCCATGGAGGATATCCTGATTTGATGAGTTCATTTGGAATTTTCTGGGGAGATTCCTCTTTTGCTTATGACAGTGTTACCATTCTACCCGCTTTAACTCCAAGGCATAATTTTGAAGTGGCGGATCTGGATAAGGACGGCTACTACGATATAGTGGTGGTTAATTATTTAACTCGGGATGAACCTTTTCAAGAACTTCCCAACTATATCTATTGGGGTGGTCCTCAAGGATACAGTGCAAGTAATAGAACAGAGTTGATGTATCTACAACCCAATGCACATGGTCTTACAGTTGCAGATTTTAATAAGGATGGATGGCTTGATCTGGTTTTCACGGGTTTAGAAAAAGTGAGTGTAGCATATCTATACTATGGCAAGGGTAACAGGCAGTTTTCAGCTCCTGAGACTCTTCAAGCAGGAAAATGTTTTGGAGGAAGTGCAGCAGCAGATATAAATGGGGATGGATGGTTGGATATTGTATTTTTTGTTGGAAATGCAGAGGATCAAACCTATCTAAATCCAATATGGGTATACATCAACGATAATGGAAAATTCTCAGAAGATAAGAAGATAACTCTTGGACCTAAAAAATGGTCAATGAGTGGAGGAGTTATTGCTGATTTTAACAAAGATGGGCATCTTGATATGTTCATCAATGACTGGATCAGTCTCGGAGGATACAGTGGATTGTTGTTTGGCCCTGATTTTGAAAGAATAACCGAGGTTCCCAATCATACAGACCACCATGCAATATTCTGGGAGGTTGGAAACACTTACTCAAGAGAAAACTACGAAGATTATATTTCCTCGGTATTTGATGCAGGAGATACAGTGAACTGGGATGTGGTTAGTTGGGTGGATAGTTGTCCTGGAAAATCAAGGATAAAAATGTATATAAGAACCGGTGATACAGAAACTCCAGATGATTCCTGGACAGAATGGATCCCAATTGAAAAAGGAAGGTCAGTGCCAGACTATTACAATGGAGAGACAACAAATAGAAGGTACATACAGTACAAGGCTTCTCTATGGTTTGATAACGCAGCAGAACTTCCCGTGCTGTTTGAAGTAAGGATTTATTACGGACCTTCAATTTCTGTAGAACCCGACCAGAGTGATTCAACCTATCCAGGAGAAGAAATCTTATACAACCTTGTGATTACCAACAATGGTTTTGGAGAGGATGTTATAAATGTAGAAACACAAGGTACAACTTCTGGATGGCAGGTAAGGATCCTGAACGAGAATATGGAACCTCTGCAGGATACCAATGGTGATGAACTCGTAGATGTGGGATATGTGTCTCCAGAAGGAGGGACTAAAAGTTTTATCGTTGGAGTAACACCACCTGCCAATGCAATGGCAGGAGATGCTGATACTACAATTGTTTGGGTTTATTCAACCAACAACTCAACTGTTAAGGATTCTGCAGTGATTATAACGGTTGTTGTCCCTGTGCCTGCGGTGAGAATATACCCTGATCACTATGACTCTACATTCGCAGGAGAACCAATAAGGTACCAACTTACTGTGGAAAATAATGGAAACAGTGAAGATGTTTTGGAGATTACCACTTATGGTACAAGGGAAGGATGGAACATTCGTCTATTGGATGCTTCGGGAACAGCAGAACTTTCAGATACGGATGATGATGGTTTGCCAGATGTGGGAGTTGTAGAACCATCTGGGAAGAGAGACTTCTTTATAGAGTTAATACCTCCTTTTGTAGAACAGGAAGGTGCAATAGATTCAACATATGTGGTTGTGCATTCTTCAGTTCAAGAAGGAGTAACTGACGAAGCTTTGTGCAGGACAAAGGTTCTTGTAAGGTTTTATGGATTCTTTATGGAACCACCGGATACTGCATACATACATCCAGGAGAGTATAAGGAGTATGGTTTTAGGGTAATAAATACAGGTAATGAGCCGGATACAATAGACCTATGGACACAAGGAAATCAGCTCTGGAGAGCGGAAATCCTTGATGCACAAGGAATTCCTTTGAGGGATAATAATGGGAATGATACAATAGATACTGGAGAGATTTTGCCATTTGATACCCTGGAGTTGATCTTAAGGGTTACTCCTCCTGCAGAGGCGGGAAAACGGTTCACAGGTGATACAGAGGAATTGGAGACAATGAGAATTGATAATAGGGTTATATATGGAGTTTCTTCACAGGATAAGACCATAAAAGATACGCTTCCATTTTTGACTGTGGTAATCCCTATGTTTAACATTCATAACTATCCAAATCCATTTTCAAAGGAGACCGATTTCTTCTTCTCCCTTCCTGCAGATGGAAAAGTAACATTAAGGATATTCAACAGAGCAGGAGAATACATCACCACACTTATAGAAAATGAATGGTACTCTTTTGGTACCCATGTGGTACATTGGGATGGAACTACCGAACATGGAAAACATGTGGCTCCAGGAATTTATTTATATGTATTTACTTTTGAACCTGATACACAAAATGAGTTGTTTAAAGATGTAAAAAGCAAAGTGGTAATTAAAAAAGCACTATGTTCAGGGAAAGGAGGTGAATGATGTTATTGTACTTTTTAATTTTTGCTCAATTCAATGGTACCGATGTTGGAACCACTGCCCATCAATTTTTAAAGATAGGAGTTGGCCCCAGAGTAGCAGCAATGGGGAATGCCTTTGTTGGACTTGCCGATGATATTAATGCTCTATGGTGGAATCCTGCTGGACTTAACCAAATGGAAACATGGGAGTTGATGGCTGTTCATCATGAATGGTTGCAAGGAATTAGAGATGAATTTTTAGCAATCGTATGGCCTAATTCTCCCACCACTACCATAGGTTTTGGTATGAATTTTTCAACTGCAGGTGGAATAGAACATTGGGATGAAGATAATACTCCTCTTCCTGATAGTGTGATCTCTATTAAAGAAGGGTTGGTGATCTTCACCTATACCCGAAGGTTTTTAGGAAATACGAACATGGGAATAGGGATAAAAGGACTGTATGAAGATCTGTATGATGTTCAAGCTTTCGGAGGCGCAGTTGATATTGGGTGGCATGCAAGATTTTCAAAGGTTGGATTGGGCATAACGGTGTATAATCTATCCCCAGGCATGAGGTATCCTGGAGGGAATTACATGCTCCCCATGGGGATAAGAATAGGTACAGGTTTTAAACCTTCAGAACTGCTATCATTGGTAACAGATGTTGATCTTCCAATTGATAACTCTCCATCCATACATGCGGGAGCAGAGTTCTTTCTTCCTCCCTATGCCAGTGCAAGGATAGGATATTCTACAGGGCCTAAAAGTATAAACCAGCTTAATCCTGTAAGTGGTTTTACTGCAGGTCTTGGATTTTTAATAAAGAAAGATGTAAGAATTGATTATACTATAGAGCCGTTTGGAATACTTGGCAATACTCATAGAATAGGGCTGAACTATGTGTTTGGTGAAAGGCCCAAAACAGGTGTATTGGTTGTTAAGGTGATAGATAGGGATACTAAAAGGCCTTTACCCGCTGAGATCAGTATGAGAGGGGTTCTTAAAACAAAAGTAAAACTTTCTGAGAAAGGTGTGTGGAGAAAGGTAGGTATAATACCAGGGAAGGTTCAAATTAAAGCGGAGATGTTTGATTATTATTCTACTACTGCAGAAGCAGAAGTAAAAGCAGGTAAAACTACACAGAAGATAATAGAACTTGCTAAAATTCCTCCAGGAAAGATCAGAGGAAAAGTTTATGATGTCAAGACCAACAAACCTCTGGAAGCAGTTATATACTATGATGGTCCTGATAAAGGAAAGGTGGAAACAAAAAATGGAGAGTATGAGACTCCTTCTCTTTACAGAGGAAAGTATACATTAAAGGTAGAACCCAAACATCCAAAGTATTTCCCCCAAGAAGCAGAAGTTGTTGTTGAGCCTGATAAGACTACTGTTAAAGATTTTGCCTTGCTCAGGGAAAAAGAGGTTATTGTATTTCATAACATTCACTTTGAAACTGGAAAGGCAAGATTGTTGCCAGACTCATATCCTATTTTGGATCGTATAGGAAAGATTCTATTGGAAAACCCTACAATAAAGGTTGAGATAGCGGGTCATACAGACCCAAGACCTATTCATACCAAAGAGTTCAAAAATAACATGGAACTTTCACAGGCAAGAGCAGAAGCTGTAAGGAAGTACTTGATTGAGAAGTTTAACATTTCTCCAGACAGACTTGTAGCGAAAGGATACGGAGCAACTCAACCTATAGCCCCTAATGATACTGAGGAAGGTATGGCAATGAATAGAAGAGTTGAATTTAAAGTACTTACAGGTCTTGAGTACTACCATGAGATTAAAAAAGAAGAGACCAAGCCTGAAGAATTAAAGCCTTAAAATAAAATCTGGATAAAACGTTATCTAAGGCTTTTTAAAAAAGCAATAGAAAAGCACTCATTATTAGAGGAAAAGGAAAGGATAATTGTTGGAGTTTCTGGAGGAAAGGATAGTTTAACACTTTTATCTCTGTTGTCTTTATACAACGAGAAGTACAACAAAGGATATGAGATAGAGGCAGTGCATTTTCAAGAGATTTTTAGAAAAAATGAAGAAGTGATTAGATATTTGGAGGGGTTCTGCAATAAAAAAAGGATAAGGTTTTACCATGAGGAGATTTCACCATCCTTTAATAAGGAAGGTTCCAAATGTTATGCATGTTCAAGGGAAAAGAGAAAAAGGCTTTTTGAAATTGCAGAAGAGAAAGGGGTAAAGAAGATTGCCCTTGGACATCATAAAGAAGATGTTGTTGAATCTTTGTTGATGAATCTTTTTTTTAACAGAGAAATAGCAACCATGAAGATAAAACAGGACTTTTTTGGAGGAAAGTTTTTTATTATACGCCCTCTCTATTTTTTTACCGAGGAAGATATAGAAGAATATACAAGAAAAAAGCAGATCAAAGTGATTGAAAATAAGTGTCCGTATGAGAATGAGAATAAAAGGTTATTGATAAGGAGGTTAATACAGGAGTTAAAAAAAATAGATAGAAAGGTTCTGGATAACATTCTTGTTGGAGTTACCAATGTAAACAGAGTGTATTTTCCTTTTGATATTTTTGACTTCAGTGTAAAAAAGAGTAAAATTAAGTGATGAGGAAAATCGTGTATGCATTTTTGCCTGCAATGATAGTTACCTTTGTAGATCAATTTACCAAGTATTTAGTAGTTAAAAATCTTTTTCTTCATGAAAGTGTGAAAATATTAGGAGACTATATAAAAATAACTTTTCTCTACAATGAAAAAGGACTTTTTGGACTTTCTTTTGGTCCTTCATGGATTTATTATATACTTCCTGTTGCAGGAATAGCATTTGTTATTTATCTTATTTCAAAAACAGACTCAAAATTTTATCTTGTCCTTTTAGGAGTGATTCTTGGAGGAGGAATGGGAAACATCATTGATAGAGTTGTTAAAGGAAAGGTGGTTGATTTCATTGATATGGGCATAGGAAATCTGAGGTGGTATACCTTCAATGTTGCAGATGCTTCAATTGTAATCTCTGTTATAATAATTGTGGTAAAGGAGACTTTTTTTAAAGAGGAATCTCTTTAATTTTTATAAAATAAATTTGCTTAACTTCCTTCTTGAGCAGAAATCCATGTCATATCCTCTGTACAGGAGTCCTGTGTGGATGCAGGAATTCCTCCATCATTATCTGTATCAATTATCTATTCCCAAAGCTCAACGCCCTGTCAATGTATGTTTGATTTTCAAGTTCTTTTCCACATCTGTAAAACCAGCTTACTCTCGTTTTAGAAATGGAATAAATGTTTAATGGATGGGTAAATATGTATTCTGCACAGCCATCCCGGTACCAGGCATAGGAGTCGTCTCCATAAGCATTTCTGTAACCACTTTTTGTGCTATTCTCCAAGCAGAGTAAGGGGTGAAATTTTTTTTAATCTTTATAAAGGTTATTTTTCAATATGTACATTCTTACCCCTTCTGGTACTAAGTACTTGATTGATTTTCCCCTTTTTATTCGTTCTCTTATATCAGTAGAGGATATATCTATTAATGGAAGAGATGGAGTTATTATCTCCTTTTTCTTTTTTATCTTTATGTCTTTTCTTGGAAGAACAATTATTTTTGAAAGTTCCATTATTTTATTGGGTTCCTTCCATTGGTTAAAGTTTTTCCATTCATCTGCTCCTATGATGAGATAGAGCTCGTGGTGTTTGTAGATTCTTTTAAGAATCATCAATGTATTTACTGTGTAAGATTTACCTCCTTTTTGTTTTTCAAGAGGGGTAATCCAGAACCGTTTGTTTCTGCTTATTGCTATTTTTGTCATTTTAAACCTATCATCAAAAGAAGCAACAACATTTTTATGAGGGGGGTCAAATGAAGGGACAAAAAGTATTACATCCAATCCGTGATCAGAACACAGCAACTGGGCATGTATCAGATGCCCTACATGCGGAGGGTCAAATCTTCCTCCAAAAATTCCTATCTTCATTTTTCAAGATATTTTTTACATTTTTCCATGTATCTTTTTGCTTCCTTTGCCTTGTCAGTGTCCGGAAAGTTTTCTACTATGTATTTAAAGGACTGAAGAGCAGCTCTGTATTCGGCAAATTTATAGTAAAGCAACGCAGTTTCAAACTCCTTTTGTGCAAGTTTTTCATTTATCTTTTTAATGTACTCTTCAGCCTTCTCTTTAAGTGGACTGTTAGGGTGTCTTTTTATAAATTTTTCAAACATTTTCTTTGCTTCCAATGTTTTTGTCTGGTCTTTATAATAAGGTGGAGAAGCAAGATACATACATACTGCAGCCATTAACTCCCCTTCCTCTGCATATGCAGAAGTAGGAAACTGTCTGTATAGGAATTCAAATTCCACTTCTGCTCTTTCATAATCCTTCATATAGTAGTAAGAGTATGCTAAATAGTATTGTGCCTCAGGAACCAAAGAACACCCAGGGTAGTTGAGTATTATTTTATTAAATACTTCTGCTGCTTTATAATATTTTTTATCATTGTATAACTTCTCCGCCTTTTTAAACAGTTCTTCAGGAGGGGGGACGTGAACAGTCTTTTTCCCTCTTCTGCAAGAAGCAATTACTATAAAAATGCTTAGTAGAACAAGTGCTTTTCTCATTTACTCAAAATCTTTAGTCTTTCCCTTGATCTTTCCCTAAGGGAGGGGGATGCTAAAGCGCAGGATAGAACAAGCTTGTACATTTGTTTGGCTTTTTCAATATCTCCCTTAGCAAGTAAAATTTCACCGTAAAGAAAGAAAAATTCATCCTTTATCATATTTGGAATTTCCAACTTTGAAGCTTCTTCCATTACCTTTGCTGCAGAATCTATTTTGCCTTCAGTAAAAAGAGTTTCTGCAAGTTTGTAAGCATATTGAGTATATTTTAACTGAAGATGCCATAACTTGTCCTTTCTCATTGCTTCAAGGCACACCCTGCATGCTTGGTCCCATTCCTTAGAATCTTCATATATTTTGATCAATTTTTCCCATATCTTCTCTCTTTCCGCAGGTTTAGCATAGGTCAATGCCTTTCGGTAATAATACTCTGCCTTTGTAAACTCTCCAAAAACTTTGTATATGTCCCCAAAGGTTAAAAGTCCCAATTTTGATTTTCCAAATCCATTCAATTTTTCTGCATATTTAAGTATCTGTATCGCTGTTTCATATTCTTTGACTCTGTAAAGTTCCTTTGCTCGTTTAATGCAACATGCTATAATACTATCGGTATACGAGGAATCGAGTTTTAAAGTTTCATTGAAATATAGAGTAAATTCTTTTACATTTTTTAATCCGAGGTATGTTTTTCCAAAAAGATACTTGATTCTTGCGTTTTTTTTACTCTTTAAGGGCTCAAGGATAAATAATGCTTTGGTGTAATCTCTCTTTATAAGAGCAGATTCTGCTTCGCTTATATTTTCAGTGGTTTTTCTACATAACAACAGGGATAGAATAGAGATGTAAAGTATTCTTTTCATTGAGTTTTTAGTATTTCAATGATAAAGAAGATGATTTTTTTTAGCTTCTCTGCTCCCTGTTTTGCAACTTCTAAGAAGTTTTCTTCGTGTGGATGGTGCCAAAGATTAACGATGTTTGTAACTACAGATAGAGCAAGTACTTTTATTCCTTCCTGTACTGCTACTATAACTTCAGGGATGGTGGACATTCCAACGAGATCTGCACCAATAGAGATGAGTGCTCTTAGCTCCGCTGGAGTTTCAAGGGATGGCCCCAGAACCCCTGCATAAACACCATACCTTGGAGCAATTTCTGCTTTAATAAATGCCCTTTCTGCGATTTCAATCATCTCTCTGGAATAGGCTCCACACATTACAGGAAACCTTTTCCTGGGGTCTTCACAAATAAATCCCTCCAATGGATTTCTGCCGAGAAGATTTATATGGTCATATATTATCACTATATCTCCAAGCTTATAAAATGAGTTTATCCCACCCGCGATGTTGGTGATTATTAATCTATTTATACCCAGTTTTTTCATAAGCCTTACAGGGAATGTAATCTGTTCTCCGGTGTATCCTTCGTAATAGTGAAGCCTTCCTTTCATCACTATTATGGGATAATCATTCAAATATCCAAGTATCAGTTCCCCGGGATGCTCTGGAGCAGTGGGAGTCATAAAATTAGGAATCTGTTGATAAGGAATTTTGACCTGTTCTTTGAGTTCTTCCACAGCCGGATAAAGGCCTGATCCAAGGATAATACCGAGTTTGGGTTTTATCTTGGTAACACTTTTTATAAATTCTATCGCTTCGCTCATTTGTTGGACCATTTTTCTCCTCCATATCTTTTTAAAAGAGCGGTATACTGTGAAATCACTTCTTTTATATCTTCAAGTAATGCCTCCTTCTGTCCTTTTAAAATTTCTATTTCTTTTTCAAGTGTTGCCTTTTTAGTTTCTGCAGTGGTTATCATTTCCTCCGTTTTTTTCCTTGCTTCCCTAAGTATTCTTTCTGCTTCCCTTTTGGCTTTTTCTTTTATTTCTTCAGTAGCCCTTTTTGTAGTGGTGACAGTTTCTTCAAGCATTTTTTCTATTTTTTCATAACCTTCTATTTTTTCTTCAAGTTTTTTTATTCTTATTTCCAAGTGTTGTTTTTCATCCATTAACTGTTTTAGATAGGATGCTATCTCTTTTAAGTAACTTTTCACCTGTACTACATCATATCCTCTTAGAACTTTTGGAAACTCCTTTTTTTCTATCTCTTCGGGATTCATTTTAGAATGATAAGTAAAATAAATTGAAAAGTCAATTTTATACCCATTTTCTTTTTTTTACTATTTCTATCAACTCAACCATATTTTTCCCAAGCCTTTCTGCATAGGTTATAGCCTCTTTATCCTCTTCTACCTTTTCAAAACCTACCGAATATGTAAAAGCATAAGGAGGGAAAATAAAGCCCATATCATTCAGAGTCCCCATCATTGTAAGTATGGTCATCATAGCACCATCTTCTTGGGCTGTAACAACGAATCCTCCTACCTTTCCGTCAAGTAATTTCCCTTCATTTTCAAGGGCAGTTAATCTGTCAATTAAATTTTTCATTAATGCAGAAGGAGAATACCAGTAGACAGGAGAAACAAATAATACCCCATCACACTCCATAAACTTATTAAATATTTCCTCTATATCATCATTCAACTCTTTGCATCTATCTCTGTTGCATTCTTTGGGATTTTTACTTACACAACCTTCGCAGGGTTTAATTTTTTTATCAATCAAGTGAATTATTTCTATCTCTGCCCCACTTTTTTTTGCAGAGGAAATAACATATTTTGCAAGAGACATCGTAATGCCATCCTTTCTTGGGGATCCATTTATAACAAGTATTTTAATTTTTCCCATTGTTTCCTCCTTATTGTTTTTATATTCGGGGTCTAAAGCCCTTTCCCAAAACTTCATAAACATCTGAAATGATCACAAAAGCTTTTGGGTCTATTGTCTTTACGTATTGTTTTAAAACGGGTATTTCCTTTTTAGCAACCACTACAAGAAGTGCTTCAGTCTCTTTTTTACGATATCCTGTGATTGACTTAAGCCCGGTTACTCCTCGGTTCATTTTAGAAAGTATTACATCTTTTATTTTCTCCTCCTTATCTGTAATTATTATCACCATTTTTGCATATCCCCACCCTTCAAGTACAAAATCCACCACTTTGGAAGAAATAAAAAGTGCAAGGTAACCGTAAAGGGGTAATTCAAAAGATCTAAAAACAACTCCAGAAAGAGAGATTATAACAAAATCTACTATAAGAATGCCGATTCCTACACTCAGATTTGTAAATTTATTTATTACCTGTCCTATTACATCTGTTCCTCCTGTTGAGGCATGGCCTCTGAATACTATACCAAGTCCAAGTCCAAGTAATGCTCCTCCGTATACCGATGCCAGTAGTTTACTGCCTGTAGCAGTAGGTAAGCTCAGAAACTTATAAAAAAGATCTATGAAAAAGGATGATAAGAGTATTCCTATAAGACTTTTTATTCCATATCTAAATCCAAGATTTTTAATACCCAAGATAAATACAGGTATGTTTAAAATTACATATCCGGTACCCACACTGATGCCAATGAGATAATTGATAACAATGGAAAGTCCTCCTAATCCTCCTGGAACAATATGATGGGGAATGAGGAAAAAGGCATATCCCACACCAAGAATTGCAGATCCTATAAGTATAAAAATACCATCTATAAACTCATCCTTCCATTTAATCTTCAACTTTATTTTTTTCATAATGAGTTATAAGTTTACTCAATGGATATCTTTTGTCAATAATACAACTTTTGATGCATTAATTTGTTTGACAAATTAATATTCAGCAATATATTAAATTAAATGAATGAAATATCTGTATATTTCCCCAAGGATATGACCTCTTTTATAGAGAAGGTACACAAGGGCGGGAAAATCAAAGAGCAAGGAATTATAATATTTTTGGATATTTCTGGTTTTTCTGCCTTGACCGATTACTTTGATAAAAAAGGCTCTCAAGGTATAGAACAACTTGTTGAGATACTCAACGATTATTTTGGAGATATCATCGCCTCCATGAGGGAGGGAGGTGGAGTGCTTTTGAAGTTTAGTGGGGATGGATTACTTTTTTATTTTCCTATGGATTATAGAGATGATGTACTCTCATTGCTGAAGAGTGTAATCTTAAAATGGCATAGAAAGAAATTAAATATAGATGGAAAGGAGTTTATACTTTCAGTTTCTGCTGGAGTAAGCGCAGGAGAATTTTATGAAATTCTGGTTGAAGGTAAAGAAAGGAAGGAGAGGGTAATAATTGGAGAGGTTCCATCCCAGGCAATGATTGCAGAGGCTATAGCAAGACCTGGAGAAATCGTGGTGGTGGAGAGTTTCTATAATAAGGGTCCAAAGAACCCCATAGGTAGGCGTATTGGAAGGTATAGAGCAATAGAGCCATCAGAATTTCCAAACATCTCTGAGATATCAAGAAAGATACCATCTTTTACTTCAACGGTTGATTTTAAGGACACGGAACAGATGCTTAAATTTCTTCCGCACTCCAAAATAATGGATTTTTCGGATGAACATCGGTATATGGCCACGTTGTTTATAAACTGGTGGAACCTTCCCATAGATGCGGATTTTTACTCTGCGGTATTTAGTAAGGTGGATGAGATAGTGGAAAGATTTGGAGGATTCATAAATAAGGTTGAGCCATATTTTAAAGGTAGCCGAATAATGGCAGTATTTGGATTACCTGCGCTAAAAGAAGAACCAGGGATTCCCGCTCTTTATGCGGGTCTTGAGATTAAAAAGTTTTTAGAAGAGAAAAAAGTTGCTTTTAAAATTTCCGTTACATCGGGTAGAAGTTTTGCAGGAACCATAGGAAGTAAAAATAGAAAAGAGTTTACCATAATAGGAAACTCGGTGAACAAGGCAGAAAGATTGCTTAGAATAGCAAAAGTTGAGGAAGTATTAGTAGGGGATGAGGTAAAAAAGAAAAGCGGAGTTTTGTTTTTATTTAAGAAGAAACACTCCCTGTTACTTGAGAAAACAAACTTTTTAAAGGATGCTTGGATTCTTACAAAAGAAAAGAAGAGCAAACCTTTCTATTTTACTCCTTTTGTAGGGCGAGAAAAAGAGGTATTGGAGGTGATGCAAATATTATCAAAAAGTATTGAAGGTAATAGAAGTTTAGTTCATATAATTGCTCAAGCAGGGATGGGAAAAACAAGGTTTATTCATGAGATAAAGAAAAAGGCCGAAAAATTAGGTATAAAGACATACATGCTTAAAGGCTCTGTATTCTATCAAGATGTTCCTTATTTTCCTTTTAGAGCATTTTTTAAAGATTTTTTTACTCTTCCATACAGTTTTGATGAAGTAAGGTATAGAAGAGAGATGGATAGAATCTTCAAAAGACTGGGTAAAGAAGAATGGGAAAGAGAGCTTTTCATGCAGGTATTGGGATGGAAGGGAGATAAAAGTCCTACAATAAGCAATATAAAAGATAAATTTTCTTTACTCGTGCTTGATATCCTAAAACAGAGATTAAAAGAGACTCCCACAATATTTGCAATTGACGATGCACAATGGCTTGATAATGCTACTGTAGAATTAATAAACTATCTCTACTCGGGTTTAAAAGGATTCCCCATACTTTTTATTATTTCCCAAAGGCCAGAGGAAAGAATTGAAAGGTCATTTGCTACACTACAACACAGGTTTCAACTCCGATTAAGAGAAATTTCACCTGAAAGTGCAGATAAAATCATAAAATCTATAGCAGGAGATGTTTCGGTTCCTGAAGAAGTAATAAGGATAGGTGCGGGTAATCCATTCTTTTTGGAGGAACTTACTAAACATGTATTAAAAACAGAGAAAAAGGAGGAATTTCCTTCTACTATATATTCACTTATCCTTGCAAGGATAGATCTTCTTGGTGCAGAAGAGAAGGACACACTGAAGAGGCTTTCGGTGGTTGGACAGGAGTTTGATTTTAAGATAGCAGAATATCTTAACCCAGAAATAAAAGAAAATCTTCGTTTTGTACTTAATTCTTTAAAAAATTATGGCTTGATATACGAACCTGAAAGACTTAAATACCTTTTTAAACATGAGCTTATAAGGAATACTGCTTACAATCTTTTGCCTTTCAGAGAAAGGAGAAGGTTCCATAACTTGATAGCAGAGTGGTATGAAAAACGGTTGAACTACAACAAGGAGTTTATAGAAGCAGTGGCTTTCCACTATTCAAGAGCCGAGAATTGGGAAAAGGCACTTCCTTATTTAATAGAGGCAGGAGATAGAGCGTATCACAACTATTCATTTGAAGAGGCATTTAAGTTTTATGAAAATGCACTTGTTAACATGAATAAAGTTTATACTGATAAAAAAAGCCTTTATAAGGAAAGTTTCCTTTTGATTGAGAAAATTTTAAAAAGTTTAATAAAACTTCGTAAAAGGGATAAGATTCTTTATTATCTTAAAGTAATGGAAGGGCTCACCCTAGTGCTTAATGAAATAGAGTATCGGTTTAAACTTCGTTATTATACTGCAGAGTATGAGATGTATGTGTTAGAAAACAACAAAAAAGCAGCGGAGATCTTTCAAAATCTAAAAAATGATGTGACGCTTCATAAAGATAAATTGCCAGTACTGTATAAATTGGTAAAATACGAATATGGAAATGTTCTTTACCGAATTGGCAATATCCGGGAGGCCATAAAGGAGACAGCCGAGGCAATAGAGTCTTCTCCTTCCATAAGTGAAGATTACCGCAACATGTTAAATCTTTCGTTGTATCTTATCACAGAGGGAGAACTGGAAAAAGCAGCAGAATGGATAGAAAAAGCGGAAAAGTCAGGTAAGGTGGATATTTACCAAAAAGCCCATATTCTTGCTCAAAAAGCGACGTACTTTTACCATAAAGGTGACTTTGGTAGAGCGTATCACTACTTTAAAGAAGCAGCAGAGATGGCGTATAAATCAGGAGATATGCATACTTGGTTGAGGGTAAAAGGAAATGAAGGTACGATGCTTATACTTTTGAAAAGATATAAGGAAGCGATAAAAGTAATGGAACAGGTACTGGATTACGCAGTTAAATTCAACTACCGCAGAAGCGCCGCATACCGTTATGCAAACTTAGCCTCTTTATATGGGAGATTAGGAGATTTAGAGAAGGCTCTTAAATATTACTGGGAGGCGTATCGGATAAGAGTGAAACTCAATGAAAAGCCTGGAATTGCTTCCGTGCTTTCAAATATTGGATTTTTGTATTTAAACACCGGAGAGTTGGAAAAGGCAGAAAGATTTTTAAAAGGATCACTTGTAATTTTTGAGAAAATAGGAGACAAATCTTGGGTAATGGAAAACTTAAAACATCTTTCGTGGGTGATGCTTCTTAAAAAAGAGTACGATAAGGCAAGAAAACTTATAAATAGATGTATAAAAGTTGCTCAAGAAACAGGATACACAAGATATTTTCCCATCCTTCTCTCCTATCTTGCTCTTTCTTATATAGAGGAAGCTCCTCTTAAGGCTTTTTACCTTTCCTGTAAGAGTTTAAGGGAGGAGAGGAAGGAAAAGGCAGGGGAATTAATACTTTTATATGTTCATATTCGCATACTGCTTTTTCATAAAAAAATTTTGCATGCAAAAAAATATATAAAAAAATCTCTTGAATTTCTAAAAGAAGAGATAAAAAGCATTCCACAGGAATACAGAAGAAAATTTTATAATAATCTATTTATTATAAGAGAGATCATAAGATTAAGCAAAGAGTTAAAGAGTGTAGTATGAAAATTTGCTTGACAAGAAAATTCTAAAAGATAAAATAAAAGGGGTGCCATCCGTTCTTTAATAACAAGGAGGTGTATATGAAAAAGTTTATAGTGTTATTGATTACAGTTTTATTTATAGGTCTTGCTTGTATACCAAAACCACCAGATATAACGAAGATAAAAGAAATTGTTGATAGTTTAGATGTTGAAAACCGTCCCGATGACCAGAAGGTTGACATAGTTATTGAAGGACTTCCTGAGGAGCTTCCTCAAGGAATGGATGGAATAAATGTATATGTGAGCGAAGACTCCTCCTTAAAAGATCTTTCTGCAGAAGAAGCAGAGGAATATAAAGTTAACAATGTTCCAATAACTGAAAACACCATTCAAACAGTAGAGGGATTGAGCAACGGAACTAAATACGTTGTACAGATAAGAGCAGTGGTGGAAGGTGATCCTCTTGATGAAGGTTCACGACTTTATGCCTTTTATCCAAGACCCACGGGAACAATGGAACTTTCCTGGGGTGCAATACTTCTCACCGCAGGTAATATGAATGCATTTGGTTTCAATAGAAATACAGGGCATCCTGAGGTGTGTGAGGCTGTAGAAGAAAATAAAGATAAAATAGACTTTGTAGTAGACCTTGTTCCAGATGATAAACCTTACCTTGTTTTTAAATCTCCTAAGAAGATGTGGGATAGTGGAAACGATGCTTATATTAGAAATCCTAATAAATCTGCAGAAGAATGGTATGAGCATATAGAAGGAGAAGCCAATACTTCAAATTATTCGGATAGTATGAAGGTATCGGTTGGTATGATATACGAGATAGCCACATGGGATAACTACTATGGTAAAATTGTTGTAGACTCCATCTGGAAGGATGGAAACACCTGGAAGGCGGTAGTTAGATGGGCATTCCAGACAAAGCAGGGAGTTGCGGGTTACTAATTCTCATCTATAAATCGGATGGCACCCCATTTTTTCAGATAAAAAGGCTTCAATTCCTTTAATTCATCTGCTTTCTTTTTTATAACTTCTTGTAGTGTTTTATAGATCCTTTTAACCGAAGGGTTTATCATACTTATAATAAAACGTACAAACTTTGCCTTGTTTTCCAATTTATATTTTTGAGTATTGTATTCTAACAAAAGCATTAAAGCGGTCTTGTATAAAAGATTTTTACCTTTTATGATATTTTTTAATTTCACTATGCATTCTTCCACAAGCTCAAGGTTTCTTTTTTCCAAGAGGGCTTTTGTATAAAGTAGCCAGCCTTCTATTAAGTTGATAAAACTGAGTTTATCTTTTTCCCACTCATCAGGTGGTTTTAATACTTCAATGGATGCATTAGGATTATTTTGGATTATGTGAATTTCTGCAGAAATCATACGAGTTTGAAAATCTATGTTATACGATTTTAAACTTTGGTTGGCAGAATAAAGATTTGGCAGTATTTCAAGTACTTTTTCTATCCTTTTTTGTTCTAAGTATAACTTTCCAATGCTATATTGAACTTTAAATAGATGCTCAATGCTTTTTGTTTGTTCTGCTATTTTTAGGGTAGTAGATAAAACTCTTTCCGCCTGTTCATAGTCACCTGCGTCTATAAGAATCCTTCCTTTTACATTCATCGCATCACATACCATTAAAGGATTCTGAGTTCTTGCTATTTCAACTGTTTCATTACAGTATCCTATTCCCTTTTCCCATTGTTCCATCTGCCAGCAGACATCTATAAGTGTGAGAAGACTTTCTGCAGTTCCCCAGGGATCGTTCAGTTTCTTTCTTATTTCTACTGATTGCTCTGCAGATGAATACGCATTTTCAAAATCTCCGTAATGGAGTTGTATGGTGGATAATATATTTAAAGCTTGAGCTTCAATAAATGGATTATTCAATCTTTTTGCTATTTCTAATGTTTTTTCAACATCCGTACGTGCCTTTTTGAACTCCTCTTTTACAGTTTCTATCATTGAAATGTTTATCATGGAATCAACAAGTTCGTTTGGTTCATCTATTTCTTCAAATATTTTTGCTGCATCTTTAAAATGCATTAACGCAGTATTATAGTTTCCAGTATAAAAGTTTACATACCCAAGTCCTTTTTCAATTTCACCCTCAATCCTTTTTGATTTTAAAAATTGTAGATTTTCCTTTGCCTTTTGGAGTAGTTCAACTGCTTCTTTAAATTTCGTCTGAGTAATTTTTATTTTAGCAAGGTCTGTGATGAGTTTTGTACTTTCTTCCCTATGCCCTATTTCCATAGCTATGTTTAAAGCGTTCTGCAATAACTCTTCTGCTTTATTAATATCTCCTGCGTCGTAATAAAGATGCCCCATGTTTCTTAAAGTTACAAGTTCAAGATGTTTCACTCCTGTGGTTTCAGCAAGTTCCTTTGCTTTGTTAAAGAATTTTACTGCTTTATGAGGTTGTGCAAGTTTCCGCATATTTACTGCAAGGTCTATGTATGCAGATAGCAATTCCTTTTTAAGTGCAGGATCTCTCAAATAATTTTCCATTGCTTTACTAAAGAATTCAAAGGATTTTTGAGGAGAATTTTCTATATAGAAGTAGTACTTACCCATTACTCTGAAGCTATCGCCTATCCCTTTTATATAATCTATCTCTTTACTTTTTTGAAGGGCTTGAGTAGCATAATCTATACCTTTTTTATTTCTTATCTCAAGTAATACATCTGCATATCTATTTAAAGAATCTACTTCTTCTTTTAGCATTTTATTTTCCTTGGCAAAAGAAATTGCTTTTGAAAAATCATTCAATGTATCCTGGTGATTTCCTAAGTAAAGATTTACCATTCCTCTGGTTTTATAGCATTCATATATTTCCTTTCTGTACTCTGAATTTTCAAGTTTTTCATTCCATATATCTATTGCTCTACTAAGATTCTCTACTGCTTGTTCATTACGATAGAATTTTGCATCTTCTTTTCCTGCAAGATAGTAATACCAGAACGCTTTTTCCCAAATTTCTGCTTGATGGAAATGATGCGCAAGGAAAGGATAAAATCTTTCAGTATCTTTATACATTTTCTCAACCTCTTCTGCAATCTGGTTATGCAATTTTTTTCTTTCTTCCAATAAAAGAGAGTTGTAAACCGCTTCTCTTGTCATGGATTCTGCAAATAAATATTCTACATCGCCATTTGAAAATTTTAAAATAAGTCCTTCTTTTAATGCAAATGAGAGCAGGGATTGAATGTTCTCCTTTTTGGTGATCCTCTTGATAATGCTTAGTGAAAAATTTAATCCGTATACTGCTCCTATTTTTAAAATCTCCTTGGTTTCTAAGGGCAAAGTATCAACCTTAGACATTAGTAATCCATACACCGTTTCAGGTATTTCCTGGAGTTTAGCTGTTTCTGCAAGTTGGACCTTTTCATCTATTTTAAAGAGATGCTCTCTTAATATATGTTCCATCATATGAATGGTGTAAGATGGGTTCCCCTTGGTTTTCCCCCATAAAAATTCAACAAAATCTTCTGAAGGTTCTTTGTTGAAATAAAAAAGCCCCAGTTCTTTTATCTCTTCTTTTGAAAAACTTGGAAGCCTGAATATTTCCACATTAGAATAGCCTTTCCACGTTTCGTTAACTTCGGGAAGCATCGTAAAAAGCATTGTAATTCCCTTTTCCTTTGTCAGTTCTATACCTTTCAAAAAATGGCTGATAATTTCTATGCTTTCTTTATCCATTTTATGGAAGTCATCCACTACCAATAGAAAAGGAGAATTATAAAACAGCTGTGTTAAATAAATCCGGAATGCCTCTTTTAGGTTTTCTTTTATCAGTTCTGGAGGGTAGTTTGTGATGATAAATTCTGGATGCTCAATCCCAAATATTACAGTTTCTATAAAGGGAATCTTTTTTTCAAACTCAGGAGGGAGGTTAAGCGATAGAAAATGCATATTTAACTTTTTTTGAATTTTCTTTTTATCATCCTGGATTTCAATCCCGGCATTTGTTTCAAGAATCTTTCGGAACAGTTCATAGGCTATACCTTCTTCTCCTCTTATATTAATCCAATTTCCTTTATATTTTTGAATGATGGCATCTGCAATAAAAGATTTTCCTGTCCCCCTTACTCCTTCTATAATAAATACTTTGTTTTCTTTTTTTCCCATTTCTTTTAAAATTTTATTAATTATCTTTTCTCTGGATTCTGTAATCTTTTCTTTTTTTTCTTTTTTTATATCCAGTAATTTATAATACCAAATTTTCTTTTCTATCCCAGGAACTTCAAAGGTCCCTTTCTTTAGGAAAGAATAAACATCTTCAAGATTCTTTTTTAACTCTTCAGAAATAATTATCTCTCTGTTCGCAGTAAAAGACAAAAGTTTTGCAGAGGTATTTACAGAACTTCCTATGATGGTGTATTCTTTTCTGTCTCCTCCAATAAAGCCTGCATACACATACCCATGTCCTACTGTACCTTTTGTTTTTAAAGATGTTTTGTAATGTACTATTTTTCTTGCAAATTCTACTGCTTTCAAGTATTCCTCTGCTATTGCAAAAGGAGCTCCGAAAACGACCATTATCTTTATCCCTTCATGATGTATATCTATTTTGTTAACTATTCCTCCATATTTTTTTGCCTGATTCTTTATATAGATGAAAAAGTTGTTTAACTCTTCAAATTGAGGATTTTCTTCATCATAGCCATAAATATTTATAAATACAGTAGCTGCAATTCTATACTCTCCCCTAAATGTGGTATCTGGAAGTCTTTCAAGAGAGGCGGGATAAAATACTTTAACATCTTCAACAGTTATCTTAGGAGGTTCTTCTATTTCAGGGAATTTTTCCTGATATATTTCTTTTTTTACCATTACATTTCCAGCTTCTACCTGTTTTTCTACCGATGCCATTTCTGAAATTACTCTTCCTGTTATTGCCCACTCTCTTTTTTCTTCGTCTCCAAGTACCATTTCGTAAAATTCACCTCCACCTATTATTACCTTTATATCCAGTCCTTCCTCTTTTTTTAATTTTTCCATGGAATCTATTATTCTCCATCCTGCCTCTATGGCCCTTTCTTGGGCTTTTTCTCCTCCAAACATTGCAAGCATAGAATCCCCTGCATACCTTACCAGGAAGCCTTTATATCTTGAAACTTCTTTATCCATGGTTTCAAAATGCTGGTTAAGAATTTTCGTTATGTTTTCTATATTCTCTTTTTTCCTTCCTACAAGACTTTCTGTATACTTTGTAAAACCAGAGATGTCGGTTAATAGAAGAATAGATTTTCTTTTTGTAATGAAGTTATTTTTTGTTTCTATGTATTTAGTTAATACTGTAGGAGGTACAAGAGGAATATAAACTTTATTCTCTTTCAAAGTTTATACAAATACTTAAGCACTGGATAAGGCCTGATGGGAAGAAGGTCAGTACAAAATATACTTCCTTCTATAATCTCTTTAAGTAAGGATTTCTTCTTTTTTAATTTGAAAAGTTTAACCGGTTCCTTTACCTTACATAATTTAGCAAGGATTTTTTTTGCTTTTTCTATACCTCCTAAGCTGTCAACCAATCCTAATTTCAAAGCCTCCCTCCCGGACATTATTCTTCCATCTGCTATTTTTTTTACACTATCTACAGGAATCTTTCTTTCCCTTGCCACTTTTTCCACAAACTGATCGTATATATCCATTACTACGTTCTTCAATATATTTTTTTCTTTTTCCTTTGGCCTTCTAAATGGTGAAAGAATATCTTTAAACTCAGAAGACTTTATTACCTCAACATCCACTCCAACTTTTTTTAAAAGTTTCTCAACCACCGGGTATTCTACTATCACACCAATTGATCCAGTTACTGTCCCCGGATTTGCAACTATTACATCCGCAGGAAGCGCGACATAATATCCACCAGAAGCTGCAATATTTCCCATGGAAACTACTATTTTTTTCCCACATTTCTTTAACTCTTTTAAGGCTTCATATATCTCTTGAGATGCTGCAACACTTCCTCCAGGTGATTCTATTCTAACTAAAACACCTTTGATCTGTGGATTGTTTTTAAAAAAATTTATTTCCTTTATTATTTCTTCGGGATTTTCTATTACTCCTTTTATTTCTACAAGTCCTAAGGGAGAAAAAATAGGATTGCAATAGAAGAAAAACACCAGTGTACATAATATCTTCAAGTACTTTCCCATACATGGGCCCAGGTGGATTCGAACCACCGACCTCGCGCTTATCAGGCGCGCGCTCTGACCGACTGAGCTATAGGCCCTTTTTATAAATAATACATAAAACTTTTTTTATGTCAAGTATTTTTTGTAAAACTAACTTGACATGGGTGGTTTTATGTGTATATTGAAAAATGTGAAGCTTCACTATGGTTTGATTACCTTACTGGGTATTTTCTCCTGTACTCAGTGGAAGGAGGAGAGTGATTTTTGTTTTCCTTTGGAGAACGGAAGATATTGGATCTATTCTTCAGAGGAGAGTGAAGAAAAGTGGAGTGTGATAGGAGATACTATAATAGAAGGAATAGAGTTCAAGATAGTTTTGCAAGGCATAGATATTACATTTTTAAACAATGATAATGGTTTAAGCAGGTATATAAAAAAAGATACCATAGAATTTGGGGAGAAAAAGGAGATAGCAAAAGGATTTATAAGATTGATAGATTTACCTCTCTATAAAAACAAAGAATGGAGCGATACTTTATACGATGAAAATGGAAATATCGCCTATATACTAAAGGCACATGTGGATGGCATGGAAGAGTTAGAAACAGGAGAGGCTTGGTGTATTTCTTATCAAGAGATTATCAAGATAGACACATTTAAATTTACCTACTGGTTCAAAAACAACACCGGTATTGTGCAACGCAATGAATCAGGGGCATTCTGGAAACTTATAGAAACAGGTATTGAATGATGTATGGACTTTCTCCTACTGAATACTTTTGGTTTGTTACCTGCTCATACATACTGCTTGTTGGAGGAGCAATACTGTTTTGGTTAGGATTTTTCTTCATAGGAAGAGTAGCCAAAAAATATGAAAAAGTATTGAATGTTAAAACCAATTGGATATTTTTATATTTAGCTCCTTCAGGATACATGATTTTTGCTGGTATTATTTTTATTTCTGGTGTAGTACTTGGGTACATAAAACCTCCGGTAACATTAGAGTGGATTTCGTATATTTTCTCTTTGATTTCTGGTATAACGATACTTATAGGTATTATAAGATTTTCAAATTTAATATTTAAGAAATGAAAATAGAGATTATTCCACAAATTGTATTTATATTAGGGATGATAATATTGGTTGTGGTACTGTTTAAGGTTGCGAGATTATTGAAATTTCTTATATTTTATTTAAAAAAACCGCCGGTATGGGTATGTTCTGGAGTCTCTGCTATTTTAATTTTGGTTGCCCTTGTTTTAAACATATACCGACTGGTTAACATCTCTACAAGATTAATGTGTGCAGGGCCTTTGGACCTTTTTCCTCTTATTAAGAGTTATATGCAGGCTACACTTATGATGAATGGTTTTATATTTATAGCAGGGCTTTTGTTTTTTTTAGGGGTATACATATTTACAATCTGGATTGAAAGATGATTTGACAAAATATTATTATGAGTTATAATTTTAAAAAGCAAAAGAAAGGAGGAATGAATGATAGAACTCTTCATTAAAGGCGGAAGAGTAATGTATGCCCTTCTTGTGGTATCTCTTATAGCTCTTGCTTTTATAATAGAAAGAGCCATAACTCTTCTTATTAAAGCAAGGTTGAATCCATTAAAGTTTGTAGAAAGACTAAAACAAGTTATAGAAGAGGAAGGCATAGAGGCTGCTAAGGAACTGTGTGATAAAACACCTCAGCCAGTAGCAAAGATACTGGGAGCAGGCCTTGCAAAGGTGAAGCTTGGGAAGGAGGTAGTTGAAGAAAGTATTTCTGCTGCTGGAGCAGTGGAACTTGCGTTTCTTGACAGAGGGATGATATGGCTTTCCATGGCTTCCACCCTTGCCCCAATTCTTGGATTTCTTGGTACAGTGACTGGAATGATAAGTGCTTTTGATGCTATCGCAAAAGCAGGAGAAGTAGAACCTACAATTGTAGCATCAGGTATCTCTGAGGCTTTGATTACCACTGCTTCAGGACTTGCCATTGCAGCGCCGGTGGTGTTATTTCACACCCTTTATTCAGCTGTGATTAATAGATACGCAAGAGATATGGAAGAGGCTGCCTCTGTGCTTGTAGATTTCCTTTTAGAAAAAGGTATTTTAAAATCAAAGGGATAAAAAATGGTAACCCTTAGAGAAAGAAAAGAAACCAAGGCTGAGATTCCTACAGCCTCTATGGCAGATATTGCCTTTCTTCTGATTATATTTTTTATGACCGCCACTATATTTGCCAGAGAAAAGGGATTGAAATTATTGTTGCCTGAAAAAGGTGAGACGGTGAAGGTTAAAAAAGAAAATATTATGGAAATACTCGTCAATCCTGTGGGGGATGTGTTAATAGAGAATGAAAAAATTACAATTCCTCAATTGAGGGAGAAAATAGAGCGGGCTTTAGGAGAAAATGAGAGTCTTGCATTTGCTATAAAAGTCTCCCCTTCTGCTCCTTATAAAATAATGATAGATGTTTTAGATGAATTAAAACTTGCAAAGGCAAAGCGAATAAGTCTTGTACCTCTTGAGGAGGAGTGATGAAGATAAAAAGAAAAAAGGAACACGAAGCCTATATTCCTACTGCTTCTATGTCGGATATTGCATTTCTTTTGATACTTTTCTTTATGGTTACAACTGTTTTTAGAGTTGAAAAAGGAATTCCAATTACTCTTCCAAAGGCAAAGGCAACCGAAAGAATAAGATTGCGTAGGAATACTACGAATGTATGGGTGGATAGGGAGGGCAGAATTGTTATTGATGATAAGTTGGTAAGCCTTTCCTTGCTTGGCGTTAAAATTCAGGAGAAGCTTACAGAGAACCCTGACCTCATAGTTATACTCAGGGCTGACCACTACGCAAAATATAAAACGGTGAACCAGGTGATAGAAAAGTTAAGAGAGGTTGGAGCACTTAAACTAACTTTTGCAACGGAATATGAAACTTAGGAGGAAGTATGGCCGTTGAGGTGATGGATTTAAAAAGAGAGTACCCAATTTATCTACGAATAGGTATAGCGGGTGCTTTATTGATTCATATACTTCTTTTTGTACTACTCCCCCGTGAAATAAAGGTGACTCCTTATAAGCCTAAGAAAAAGATAGAACTTATTGCAGAAAATATCCCAAGTGAACTACAAGAAATAGTGGAACCTCCTCCAGAACAGAAACCTGCTCTTCCAGTGGCAGCTGAATCAGAGGCAGAGGTGGAGGCTGCTACAATTTCTACAACCGATTTTGCTGAGATATACAAAAAACCTGAAGAAAGTGTTGAAGTTCCTGTTGTTCCTTATTATAAAGTGGAAGTAAAGCCAAAACCTATCAGGCAGGTTAAGCCTGTTTATCCTGAACTTGCAAGAAAGGCGGAGATAGAGGGAACTGTGGTAGTAAGCGCACTTGTTGATACAGATGGAAAAGTAATAGATGTTAAAATACTTAAATCTTCAGGAAATGCTGAACTTGATAGAGCAGCGGTGCAGGCTGCAAGACAATGGCTCTTTTCTCCTGCTAAACAGAGAGATAGGTATGTGAGGGTATGGGTTTCCATACCCTTCCACTTTAGATTAACAGATTAAAAAGAAAGGGGGTGATAAAAATAAAAAAATAAATAAAAAATAAATAAAAAGAAAAAGGAGGTAATGATGAAGAAGATGTTATTAAGTGTTTTTATGGTGAGTGTGTTAACAGCAGCAATGTATATACCTGTTAACGAACTCAATAAAAGTGCGATGATACTTAATAAGTACAGTCCTTTTGATGCGGAGAATGGCCGTTATATTTCGCCTTCTCCTGATGTGAAATTCAGCACAGGAGTTATTGTAGACTCTTCAGGCCATGCTTGGGGATGTCTTTTTGGGGCATTACATGAATGTATTTCTTGGAATCCAGAAGCTGGTTATGTGTTGATAGTGAATAGAGGTCTTGATCCTACAGGAATTATAATAGCACATAGTTCATCTGATCAATTTACTTCAGAAAATATTGCTGATACCATTTTTAGGGGAGAGTTTGGAATTTCTGGGTCAAATCCTGGAGGAAGGTATCCTACAGCAGTGGTTTCCTATGACGATTATCCAAGAGCTACATTCCCTGTGTTGACAGAAGGTCCTGCCTGGGGGATTCCTGCTGGAGCATATGGTTCTGGTGGATGGGGAAGTGGAGTATGGGATGATCCTCTTCCCTTAGGAGGTGATATTGATTGTCATAAAGTGATAGGAAAACAGCTGGAGAGTGGTGCCATTGGTATTGTAATGCAGATTACTTTAGGAACTGATAAGGGTGCTGTATGGTTTTATAGAACCTTGGATGATTTTACCTCTACTGAGGTACAGACACAATTGTTCCCAGATTTAGGAGATGCAGTTTTTCTTTCTGGTTGGGATGTTAGAGGAGACAAGATAATTGTGGCGGCATGGGATAATAATTCTCATGGGTATTATTATGTAACCTCAGAAGATGAAGGAGAAACCTGGTCATCCCCTCAACCTATAGAGTTTTATGTTCCTGTAATTGATACATTCCATCTATTCAAAGAAGGTCAACCAGCTTATGTGGATTTACAGGTTGCATTGTTTGATGATGGTTCTCCTGCATTTATCTATTCTCGGTATGAATACTATGACCAGACAGGAAGATATCCTCCTTTTGGTGCAGTGTATGTATACATTCCTGAAGTTAGTGATACCGCATTTCTTGTAAATGCAGAGCCTGATCCAGGTGCAATAGCACCACTTGTAGACCCTGGTTGTATAAGTTTGGCTACTTCTGATAAATGGATTGCAGCGGTATGGGGGCAGCAGGAAGATATTGCAGATTCCACAGCTGGAGAAGGAATAAGGTGGGATATATACGTAAGGTATAGTTGGAACAGAGGGGTGGAGTGGAACGATCTTAGTGAGGCAAATGTTACAAATACTGAGGAAGAGACTGAATGTAGGCCTCATGTAGCAAAGAACCTTCAGATTGTGGATGACAGTACTGCAGTTGCTCACATATTCTTCTGTGAACAGTTAGATGGAAGAGATGTTTACTATACTCATCTGCTTAACGATGAACTTGCAACAATTTACGACAAATATCTTCCTGTGATACTAAAAGTACCCACAACCGTAGGAATTGAGGAGGCCGTGGTTTCTGAAAACATTACAGTGTTTGGAGGAACAGGTGCTATACATATAACTTCAAAAACTGCTGTTGATAATGCTCGTATTGTACTTTACAATACTGCAGGCAGAAAGGTCTTTGAAAGAACGTTAAATGTAACACGTGGAAACAATCAGATAAAAGTTCCAGGCCTTAGTTCAGGCATATACTTCTACACTTTAAAAACAGAAAAAGGTACTTACTCTGGTAAGATTACCTTAATAAGGTAAAGTTAAACTCTGTGGAGAGGGGAGTTCCCTCTCCACAGAAGGAGGAAAAACATGAGGATAAAGCATGGGATAGGATGTGTAATAATAGGGATATTGCTATTTTTTATTAATAGTTGTACCAAAGAACCTCCCCCACCTCCCTGGGAACCCTCTTCAGAGGATACAACTGCAATTATGAATCTTTTGGAAGAGAATCAAGATATAATATATTCTCTTGGCTTTCTTGAAAAAGAAAAGGTAGAGCTTCCTGGAGTTATTGAAGATTATGTTAAGGATAATATCTCTATGGAAAGATATATACCTTATGGATTTTTTAGAAACATTACGGATAGTATTCATAAAGATACGATGATTTTGAGTCCTTTTGATACTACCCTTGAGGTTGAGATAATTGATTCTTTGAAAGGGACAATTGAGATTTATATTGATAAAGTGTATAGAAAAGGAGATAGTACACCCACTTCTATTGATACAACCTTTGAAAAGAGTTTTGAGGCAGAGGTGTGGAGGAGGGCTTTCTTTGAAAGGGATGACGAAGGGAATTGGATTCTTTCCAAGATAACAGGCGGAGCAAAAATGGATATTCCCAATATTCAGGATGCTCCTGTTGTTTTCCGTGTGATCTTAAGTCATTCTGGTGGGAAGGATACAATTTATTATAGACCAGATACTACAACCTATGGAGTAGAAAGACTTTATTCAGTTGATTCCCTTATTTCTGTGAAAGCAGGAGATACGGTAGAGATAGAGAGTTTTTGGACAGCCCTGGACCCTGAAAGAGGATTCAATGTTATAGATACTACTGTTAAATATTTTGTGATAGATGGAAAACACTACATTTATTCAGATACTACAAAGAAATTTGTTTTTACTGAGCCGGGGTTGAAGAAGATTTACTTTGAGGCAATTATATACCATGTATTTGTATATCCAAAGGAATCATTAAAAGCCTCGATGATAGCAATACCTATAAAGGTGGTTGAATAACAAGGGGGATATGATGAGGAAGATAGTTTTACTTATAGCTCTCTTTGCCCTTTTATGGGCAGGAGAGACAGGAAGAATTACGGGAAGGGTTGTAGATGCAGAGACCGGAGAGCCCCTTATAGGAGTTAACATTATAATTGAGGGTACAGACCTTGGAGCAGCCACCGATGAGACAGGAAGTTATCTTATTTTTAATATTCCACCAGGAACATACACTGTGGTTGCGTCATACATAGGATATCAAACTGTAAGAAAAACAGGAGTACTGGTTATTCCTGACCAAACAACCACTGTGGATTTTAAGTTGAGGCCAACGGTGATTGAGGTTGGTCCTGTTGAGGTAAGGGCTAAAAGAGATGTAGTAGTGAGAACAGCAGTACAGACTACAAGAGTTATCTCTTCAAAAGAATTTGATAGATTACCCGTTCAAACTTTAACCGGACTTGTCGCATTGCAGGCAGGAGTTACTACTGCAGATGGCTATACCCATATTCGTGGAGGAAGGTTTGGTGAGGTTGCCACATATGTAGATGGTATTAATACTCAGGATCCATTTTATGGCATTTCTTATGCTTCTCCTTCAAGGGATGCAATACAGGAGGTTATTGTTTTAACAGGTGGTTTTGACCCTGAATATGGCCAGGCAATGTCTGGAGTAATTCAGGTAGTTACAAAGGAAGGAGGTACAAAACCAGGTGTAGAGGGAGCTTTAAGATACACTACAGATGCTATATTCCCAACTACAGCACTGAATTATGGATACAAGTACTGGCAGGGGCATATTTCTGGGCCCTTGCCGGGGATAAAAAAATCAGGCTACTTTATTTCAGGAGAGCTCTTTACAAGAGATTATCTATACACCAATAGAGATAGATTGCCAAGCAAAAGAGATGAGGGAAGAATAGAAGGCAAGTTAACATTTAGGTTTCCTTCGGGTAAAATAAATCTTGCTGCATTTTTAAGCAGTGAACAGTGGAATTCTTTTAGTATGTCTTGGAGATACTGGCTTGACCATTATCGTTCTAACAGAATGGATTTTAGAAGGCTTAATCTGTTGTTCAATATGATGATTGGTAGTGGTGTTATTAATTTTAAACTTGGATACTTTTACAATGGAAGAATTATAGGAATAAGAGATAAAGAAGCAGAAGAAAATTTGCAAGGTATATGGGGGATTCTGGATAAAGCAGGTATATGGCATAGATTTAAATTTAAAGCAGAAGATTTTGTTCTGCACAATGATACCTTACCACCTGATACAGCAGTTAAAAATCTTTATAAATTGGAGATATTTACAGAACCATGGTATGGAACCAATAATCCGTGGGGCGTTTTTGGTCTATATATTGGTGAAGGAGACTATAGATTATGGCATTTTAGAGCCTCAGAAACCTATATTGCAAAGGGAGATTATACCCTTAACATAGGTAAGGTACATGAATTTAAAACGGGCTTTGATTTTAACAAATATACCTTAATGCTTTATGAGAATTCTCTTCCTTGGGATCCAAATCCATTCTGGGATGCTTATAAACTACATCCTGTTAGATTTGCTGCTTATGTACAGGATAGGGCAGACTTTGAAGGTCTTGTCTTAAGGGGTGGATTCAGATTGGATATGCTTGATCCAGCTGCTTATAAAAGGGTATATCCTGAAAGCCTTTTTAGAAATGATACAGTAAGGGCAACCATCAAATATAAAATCTCCCCAAGATTTGGGATGGCATTTCCTGTTACTGATAGAGTTAAGTTTAGATTTTTCTACGGGCATTTCTTCCAGGATCCTGGGTTTTCCTATCTCTATGAATCTCTGCATGCAGATGTTTCAAGAAGGGGGAATATAATAGTAGGTAATCCTGATCTCGCAGCAGAAAAAACAATCGCCTATGAAACGGGGTTTGAAGCTCAGTTGACCGATTATTTTGCATTTGATTTAACACTATTTTACAAAGATATTTATGACCTTGTAACTACTGAATTGATTCAGGCACTTCCTATGTCTTATTATCTCTACAAGAATACTGCATTTGGAAGGGTAAAGGGATTTGAAGTAACACTTACAAAACTTCTTGTTGAGGGACAATTCTGGCATACCAAGATTTCCTATACCTATCAAGAGGCAAAGGGAACAGCTGCCACAGCTTATGCAAATTACTATCTGAGTTACAGAGGCATTACCATACCAGCTGTTGATTACTGGCTTGATTATGATGTAAGACATACTTTAAACTGGGATCTTGGATTTAAGTTTCCAAAGGATTTCCATATTAATCTTTTGAGGAATTCTGAAATTGGTTTTGTGACGTATTTCAGAACCGGTTTGCCATATACTCCTACAGACACCAGGGGTAACCAGATAGGAGATTTAAATTCTGCAAGAAGGCCAAATGTGTGGTACACAGATGCTAAGATCACCAAAAAGTTGAATATATTTGGGCTGAGCATGGAAGTGTTCGCAGATATAAGAAATCTCTTCAATGTTACCAATGTGCTTTCAGTTCATGGAGCCACGGGTAAGCCAGATGATGATGGAGCTATAATTACAGAAAATGATTTTTCAGATCTTGGATGGATCGGAACCACTTATTATCATCCTGCAAGAGATTTCAACCACGATGGATATATTACAAGAAGAGAAGCATATGAGTCTTACATGAATGCGAGAAAGCCCCTTGTGGATAATCCACTTAACTACGGTAATCCCAGGTTAATAAGGGTTGGTTTTAGTATTCTATTTTAATTAAGGAGGAGAAATGAAAAGAAAAATATTGTTGATGAGTATATTAATCATTTCTGTAGTTTTAGCAAGAACTGCAACATATCGTCCAGGAAGTAAAATCTTTGATGTTAAGGAGTCTGATATAAATGCCTGGAATTTAAAGGTACTCAATGATGGTAGATTTGGGCATGATGCTGAAGTTGGAGATCCAGGAGGATACTGGCCACAGCCTTTGAGGAACTATTACCTATTTGGTGCAGGAATATGGGTTGGAGCATATGATAAGGAGGCAGGTCAAGCCCTTGTAAGTTATGGTTATAACCCAAATTCAGGAGCTTCTGAAATGGTACCTACGATACATGATTATTGGGAGCAAGGTTATGGAAGTCCTGAGGACAAAGTGTATAAGTCTACAGAAGATGATTGGACAACGGTTCCATGGGATAGATTTCATATAGAGTGGGGTCCTGAAGGGCCAAAAGTTTTCTCCTTACAAGATATGTTCTGTGCATTCTGTGACCTTGATCCTTCAAGACATGATCCAGGAGATACCAGACCTATAGGAGTAGATATCTATCTATGGGTGTATGCTTGGAATTACCCCTCCAATAAAGACATTGTATTTCTTAAGTATGTAATAAAGAATGTCACAGATCATACCTTGGATAGCATGTATGTTGCAGCAGTGGTTGATCCAGATATAGGTGATTATAAAGATGATATGATTGGTTTAATTCTTAATAAGACTTTCTACGATCCAGAAACCCAGGACAGCATTGTTGTAGATAATGTTGGATTCTGCTGGGACTATGATGGGAATGAGAATCCTGGTAAAACATGGGAATCAGGAGTTCCTGGAGTAATGGCGTATGATTATCTACAAAGTCCCTATGCATTGCATGATGGTATAGACAACGATGGAGATGGACTGGTGGATGAAGAAGAGCTTGACAGTACTTTGCTTATTTCCCTTTATCCACCTTATGGGGATGGTGATGGAGATGGAATCCCTGATTGGGAAGATCCAAGTGAGATAGAACAACTTGGTTTAACTGCATTCAAGAGATTTACAATAGACATAGATCCACCAACAGATAAGGATAGATACATGATGATGGCAGGATACAATTATAAGACGGAAGAATACGAACCCTATGATAGTCTTGATCCTGGACCTGCAGATAAGAGATTTTTACAGGCTACAGGACCTTTTAGTCTTGAACCTGGGGATTCTACCGTAATTGTTGTTGCAGTTATTGCAGCAGAATATTGGATAAATGGAAAGCAGGATACACTGCCTCTTGCAAAAGTCTCTTCTACTGCACAATTTATATACGATATGAATTGGTTGTTACCTTCTCCTCCTCCTTCTCCAAATGTGAAGTTGATTCCAAAGGATAAAGAGATAATAATCACATGGGATAACTATTCAGAGGTAACTCCTGACCCCTATTATGCCATTGCTTCGGTTCCAGGAAGTGCAGCCTATGATCCAAATTATAGGCAATATGATTTTGAAGGATATAAAATATACAAAAGTACAGACGGAATTACTTGGGAGCTTTTGGCTACATACGATTTGAAAGATGGAATTGTGTTTACAGATACCAGTGAGGCCGATTCGGTTAAATGGATCATAGCAGATGACAAGGGTATTCGCTATTATTACATAGATGATGATGTTGTGAATGGATTCCCTTATTATTATGCAGTAACTGCTTTTGATTATAACTACTATACGGTTCTTGCTCCCCATATAGATACTATTAGAATAGATACCGTGGAAATAGATACTGTACTACCGGATGGAGATACTGTAAGGGGTAAGCAGATAGTAGTATGGACAGACACCACAGGATGGGATTCCATACCCACTCCTTTCTGGCTTGAAGGAGGTAAGAAGGCAGTGAGTGCAATTCCAAGAACAGAACCTGTAGAGTACCATGAAGGAAGTGTTTCTATGGCAGTAGAATCAGGAGATACTGTAAATCCAGGATTAGATATTTCTGCTACTTCATTGATGTATTCTGCAGAAAAGACCGAAAAGAAATATGAAATAGAATTTGATGCTCCTCTTTATGCAGGTAATGCAATCCAGTATCCTTTTGTTGTACGCTATGGAAGCGGAGAGTATAAAGATACCATTTCTTACAACTTTGGTACTCAATTATTTAAATCTCTTCCTCCGTTGGAAGATGTGGTATTAGAATTTTCTCTTTACATAGATACCATTAAATCTTCCATCTTTGAAGATGTTGTAATAGAAAAAGGAAACTTCCCGAGGGATTCTATTAAGTTCGCTTCAGCAAAAGGTAAGTGGGCTTATAGAGGGAGTGATTTCAAACTGGTATGGCATAAGAGTGGAGGATTACTTACCTTAGAGGTTACAGATTTAGACCATCAAACTACTGTTCCATTCACAAAATATAATAATGTTTCTGAGGAGGGAATAAGAAATGGTAATGGATGGGCATTCCAGTTTGGAAGGGAAGAAGCTAAGCAATACCTTGATCCTTATGAAGATGAAATATCTGCAATTTATTTGTGTGGTGGTTATATTCAATTGAGAAAGAAAGCTACTCAACCGTTGGGTAACTTAGCAGAATACATCAATGACGGTGATGTATGGATAATAAAAGGTAACAAAAGCATTGGCACTGCACCAGCTTATAATAAATACACTATAACGGTGATCCCTGATTACTTAAAAAGAGATACTACCTATACCTTGAATGTTAAGGTCGTTCCAAATCCTTATATAATGTACAATAGATGGGAAATAAAGAGAGAGGCAAGGAAAATTGCATTTATAAATCTTCCTTCAGAATGTACCATCAGAATATACACTCTTGCAGGAGATCTGGTAAAGGTAATAGAACACAGAGCCACGGATGAGGAAAGCGATAAAGGTGGAATGGAATTTTGGGATCTCCTTAACATGCATAACCAGATTGTTGCTTCCGGAGTTTATATATTCCATGTGGAGTCCAAGGTTGGAAATCAGGTTGGTAAATTTGTAATTTTGCATTAATATTCATGATAGGAGGAGAGATGAAAAAAATATTGACGGGCATTTTGATTATTTCTACCTTTACATTTGGTGCTTTTTCTAAGGTTGCCACAGTGACTGCTCAGTTTTTGAAGATAGGTGTGGGAAGATCCACTGGTATGGGAGATGCGTTCGTAGCAGTTGCTGATGATGCCTCTGCTACCTACTGGAATCCTGCAGGACTTGCAAGGCTTTCCAAAATAGAGATACTTGCCAATCATATTGACTGGATCTCTGATATGACCCACGAATACATATCCTTTGTTACTCCTGTTAAGGGACTGGGCACGCTGGGAATAAGCGCCACTGTACTTTCTGCTGGTAAGTTTGAAGAGACAAAACTGGATGATATCACGACTCCAGTGAGAGAGGATCTGGGAAGAGGTGTGTATTTTAGTGCTGCATTTTTAGCCCTTGGTATATCGGTTGGCAGGATGATCACTGAGAAGCTTTCTTTTGGGGCTACCTTTAAACTTATCCATCAAGGGATATGGGATGTGTCTGCTGATGGTCCTGCATTTGATGTTGGATTGTTTTATGATGCAGGAGGAGCCCATAATTTAAGACTTGGAGTAGCTGTGTCCAATTTTGGCCCAGAAATGAGTTTCCATGGGAGACAATTACAGATCAATGTTTATGACAGTGTAAGACCTGATATGCCAATACCTGCAGAGTATAGAACAACTCCTAATCCTTTACCCACTACATTTAGGTTTGGAATAGCATACGATGTGATATCTACGCAGGTAAATAAATTTACCTTAGTTGCGGACCTTGTTCATTACTCTGACATAAACGAAACCATTAATATGGGATTTGAGTACAATACTAACAATTTCTTCTATTTAAGAAGTGGATATATTTTTAACACTGATATAGAGTATGCTAAAGAGTTAGGATGGAAGACAGGACTATCTGCTGGAATGGGTATAGTAGTTAGGCCAGTTACAGGTAGTAGATTAAGGATAGATTATGCCTATCGTCATCTTGAATTTCTTGGAGGCTCTCACAGAATTATATTTACCCTTGAGCTTTAAAAAAATAAAAAAACCAATAGATTACAGAGGGGAGAGCCTCTCTCCCCTCTGTTTAATAATAAACAAAAACAAGGAGGACACATGAGAAAAAACCTTACTCTTTTGTGTCTATTCCTCTTAATCAGTGGTTCTTTATATGCAGGGATAACCGGTAAAATTGCCGGAAGGGTAATAGATAAGTCCACAGGAGAACCTCTTGTTGGAGCGTCCGTAATAATTCTTGGGACACAACTGGGAGCTTCTACTGATATTGACGGATCCTATTTTATCATTAATGTACCTGTAGGAACATACACTGTAGAAGCATCAATGATAGGGTACAACCCGATGCGAGTAGAAAACGTGAAGGTATCTGCAGATATGACGACCTACATAGACTTCAAGCTGGAGCCAACCACAATAAAGATGAAAGAAGTGGTGGTAAAGGCAGAGAGACCTATAATCCAAAAGGATGTCACAAGTTCTATGAAGCGCATAGAAGCAAGAACGTTAAGAGAGACACCTATTTCAGATTATGAGGATGTGGTTGCTTTGCAAGCAGGAGCAGTGGAGACAAGTCATGGGCTCTCTGGAGGATTACATATACGAGGAGGAAGAGGTGGTGAAGTGGTGTATGTGGTGGATGGAATTAATGCAAATGACCCTGCTACTGGCTTAAGTGGAGTTTTTGTAGATAAAAATGCGATTGCAGAGATGCTGGTGATTACAGGAGGATTCAGTGCAGAATATGGAAAGGCAATGTCGGGTATTGTAAATATTGTGACCAAAGAAGGAGGAAAGAATTACGAAGGTTCTATTACCTACGAAACAGACAGGCCGTTTATGTTTGAAATAGGTGATACTAAGTATGGTTTTGGACATGACAATATAAGTCTAAACTTTGGTGGTCCATTTCCAGTCATTCCGAGACTTACATTTTTTGTCTCTGGTAATTTGTTAGAACATGAGGATAGACTTCCTCATAATGACAGACATAGAAAGAGTGGAACTGCTAAGATTACATGGAAACCCTTTACAGGTTTTAAGGCAATTCTGAGTGGTAATTATTCAACCCAATGGTATCATTCTTATAGTCATTCAAGATCAAAGGGCATATGGCTTGATTTTACACCAAGATACATGCGAGATAACTATCAGTTGAATCTTAAGATAATACACAGCGTAAAAGACAATTTATTCTATACACTCAACATAGGGACTTTTAATACACACTATCATTTAAGTGCCCAAGATGGAAAGCATTACACTGAGTGGAAGGCTTTTGGTAGAAGGTTGAAATGGGTGGGATATGCGTACAGCAAAGGATGGTATGATCCTCAAAACATGCGTTTTACAGTGCCAGAGGATACAATGAAAGAAATATTTGAAAGATATAAAGGACTTGTTAGTGAAACAGATACAGCAACAGCTTTGTGGTACTGGTACTATGAGAATGTAGAAAAGTATGGAAAGTATGACCCAGAAAGCAAACAATGGATATGGAGTGGAGAACTTTCAGAAGAAAGAGCCAAAAGAGAAGTTGAGGCGCGAAACGAATTTTGCTATGAAGTAAATACTTGGAGATACTTTAGAACAGATTCCATTTTAGGTTTTAAGTATGATACCACATGGAAGGAGAGTACTATAGTAAGGATAGATACAACTATAGATTATTATTATAAAGTTGTTTATGACACATTTGACCTTGAAAAGTATCAGAGAGATATTAAACTGTGGCAGATGGATTCAATTCCAGATGATTCTATAGAACCCAGTGGTAATATGTATCTTATCAGGTATGAAAACGACCCTATATGGGGAAGATGGGCATACTACTTCTGGCCTTGGTGGCATGATAGAAACACAAGACACTATACTGCCAATTTTAAAGTTACTTGGCAGGCGAACAAGTTCCATGAAGTAAAAACAGGAGTGGAATACATTAAGTATTTCCTTGACCTTACAGATGTGCAGTTTGTGAATGAGCATCCTTATAATGACCATTATCACAAAGAGCCTGTGTCTGCTGCAGCATTCATACAGGATAAGTTTGAATATCAAGATTTGACATTAAACCTTGGATTAAGATTTGACTATTTTGATCCAAATTCAGAATTTTATGTTGATCTTGAGAACCTGGATGCAGGAAAGGCAAAGGCATCTCCTAAGTGGCAGTTGTCACCGAGGGTTGGAATTTCATTTTCAGTTTCAGAGAAGTCTGTGCTTTATGCATCCTATGGTCATTTCTTCCAGCCAGTACCTTTAAGAGATCTCTATCAAAATCTTGAAGCAGACATTACAGTGGGGGTACCTCTGATAGGTAATCCAAATCTTCCTCCAGAAAAAACAATTGCCTATGAAGTTGGATACAGATATGCATTTACTCCCAACCTTGCAGCAGAGATAACTGCTTATTACAAAGATGTTCAGAATCTTCTTGCCAGCCGTAGAATAAATACGATCTATAAAAAGAAATTAGCAAGCTATACAATATATACTTTGGAAGATTTTGCCACTGTAAAAGGAATAGATATAGGAATTACAAAGAGAGCAAATGAGTATCTTTCTGGAACGTTTGTGTATTCATATTTAAATGCAAAAGGAACAGGATCCTCTGGAAGAGAGTTTTACTACAGATACTTAAGAACCAATATACCTCCACCTAAAACCGTATATCCCCTTGAGTTTGATATTACCCACAGTGTGAAGGCAAATATAAACTATTACTTCCCTATGAATTACATGTCAGGTACCTTCTTAGGAACACTACTTTCTGACCTGAATCTCAATTTCCAATTTGTTTTCCACTCTGGTGCTCCTTATACCCCTACAGACGAAAAAGGTAACTTACTTGAACCCAATTCAAGGAGAATGCCTCCTTCTTATAACCTTGATATGAAAATTACAAAAGGTTTTCTCCTGGGTAAAAAGATGCATTTAAGATTTTACCTGGATGTAAGAAATGTGCTTAACATAAGGAATGTGAGGAATGTGTACTCAAGAACAGGATTGCCAGATGATCCAGGAAACAGGCCAGAATGGGAGCCTTCAAGGTACGAAAGATATGCAGAGATGTACCCAGATAGATTTCCTACCGCATGGGATGCTTATCTTGCGGATCTAAAGGACTGGGAAGAATATTATAATAATCCCGCAAACTTCAGTGATCCCAGGACAATAAAACTGGGATTTGAAATTAACTTTTAAAATTATAAAAGGAGGAGAGAAATGAGAAAAAATAAGATTATGATGATAATGGCGCTTATCTTTTCAACAAGTATAATAATTCCACTGTTTGCTCGTCCTCCAGTTTTTAAAAATCTTGATTGGAACTATCCTCTGAAACATCATAAAAAAAGGATCGATAAATCCTTGATGTCAGAGATTACTGATAAGCCTGCAGATTGGTGGATGATTGCATGGACTGGAGTTGGAAATCTAAAGGGATGGCTTGTTTCTAACACACTTCAAGGTGGTGTGTTTAGGCAACCTCCTTCCTGGGAATATTATGATGGTACCTTTCCTTTTGATGCATTGAGAGGAGAATATATTTATAAATCAGTAGGAGAGTACCCTGCAGGTAGTGGGCAGTACTACAGTTGGGCGAATGGAATATGGGTAGGAGCTTTATATCCTAAGGTGAAAGGTAATGACACTACTTGGGTTCCCAATGTATCAAAAGCTGCTTTCTATTCAGATCTTGGTGCAATGAGTGTTCCCGAACTTGAAAATGCAGGAGGAATGGGAGATATTTCAGGATTAGGACTTTACTTTAGTACCCAGAGAATTCCTGAAGGATACGGATATGAAGGAGAAGGAGACTTTCTTTTCGCTCAGCATGGAACCCCTGAAGATTATCAGACTATCTGGCCTTTTACAGATACTACACTGAATAAAAGAAGGCCAGCGGGTATGGAGCTTAAAATAGGAGATATTGTATCAATGGAAGATACTTATGCGTGTGGTGGAGATTGGATTCCAGAGGATGATGCTACTGTCATATGGATAAGGGATACAGGACCATATGATACATGGGGATTGGGAATAAGAATAGAGCAAAGAACCTATTCTTGGAACTACAATTATAATGACAATATCATCTTCATAAATTACAAAATAAAGAATATGAATCCATTCCCATTGAAAAATGTATATGTAGGATACTTCATGGATAACGATGTTGGAGATGCTGATGACGATATGATAGGTTTTGACGAAGAACTCAACCTCGGGTATACCTATGATTCGGATGGTTATGAAGAGGGTTGGAGCACTCCTCCAGGGTATATAGGTTGTGTGTTGCTTCAAACACCCGCAGATAAAGGTTTAACAGGTTTTGCTACATGGTTAAATGGAGACCCACCCGATTATCCAGGAATTTTTGGAGATAGTGCCAAGTATGAAATGCTTAAGAGCACAGAGTATATGACATGGGAAGAGCCAAAAGATGTGAGGCAGTTATCAGCAAGTGGCCCTTATGAGATTCTTTATCCTGGTGAAGAGATAGAGTTCACGGTTGCAGTTATAGTCTCTTTAACCTTAGAAGGTTTAAAAGAGAGTGCAAAAATAGCTGATACACTTTTTAAAATGGGATACGTAGGATTCTCACCACCACCTCCTCCCAATCTTACAGTAATTCCAGGCGATAATAAGGTTTATCTGGTATGGGACAACTCTCCTGAAAATTTTGTAGACCCGATGAGCGGGCATAAAACTTTTGAAGGATACAGAGTATATAAAAGTTTAACAGGAATAGCTGGTTCATGGACCTTGCTTGCAGATTATGATGTTGCTAATTCTTATACCATTGATACAGCAATGGTTTCTTACAAAACTAAGACCTCAATGGCCTATATTGAGTTTAAGGGATTTGAACCACAGACAAAGGATGAGTTATTTAAAGAAGCTACATATGCAATTAACTTCACAGATTCTACAGACTTTATAGTTTACAATCTGACAGAACAACAGGTATACGAGTACAATCCAGATGCCATAAAAGATAAAAAAGGATTTTTTGTAAAAGATCCGATAGGAGATACGATATACAGCGAACATCCTGGATATGTTCCTGGAGCCTATATCTATTTTGATGGTATTTATGTTGCTATTTATAATGGAGTATTTGATCCCGAACGTCCTGAAGCCGATCTTACTCCTAATAAAGGTGATGTGTTTATAGTAAATACCTATAAATCCTCCAGTGTAGGAGCACAAACAGGGCTTAAATACTATTACATAGATACAGATGTTAAAAACGGAATGACCTATTATTACAGTGTAACCTCGTATTCCAGACCTCAACCAGAATATGGTATCCCCTCACTTGAAAGTGGTTTAACAGGTAAAAAGTATTTTGCAATACCTTCAAGGTTTGCAGCGGATCAGTTCAACGTAGATTCTGCATACGTGGAACACGTAGAGGGTGAAGGTAAAGGTTTTGTTAAAGTTACCGTGGTAAATCCGTTGGAACTTACTGGAGATGAATATGAACTTGGCTTTTATTCAGAAAATTATAAGGTAAAAGGATGGTACCTAAAGAATAAAAGAACAGGAGAAATAGTACTTGATAGTGTTAAATATATTAAAGGAGAGGATCTCTATCCACCGGCAGATGGGTTAATGATAACGGTGGATACTCCAGATTCATTGATGATAGATCAGGAGACTAAATATGATACTGCTCAAACAGGTTGGGTGGCAGGTAGTAAATGTAACTATATGCATTCTATCCAAGCATGGAAACTTTATCCCACGGATTATATAATAGTAATTGCTGAAGAAGGAAGCAGTACAGATATAAATGGAAAACCAGCTAATTTTATAATTAAAGATGTAAAGACCGGCGAAGATGTGCCGTTTAAATACTACTTAGATTCTTCTCCTACAGGAATTTTAAGCTTGGGTGATAATGTTCAAATACTTGACAAAGAGACTCATGAGAAGCTCTTGAGAGTTGAGTTTTATATAGATACTGCGGTTGTAAAAGATACTGTAGACCCTGTGATTGGAGATACCTTTTACATAAAGACTCTTAAGCCCTTTATAGACGATAAATTTGTTATCTCTACGCATTCTCTTGAAGAAAGAAAAGAAGACTACACACTTGACGGTGTGAGAGTAGTGCCAAATCCTTATTATGTGAGAGCTCCATGGGATAAGAGTAAGTATGAAAGAGGAGTTTACTTCCAAGGGCTTCCATACAAATGTACAATCAGGATATTTGATCCTTCAGGACTTCTTATAAAAACCATAGAACACGAGGGTGGAGGAAGTGAATTCTGGAATCTTAGGACAGAGCAAAATCTTGACATTTACAGTGGTTTATACATTTACCAGATAGTTACAGAAGATGGAAAATCAAAACTTGGTAAATTTGCCATTATAAAATAATTTTTTAAGGAGGAGAAATGAAAAAAATAATTCTCATTGCCCTTGTTATTGCGAGTGTGACTTTTGCAAGGCTTGGAGGCATAGGGGCTTCCTCTGCATTTTTAAAAATGGGTGGAGGAGCAAGGCCTTCTGCATTGGGATATGCATATGCAGGATTTGCAGATGGGCTTGATGCAATATACTGGAATCCAGCAGGTATAACTACAGTGAGTAAAAATACTTTTTCCTTTACCCATGCAAATTTATTTGCAGGAATGTACTTGGAAAATCTTGCCATAGGAATTCCGCTTGGTAGAAATGCCATAGGAATACAAATTACTGGACACCTTTCTGGAAGAATACTTATGACCGCTTACGAGGATCAATTAGGAGAAGGCGAACATTACTTCACTGCCAATAATTATGCAATAGGAGTTACATATGCTTCCAAGCTCACCGATAAGTTTTCTTCAGGGTTTGGTGTGAAAGTAATAAATATGAATATTCACAAAGTTTCTGCTACAGCAGTAGCATTTGATATAGGAGGAACTTATGAAACAGGAATACAGAATACAAAACTGGGATTTGTAGCACTCAATTACTCACCTACAGATGTTGCATTTAAAGGAGAAGCACTTGAATTCATGCATGCTCCTGATACATTGATGAGTGAAGATGTGCCCTCTACTTATGAATCAGAGCCGTTTCCCCTTCCACTTACATTTCTTGGAGGACTTTCCACTTACCTCTTTAAAACATCCGAGGCAAAACTTGCCTTTGCAGCTGATTTTGGATATCTAATAGATCAAGGAGAAGTATTTGCTTTAGGAATGGAGTATAGTATAAGCGACAGGTACTTCTTTAGAGTAGGATATACGAATAGAAACAATAGAGATTTATCAGGAGGAATAGGATTTGTGATACCAAGACCGATGTATAAGATTCTTATGGACTATGCTGTGGAACATCACAAATATTTACCTATGATACATAGGGTTTCCGTAGGAATGGTATTTTAAAAAGATAAGGGGGGTCTCCCCCCTTATCTTTTAAATGAAAATACTTTCTCTGCTTTTTTGTAGTAATTGGGGAGTTTTTTTATATATAAATGGAGATAACTCACTCTCCCCTCTTGTAGATACAGTACTTGCACAATTAAAGAGTACCCAAGTTAAGAATATTTCAGCTACTGTACTTGTAGATTACCTTACCGATGAATCTCAGTTTTATAAATTGGATAAAACTGGTTTACATTTTCTATATAGAAAAGGTGAAATAGATATGGGAGATTATAATACATTGGTTGATTTTGTCAGGGAATCAAAGTCTTTTGTATCTGCAGATAGATATGCTCTCGTAATATGGGGGCATGGTAATGGATGGAGAGAAAAACTGCAGGCAGTAAGTAAAGATAGAAGTTCTGGAAACTCAATAGGAGTTGCAGGTGGGGAGTTGAAAAAGGCTTTTGAAGAGATAAAAAAAATTATAGGGAAAAAGATTAGCATCGTGATTTTTGATGCCTGTGTAATGGGAATAATGGAAGTGGCATGTGAAATAAAAGATGCTGTAGAGGTTATGATTGCATCCGAAAGTCTTTTTGTGAGTTCTGGAATTCCTTATGATATCTTACTGAATGCAATGGATAGACATGCAAGTTTGAGCACAGAAGAAGTAGCAACTTATATTGTAGATGAGGTAAGCAGCTATTATAAATCTAAAGGGATAACCCAATACATATCAGCCATTTGTCTTTTACAGCTCAATTCTTTTATTTCTCGTTTTAATACATTATTGGAAAAAGATAATATTAGTATACTTAAGGATGCACGAAAGGAATCAAAGGAATTTTCTATTGAGTCAGGTTATCCTGATTATGTGGATATGCTTAGTTTCTTAAAAAACATAAAGGATGAAGAAGCAATGGAAAGTATAAATAAAGTAATCATTTATGCCTATCCTGTAGGAGGAATTGGGATATGGTTTCCTCTAAACTATTTGTCCTTTAAATATGCTTACAAAGAATATAAAAAGCTATTATGGGATACGCTTTGTAAGTGGACACAGTTTCTGTACCGGTTCTATGGAATTGATGATGTTCCTCCCCGTATAGATACCTCCTTTATGGTAAGAATTAAAGATAATCTTGTAGAGTTGCAGTGGAGGCCTGCAGATGATTTTGCTCTTAAAGGTTATAGGGTTGTTGAAGCTGTTGGAAAAGGGAGATTTTTAACTCCAGTGATAGATGAAAACAATTTCGTTCTAAACAAGGCAGAAATAAGAGAGGGAAAATTAAGATTTGGGGCAGATTGTTCTGCCTTGTTAAAACAGAAGATATCCAAATCTTTTTTCCTTGAGTTTGAATACAATTCTTTTCTTTCTGAAAGTTACGATGTAGAAACAATGATGTTGGAAAAAGATGGTTTTTACATTGAGGTATCCAAAGATGGGGTTGAGTGGGAGAGAATAGATTCAATAACATTTAAGAGTTTTTCATGGCAAAAAAGAAACTTAATATTTCAAACTGACCAACCAGTGTATTTGAAATTTGAGTTTATTAAGAAGATTCCCTACGAAGGCGGATTAGAGATAAGAAACGTATTTATAGATACTTTAAGTATAAATTCAATTTTTTATGAAATAGAAAATAAAAAAATTTTATTTGGTAAAAAAAGAGGCAAATATTATTATTTTGTGTGTGCTGAGGATAGTGTTGGGAATCGTAGTAATTATATTTATAAAACTGTTTACATAAAAAATTACACTTCGCCATATACCATGCCTTCTCCTTTTAGGAATAAAGCTAAACTTATTTTAGATTATCCTGGAGATAAAGCAGATGTGTTTATCTATTCCATTACAGGGAAACTTTTGTATGTAAAAAATATAGAAAATGGAGAAAAAGAAATAGAAATTCCTACAAATTGTTTAAAAGAGGGATTATACATAGTTATAGTAATTACTCCTACCATTAAAATCAAAGGGAAAATTATGAAAATAGAATAGCGTCTAAGCTTTTTTCCTCTCTTGAGCTTTGAGTAATTTAGGTGGAGTACCTTTTGTAATTGTCTCTACAGTGATAATGCATTCTGAATATCCCTTTTTTGAAAAAGTAGGAAGTTCATACATGATATCAAGCATTGCATCTTCTAAAATGGCTCTTAATCCCCTTGCTCCAGTTCCACGTTTTATAGCCAGTTCTGCTACGGTGTTTAAGGCGTCTTCTGTAAAATCAAGCTTTATTCCTTCAAGTTCAAATATATGTTTATACTGTTTAACTAAAGCGTTTTCAGGTTTTATTAAGATCTCTACCAATTGTTCCTTAGATAGAGGAGAGAGAGTTGCTATCACCGGTATTCTACCTACAAACTCTGGTATCAACCCATACTTTATTAAATCATCAGGTTCTACAAGAGATAATAACTTATCTTCAGGCATTGTGCTTATATCCTCAATTTCAGAGGCAAAACCAAGAGAGGATTTCTTTAATCTTCTTTTAATTATATCCACCAATCCTTCAAAAGTCCCTCCTAAGATAAATAGAATATTCTTAGTATTAACAGGTAAATATGGCTGTTCTGGATGTTTCCTTCCTCCTTTAGGAGGAACATTTGCAATGGTGCCTTCCAAAATTTTTAACAAAGCCTGCTGTACTCCCTCCCCTGAGACATCTCTCGTGATAGAAGGAGAGTCACTTTTCCTTGCGAGCTTGTCTACCTCATCCAAATAAACTATTCCCATTTCTGCTCTTTGAATGTCATAGTTCGCAGCTTGAAGCAATCTTAAAAGAATATTTTCTACATCTTCTCCTACATAACCTGCTTCTGTAAGAGGGGTAGCATCGTATATTGCGAATGGTACATTCAAAAATTTAGCCATAGTTTGGGCTAAAAGAGTTTTGCCTGTTCCAGTAGGACCTATGAGCAGTATATTGCTTTTTTCTATCTCAACCCCCTGTTTCTTAGAAAATATTCTTTTGTAATGATTATATACTGCTACCGAAATTACTTTTTTAGCCCTTTCCTGCCCTATTACATATTGATCAAGAAACTTTTTGAACTCTTCAGGTGTAGGTAATTTTTGTAATGAGACAGTTTGCTCAAGCCTTTCCTCCTCAGAAATTAAATCATAAAGAATTTTAATGCAGTCATCGCATATATATCCACTTCTTCCAGAAATCAATCTTCTTACAGATGATTTTGGTCTATCACAAAAGGAACACTTTATTTCTTTTTTCATTTTCTTCTTTTTATTATTTCATCTATTATTCCATATTCTTTAGCCTCTTGTGGATCCATAAAGAAATCCCTTTCAGAGTCTTTTTCTATTTTTTCTACAGGTTGTCCCGTATGCTGGGCTAATATTTCGTTAAGCCTTCTTTTTAGCTTAACAATTTCTCGTGCATGAATCTCTACATCAGAAGCAGAACCTGATATTCCAGAAATTTGGGGCTGATGTATCATTATTCTGGAATTTGGTAAAGCAAATCTTTTACCTTTTTCCCCTGCAGCAAGAAGAAGTGCTGCAAGGCTTGCAGCCATTCCTACACAGATGGTAACTACTTTTGGTTTTATGTACTGCATTGTGTCATAAATTGCAAGTCCTGCAGAAACCACTCCTCCAGGCGAATTGATGTATAAATAAATGTCTTTATCCGGGTCTTCTGCTTCAAGAAAAAGAAGTTGCGCTACAACAATGTTTGCAACTTGGTCATCTACTGGAGAACCCAAAAATATTATTCTTTCTCTAAGAAGTCTTGAGTATATGTCATAAGCTCGTTCCCCTCGCGGGGTTTGTTCAATAACTATTGGGATATACAACTATACCTCCTTCTACAATTGCATTTTGTTTTAAAAATTCTATAACCTTCTTTGCTATTATTTCCTCTTTTATGGAGTCTTTTCTCCACAGAGTTTTAGCCCTTTCTACTGATACTCCATGTTGTTTTGCCTTTTTTTCTATTTCCTTTTCTATCTCTTCTTCAGACGCGGTAATTTTCTCTTTTTCTGCAATTTTTTTTAAAATAAGCCTTATTTTAACAGTATCTTCTGCTCTTTGAATTAACTTTTTTCTTATTTCTTCTGTATCCTGTAATCCGTATTTTAAAAGGAGGTATCTATACTCCTCTTCAACCTCTGAAGGAGGTAAAGATACATGGGTATTTTGGAGAAGGTGGTTTATTATTTGTTCTTCAATATTTCTTTCAATTATAGCTTCCTTTTCTTTATGTATTTCCTCTTCAATAGCTTTCTTAAGGGCTTGGAGATTTTCATATCCTACAGTGTTTGCCAGTTCATCGTCAATTTTAGGGATTCTTTTTTCTTTAACTTCTTTTATGAAGAATTTGTACTGGAATTTTTTATTTCTCAATGAAACATCAGGATAATCCTCAGGATACTCAATTTCACATAACTTAATCTCTCCGGATTTAGCCCCTTCAAGTACTTGGTTTATCTCTACAAAATTCTCTGGATCACCACATTCAACTAATACATTTTCTTGTTTAGAGATTTTTCTTCCTTTGCTATCGTATACTGAATAATCTACAAGCAGATAATCACCTTTTTGTGCAGGTTTATTACTTTTTACAAAGGTAGCATTTTTTTCTGCTAATGTTTTTAATCTTTTTTCTATTTCTTCTTCCATTTTAAACTTGAGTTCCTTAGATACTTTGATATTCTTATATTCAGGAAGCTGTAGTTCAGGTTCAACTTCTACTTCAATTTCAAACCTCAGTTCTCTATTTTCAAGGAAATTCCAGTAAGATATCTTCGCTGGAGAAACCGGTTTGTACTTATCTTCTGAAAGAAACCTCTTGTATACTTCGTTTGCAAAACTCTCCACCACATCTGCTTCTATATCCTTTTCGAATTTCTTCCTCACCATTTCCAAAGGAGCTTTTCCTTTTCTGAAACCAGGAATTTCTGCATGCCTTTTGTATTTCTTTGCTATTTCCTCTTCTCTTTTTAAAACTTCTTCTCCATTTATTTTAGCTTCTATTCCTATAAGCCACTCGCTTTTTTTCATTAATGTGTATTCCATATGCGAGGAGGGGGACTTGAACCCCCACGGGATTACCCCACTGGATCCTAAATCCAGCGCGTCTTCCAATTCCGCCATCCTCGCTACTGATTTAATTATTTATAATTATAACTTATAGCTTGCCATAGTCAAGAAATACCTTAATCAAAAACTACAGTAAAGATAAAAATATTCCTATTACTCCACCCATAAAAGAGCTTAAAAAATTGACCCAATCATTGTTGAGAAAATTTATTCCTCTTATCTTTTTGGTTCTTTCCCCACATCCATGAATTACCTTCTCTGTAAATTTATTACATCTCCTGCAGTATCCCATCCTTTGCACTGTGGCTCCCAAAATGCTATCTAATAAAAATCCAAAGATGCCTCCTATGATAGCAATAAGTAAAACTATTTTTCTTTTATAAAAGAGTGAAGAGATAACCCCTATTGCAGAGGCTCCGGTGATACCTCCAATAGTGCCATATACTGTGACTCCTCCGGACATACCAGGAGCTATACGCTTTAAGTTTATAATATTTCTGGGAGTTGCTCCTGAAAGCAAACCGAGTTCTGTTGCCCAGGTATCTGCAGTAACCGTAGCCATAGTGCCTATAAAGAGATAGATAGCCTTTTTTATACCTAAAACATAAAGGATAGCAGATATCATTGCCACTCCTCCATTAGCAAGAACCTGCCATAAGTCCCGCTTGCCTTGTTTTTCCATTTCAAATAGAGGGATTACTTTTTTCTCCCTAACTTTTGATAGTATAGAGCCGGTTAGGAAAAAGAACAAAAGAGTTACAAAACCAAAAAAGCCAAAACCAGTGTATACACATGTTCCTACAATAATTCCAGCAATTAGTCCATCCAATGTAAGTGCAGATAAAAGATAAGCAGGGATAAGTACGATACAGGATAAAAAGATACCTATTACAAAATCCATTATAGGATAAACCAGCTGCTAATAAAAACCACAAAGGGAACAGTTAAGTTATCTATATTTGGAGGAGAAATTGCTTCAACAAATGTAGCAATGGAGGAGATAAGTATGCCACATAAAATAGCTTTATCCCCCGGAGTATTAGTGAACCCTATTACCACTATTAAAAATGCTATAAAGGAAAACGTAAACATCGCAATACTTCCTTCTATTGATTTTGTTGTATTGAAAACTCTGTATTTGTGCTTTCCCCATCTGCTTCCTATTATTCCTGCAAATCCGTCACCCAACCCCATTGTAAGCAATGCTGCCACTGCAGGTAGTTTATGGCCTAATTTCCATGCGATAGGGAATATTATACATAAAGAAAACGGATAAAGAACAGTTCCGATATTTCCCTTTATTTCCATTGCTTTAAAAATTTCATATTTGTAAGAAAGGTAATTCAAACCAGTGAAAATCAAAGGAGGTATTAACACTCCCCACCATGTTTTAAAAATAAAGTATATTCCTATTCCCCACAAAGAAACCCCAATATGGATTATCTCTCTGGTTACAGATGTTTTAAGATTTCTTCTTTTTCTTATGAACTCTGCTACAAAAAGTATAATCCCAATATAGATAAAGGAAAGAAAAATTCCTATTACTTCGCTCAATTTTTACTTTTTTCCTCCTTTTTATGAATCTAAATTAAATTATTACTTTTTCTTAGTAGTTTTCTTAGCAGTTTTTTTTGTAGTTTTTTTTGCAGTAGTTTTTTTTGTTTTCTTTTTACAAGCCATAATACCTCCTTCTTTTTAGCGTTTTGTAAATATATGATTTTTTTGGAAAATGTCAAGTTAAAAATGATTTATTTTTTGTTGGTTTTAAAAATTTCAGAAACATATTATACTTGATGAATAGAAAGGTAGATAGAGATTGAATATTGAATAATAATGAAATCGTTGAGAGGTTTTTAGAGGATAGTGGGGTGATGCATCATTATGATTTATTAACGATAAAATGCGTCCAATATTATGGAATTCTACTTGACATGAAAGATTTTAAAAGTATAATTTTTTGGTAAAATAAAAAGGAGGTGGTGTATGTCTTTCTTTATAAGAGCGCTTTTTACTCTTCTCTGTATAGGAAGCATGGCATACAGCTATGAATCTCTTGGGACCTCAACAGAGGAAGATGCAACAGCCTATAATGCTCAACCCCATCTT
>CAYQJV010000004.1:0-78037 GCA_964417925.1 uncultured bacterium | reverse complement strand
AATGATGCCAGGAATGGATGGTTTTGAATTAATGGAAAAAATGAGAAAAATTCCAGGGAGTGAGAAACTTCCAATAATAGTGATAACTGCTCGGGAAGATTTTGACACTATGATGAAAAGTAAGCAGGCAGGAGCAGTAGATTTTATTGCAAAACCTTTTGAACCAGAAGAGTTAAAAGAAAAAATAGAAAAAGTTATCAGATAATTTTTATGGATGTATTTGAAGCAATAAATAAAAGATACAGTGTTAGGAAATATAAAAACAAGGATGTAGAAGAAGAAAAAATTATGAAGATTTTAGAATCAGCAAGGCTTGCTCCTTCTGCTAAGAATAGACAGCCATGGAGATTTATAGTTATAAGGAATAAGGAAATAAAGAAAAGATTGTATGAAGCATCAAAATATCAAGATTTTGTAAAAGATGCTCCTATTGTAATTGCAGCAGTTGCTACATCAACCGAGTATATTATGAGCTGTGGAATTCCTGCTCATTATGTAGATTTATCCATTGCAGTTACTCATATGATGCTTACTGCAGTTGAAGAAGGATTAGGTACATGCTGGATAGGAGCATTTTATCAAGATAAGGTTAAAGAAATTCTTAAAATCAAAGAGAAGGAAGAAGTGGTTGCTCTTCTTACAGTAGGATATCCTGATACTCCTCCTCATCCCAAGGTAAGAAAGTGTTTAAAAGAAATAGTAAACTGGATGTAATTTGACATTTTTAAATTTTTGTTTAAAATAAAAAAGGCCCCATCGTCTAGTGGCTAGGACATCACTCTTTCAAGGTGAAGGCACGGGTTCGACTCCCGTTGGGGCCATTTTTTTATTTCTTCTGTTTTTATTTTCTTTTTGTTCTAAAACTGGAAAATGGGAAATAAGAAAACTTGTGGTGGGTAATGAAACTCTTATAGTAGAAATTGCAGATTCTCCTTCTAAATGGGAGAGAGGGTTAAAGTACAGAGATACCCTTGCAGAAAATGCGGGTATGTTTTTTATTTTTCCACAGGATGGTTTTCATCCTTTCTGGATGAAAGATACAAAAATTCCTTTAGATATTGCCTTTATTGATAAAAATTTCTATATTCTTGACATAGATTCAATGACTCCTTTTGATACTTTGCAACTCCACTTTGCTCAGAAACCTTTTAGATATGCTCTGGAAGTGAACAAAGGATGGTTTAAAAAACATGGAATAAAAAAAGGTACACGTATTTTTTTCTTACAAAGTAAGGAAGAATAAAAAGCAGTATCTATTCAGTTCCAAAAGTGTTTCTTATCCAATCTCTTATACAATGGGTTAGAATTACTACAATAAAAGCTATAAAAATGTGTTCAAAAATTACCTTCCATGGTTGTACTTGTTTGTTCTTTTGCCATTAAATAACTGAAAATACTTAATAGAGACATTCCCCATAAAATACTTATTATAATTGCTGTGAATAGAGGAAATAAAAGTACGGGAACAATAAATGTCATTGCAAAGAGAAACTTAAATACAAAAGTTGAAATAGTTGCTTGCCATATTTCTTTTGCAGAGTGAATGTTCTCTGTTTCCTCTGAGATATGAATACCAGGCGTCTGAAAAAGCATCTGCAATTGCTATCATTAATATACCACCTATTACAACAAGTTTTGAATGAGTTCCAGAATGTAATCCTACCATTAGTCCAAGGGTTGTAATTATTCCTGATGTTGAGCCAAAGCTGAAACCAGTTTTTATAGGATGGTTCATGTGAAGTATGAAGATAATTTTATATACTGAAAGAATAATGTCAAATAAATTTCATCATTTTAATAGTATCCTTGTAGAATTAAAAATCGCAAGCAATGTAACTCCAACATCTGCAAAAACAGCTTCCCACATTGTTGCAATTCCTAATGCTCCTAAGAAGATAAGAACTCCTTTTATTGAAAGAGCCATAAAGATGTTCTGCCACACTATTCTTTTTACTTTTTTTGAAAGCTTTATACTTTCAGGAATTTTTAAAAGAGTATCGGTCATTATTACAATATCTGCTGTTTCTATTGCAGCATCTGATCCAAATGCTCCCATTGCTATTCCTACATCTGCTCTTCCAATGCTTGGTGCATCGTTTATTCCATCGCCTACAAAGGCTATTTTTTCATTTACGGGTGATTTCTTAATTAACTTTTCAAGTATTTTTACTTTATCTTCGGGTAAGAGTTCTGCAAAATATCCATCAAGGGAAAGTTTATTTGTAATACTTTTTGCCACTGCTCTGTTGTCTCCTGTAAACATGATTATCTTTTTAATACCCATTTTTCTAAGTTCATTAATGGTCTTTTGGGCATCTTTTCTTAACTCATCTGATATTATAATATAACCTGCATATTTTTGGTTTACTGCTACATGTACTACTGTCTTGTTCATTCTGCATACATCATGTTTGATATGCTCTCTATGAAGCAGTCTGTCATTTCCTGCAAGTACTTCGTAATCTTTTATTTTTACCTTTACTCCATATCCTGGAATTTCCGTATATTTTTTTATTTTCGTCTTAATTTTCTTCCTATAAGCTTCTTTAATTGAACGGGCAATTGGATGATTGGAGTTTGATTCTGCTTGAGATGCAAGGTAAAGCAATTCTTCTTTATTGAATTTGTTCTTAGGTACCACTTCTGTTACTTTAAATGTACCTCTTGTAAGTGTGCCTGTTTTATCAAAAATTACTGTTTTTACCTTAGTCAGCATATCTATATAATTTGATCCTTTTATTAGTATTCCTTTTTTTGATGCTTTACCTATTCCTCCAAAATATCCAAGAGGTATACTTATTACAAGAGCACAAGGACAGGATATTACAAGAAGTACTAAGGCTCTGTATGTCCATAGAGAAAGAGACGCTTTGAATAAAACGGATGGTACAAATGCAATTATAAAAGCAGTGATTACTACCAAAGGGGTGTAATATTTTGCAAATTGGGTGATAAATTTTTCTGTTTCTGATTTTCTTTTTATAGCCTTTTCAGTGAGTTCTAAAATTTTTGATATTGAGGATTTATTTAGTGGTCTGGTTACATTTATTGTAAGAAGGCCTGTTTTATTTATTGTTCCTGCAAATACCTTATCTCCTGGATTTACAAACAATGGTATAGACTCCCCTGTTAGAGGAGATGCATCTATTTCTGAACTTCCCTCTATAATACTTCCATCCAATGGAATTTTTTCTCCTGGTTTGACAATTATAATATCTCCTGGTTTAACTTTTTCTGGAGGTAGCCTTTTTATCTTTCCCTTCTTTTTAACATATGCATACTCCGGTTTTATTTTAAGAAGAGATTTAATGGAGTTTCTGGATTTTTGGACTGATAGATTTTCAAGAAAATCTCCTATTTTAAAAAAAAGCATTACTGCCACTGCCTCTGGAAGTTCATGTATAATTATTGCTCCTATAGTGGCTATACTCATCAAGAAATTTTCATCAAATACCCTTCCATGAAATATATTTTTGCCTGCATTAATTAATACTTTTTTTCCACTTAAGATATATGCGGTGAAAAATACAGCATATTCACCGAGAGAACAAAAAGTATTATGAAGAGATTTTTTAAAAATTAACCCCCCAATAAAAAATAAAAAGGATAGAATAATAAGCAATATTTCATTATATGTTTTTAGTTTATAATATAGAAAGCGAAAAGAGGAAATTCTGCGTTTTTTCAGCATAACATGCTTTATTTGTGATATTTGCATATTTATAAACTTTTTTAATCTCTATCTAATTTTTAGTATCTCCTTTCTCTATTATTTCTACAATTGTGGGTTTGAATTTTACACTTTTTTTAACTTTTTTGTCTATAATTTTCAAAAGTATCATTCCCATTGCAAAACCTCCAATACCACCTATGGTTTGAGTGAATGTTGTGTTAAATATACTTCCAATCCATATCCCCAAAAAAGTTAACACAATTGGCATAACAAATACAAGAAACACGGATAAAAGAGCAGATTTTGAAGATATTGAAATTTTTACCTTATCCCCTTTTTTTGCATTTATTGGATTAAGAGCTTCTATTATCCTTTTATTTTTTCCTATATAGTTACAGAATCCTGAGGCAGGACAATTATTACAACTACCCTGAGGTATAATACTAACTTTTGCCCCCATTTCGTATGTCTCTATTACAACTCCTATTTCTCCTATTTCTTTCATTATTGCCCCCACAGGAATGTGTAAATATAGGCTATTGTTTTTTCTACCATTTTTATCACCTCCTTTTTGTCTGTATAATCAAATCATTAGATTTCTTTTGATTCTAAAATTTTAATTTTTTAATTTCATATCGTAAACCCTATTTTTTTAATAAAAATTTTGATAATTATAAAGAGAAAATGTTAATTGTCAAGAATTGTAAATGCTATAACCATTTTCTAAATGCTGTTTGAGCTGGTAATCGCTATTTTGACATTTGAAGAAGAGAAGATATAATTAATCTTATGTGTCTTGGTATTCCTGCACTGGTTGAAAAGATAGAAAATGATGAAGCAGTGGTGATTCATATGGGAGTGAGAAGGAGAATCTCTTTGATGCTTGTTCCAGAAGTAAAGGAAGGAGATTATGTGATAGTTCATGCAGGATTCGCAATTCAACGTCTGGATAAGGAAGAAGCAGAAAAAACATTAAAACTTATAGAAGAGATTGGAAGTACTTAATAGATATACAAAGGATAAGAAGCTCTTTTTAACACTTGTAAAAAAAATCAAAGATAAGGCAAAAGGTAAGAAATTTGTTTTTATGGAGGTATGCGGTACTCATACCCATGCAATATCAAGGTCAGGTATAAGGAAGGCTATTTCACCTGAGATAAAAATGCTTTCAGGCCCAGGGTGTCCTGTATGTGTTACATCCCAAAAAGATATTGATGAATTTCTTTCTATAGAGAATGCAGTTCTTGTAAGTTTTGGAGACATGATGAAAGTCCCTGGAAGTCAAAAAACTTTAAAAAAAATGAAGGATGAAGGAAGAGATGTCAGAATAGTATATTCACCTTTAGATGCTCTTAGGATGGCAGAGAATGAACCTTTCAAAAATTTTGTTTTTATGGGAGTTGGTTTTGAAACTACCGTTCCTCTTTTTGCAGCCTGTGTAAAAAAAGCTGAGGAAAAAGGTATAAAGAATTTTTTTATTTATCCTTCTTTCAAACTTATTCCTCCTGCTCTTTATTTTATTGCTTCAAATCCTTCGCTAAAAATAGATGGATTTTTGCTTCCAGGACACGTAAGTACTATAATAGGTAGAAAACCTTACCTTTTTCTTGCAAAAAAGTTCAAAAAACCTGCAGTAATAGCGGGTTTTGAACCTCTTGATATTTTATATGGAATTCTTATGCTTGTGGAACAAATAGAAAACAAAAAACCAGAGGTTGAGATAGAATACACAAGGAGTGTAAAGGAAGAGGGTAATCCAGAGGCTAAGAAATTGATGGAAGAGATATTTGAACTAGGTCCAGCAGAATGGAGAGGGCTTGGGAAGATTGAAGATAGTGGTCTATATTTTAAAAAGAATTGGGAAGAGTTTGATGTAAGAAAAAGATTCTATATACAGCCGGTAAAAACAAAAGAAAATCCTTTATGTAGATGTGGAGAGGTCCTTCTTGGAAAAATAGTACCTCCTCAGTGTCCTTTATTTGCAAAGATATGTACTCCTGAAAATCCCTATGGACCATGTATGGTTTCCTCAGAGGGTGCATGTTCTGCTTATTATCTGTATGAAAGAGAATAGAATAGGTATATCCCATGGAAGTGGAGGTAGGAAAACCCATGGATTAATAAAAGATATTTTTTTAAAATATTTTCACAATCCTGTTCTTGAAAGGCTTGAAGATTCTTTTGAATTTCTCGTTGAAAATACAAGACTTGCAATTACTACTGATTCTCATGTTGTATACCCTCTTTTCTTTCCTGGTGGAGATATAGGGAAACTTGCTATTAATGGCACATTGAATGATCTTGCAGTTAAAGGAGCAAGGGGAGTTTTTATTACAGCAGGTTTTATCATCAGGGAAGGATTTTCAATATCTCTTCTTGAAAGAATTGTTCTTTCAATGGCAGAAGAGGCGAAAAAAGCAGGTGTGATGATAGTAGCAGGGGATACAAAGGTGATTGAAAAAAGTGAAAGGGAGGAACTTTACATAACAACAACAGGTATAGGTACAATAGAATATGATGTCATACTTTCTTATGAGAGAATAGAGCCAGGTGATAGAATAATAATTACAGGTCCTATAGGAGATCATGAAGGAGCCATAATTCTTGCAAGGGAGGAGTTTGGCTTTGATTACGAGATTGAAAGTGATACTCAGAACGTATACCCAATTTTTGAGCAGTTGTTTAAAGAGAAAATTGATATTAAGTTTGCAAGGGATCCCACCAGAGGAGGAATTGCAGGTGTTTTGAACGAGGTAAGCGAAAAAACAGGCTATGGCTTTTTAATTGATGAAGAAAGAATTCCAGTAAGGGATGAAGTAAAAGGGTTGTGTGATTTTTTGGGGACAGAGCCATGGTATATGGCATGTGAGGGACAGGTTTTAATTTGGGTTTCAGAAAAAGACGCAGAAAAGGCTCTTTGGATTTTAAAAAAAATACCTCAGGCAAAAAAACCAGAAATAATAGGGGAAGTGATAGAAAAACCGGATGGGGTATGGCTTAAAACAGTTTTTGGTACCGAAAGAGCTTTAATATGGATAGAGGGAGAGCAACTTCCAAGGATATGTTGAGCAATCGTATTTTTAGTTTTAATTTTGTTTGTTAATACTGAATTTACCACTTTTCTTGACAACTTAAAATTTAAATTTATATTTTTTTATAGATGAGGAAAAAATTTGATACCTTTTTTTTCGGATGTAGATACATAATCATTGTAATTGTAATTGCAACTCTTTTGGCCTCTGTTACGATGTTGATTGCAGGATTTAGAACCACCATGGATGGAATATATTTGATAAAGAACATTTTTTCTTATTCCTTTAAAAGTAATTATATAGTTTCAAAATTCATAACTGCAGTAGATGAGTTTTTATTTGCAACTGTTCTTTTTATATTTAGTATAGGTCTTTATGAACTTTTCATAAAAGGTGAAGAAAAGGAAACTAAACCTCATTGGTTACATATAAAAAGTTTAGAAGATTTGAAGGAAGCTTTGGGAAGGGTAGTGCTGGTTATTCTTATTATTACATTTTTTAAAAATGCCATAAGTATGTCTTATGGGACTCCTACGTCTCTTGTGTATCTTGGCATAGCAATTTTGCTTATCGCATTTTCACTTTTTATCACCCATATCCTTCCAAAAAGAAAGGATTGATATACATAGGTTGTTCTGGGTGGTATTATAATCACTGGAAAAAGATATTTTATCCTGAAGTGCTTGATAAAAGTGAGTGGTTTAGGTATTATGTAAAATTTTTTAATACTGTGGAGATAAATGCATCTTTTTATAGAATGCCTTTTTCTGGGGTGGTTAAAGGATGGTATAAAAAATCTCCGGAAAATTTTTTGTTTACTTTAAAAGCAAATAGAAAAATAACTCATGCTGAAATTCTTGGAGAAAATATTAATATCCTTTGCAGATTCTACAGACTTTCAGAAATTCTTGCAGAAAAACTTGGGTGTATACTTTTTCAATTTCCTCCTTCCTTAAAAAGGAACGATGACATTTTAAAAAAGTTTCTTGAAAAATTGGATAATACTAAAAGAAATGTAATAGAATTTAGACATAAATCTTGGTTTAATGATGAAATATATAAGATATTGGAAAAGTACAACGTAGGATTTTGTATAGTTTCTGCACCTCGTCTTCCAGACGAGGTGGTTACTACGGCTGATTTTTCTTATATAAGATGGCATGGTAAAAGGAAGTGGTACAGAGATGAATATTCACAAGAAGAACTGGAAAAATGGAAAAAAATAATAACAGTTCTCTCTCGCCGGGGAGATGTATTTGGATATTTTAACAATGACTATGCAGGATATGCAATTAAAAATGCATTGGAGTTGAAAAAATCTTTAAAAATTTAAAATTTTTTATTCCTTTTTACTATGTTTTGCAATGATTATTCCTCCAAATAAAATAAGTATGGCAAATATTTGCATCCATAACAAAAATACTACAGAACCTGCAAGAATTCCATAGATGAACTCTCTTCTTCCTGATGCTTTTATAAAGAAACTACCTATATATCCTACTATCTGCCATACGAGGGACACTACAAAGGATACGGATAATGCCCATTTAATATTTAATTTTTCTCTATAAAAGATTTTGTAGATTCCAAAAAGTGCAAATCCAAATATGGCTATTGAAGTTAATTTTGCTATACTCCAGTGAAAGAAAGAGGGAATAATGTTTATAATTTTAAATAAAAAATCAAGTATTGCATCTGTTAAAGATGCTATAACAAAAAATACCATTGCTACAAAGGTCAATAAAAAAGAAAACAGTTGATTTATCAATGTTTTCCTCCGTTTCTTTACATCCATTACAGCAGATAGTCCAGCCTCCAAAGCGTCAAATATTCCTTTTGCAACAAAGATAAGTATTACTATTCCTATTATTCCTATTCCTGCCCATCCTTGTGTAATGATTTCAAGATGGGAGAGTACCTCTTTACCTATTTGAGGAGGTAGGAACTCTGTAATTTTTATTTCAAGTCCATGTTGTAAAGTAGGTATTATTTTATAAAGATAACTTGCAAAGGAAACTGTTAGAAAAAGTAAAGGAATTGATCCGGTAAGGAAAGAATATGCTATTCCTTTTGCAAGTAAGGAGCCTCTTTTTGTGGAAAAGGTATAGAATACATCTTTAAAGTAAAGGAAAACTTTCTTAAATATCAAGGAGCTTTAGATTATAAAGAGGTTCTTCTTTTCTCTCAATTAGAGAAGATAAAGTATGTATAAATATCTCTGCAGTTACAGCAACTGGGGCAGAGAATACATGACCTCCAAAAGCTAAGAAATTTTTGCCAGATATAACAGCATGGGCATGGATTATGGGGGTTTCCTTATACCAAGATATGTTCCCTGTAAGAGCCAGAAGTTCGTATTCTCCTTTAAACATTTCCTTTTTATATTCTTTCTTTTCTTTTTCAAAGTATCCAAGTATAGGATCCTTTAATGTTCCTATTCCTGTGAAATACCCTGAGTTTATACGGTTATCTTTTGCAAGAATAGAAAGCCCTATTATTAAATCCTCTTTTGCATCAAATTTAACAATCCAGAGATTATTTTCCTTTTTTACCTTCATATTTCCTCCTGTTTTTAGAATTTTAAGGTGATTTTAGAATATTGTCAAACTGTTGAATACGTGTATACTAATTAAAGTTATATTCCAAATAAAAGTCCGGTCAAAACTGGAATATAGGGTTAATTGACTTATTTATAAGGAGGAATAAACTTTAAATAGAAAGGAGGAAGAAGTGAGGAAAATTTTAAAAAATGAACTTGTTAAAAAAGTGCAGTTGGATAAATTTAATTTTGAAACCACAGAAGAAATAGAACCTGTAGAGGAGATTATAGGTCAGGAAAGAGCATTGAAGGCTTTATACTTTGGAGTAGAGATAGAAAGAGAAGGATACAATATATTTGTTTCAGGACTTCCTGGAACAGGAAGGACATCTACTGTAATGAACGTATTGAAGGAGTATGCAGAGAAGCTTTCTCCTCCTGCTGATTGGTGTTATGTATACAATTTTGAAAAACCTAACTCACCTGTGGCGATTTCACTTCCTGCAGGTAAGGCTAAGGAGTTTGAATGGCATATGAATGAGTTTATAAAGAACTGTAAAGAGGAAATTTCAAAGGTATTTGATACTGAAGATTATTTGCGAGAGACCGAAGAAATTGTAAAAAGCATAGAGCAAGAGAAAATGAAGAAAATAATAGAGGCTTCTCAGAAGGTGGAGTCCTTAGGGTTTATATTACAGAGAGGAACCACTGGATTCACTGCAGTTCCTGCAAAGGATAAAAGACCTATGACTCAGGAGGAATTTTCTGCTTTACCTGAAGAGGAAAGAGAAAGATTAAAAAAGAATAGAGAAGAGATTCAAAAGATACTGGACGACCTGGCTTTACTTGAAAGAAAATATAAGAGAAAGGTAAAGAATGCAGTAGAAGAACATGATAAAAAGGTAGTGCTTCATCTCCTTACTGATCTGATTGAACCCTTAGAGAAAAAGTATCAAGAACATAAGAAGATACTTCATTTTTTTCATGGATTAAAGAACGAAATAATAAAGAACACTCCGTTGTTAAAGGAGATAAAAAATAAAAAGGAGTTTTCAGAATTTTTTAAAAAATTCAGAATAAATGTAATTGTAGATAATAGTTCATTGAAAGGTGCCCCAGTAATTTTAGAGTTAAACCCCAATTATTACAAATTATTTGGTAGGATAGAGTACAGAAACATAATGGGGAACATGATAACCGATTTCAGCATGATAAAAGGGGGGTTGTTACATAGGGCAAATGGTGGATATTTAGTATTAAATGCATCATCTGTGGTTACCAATGCTCTTATATGGTCAACTTTAAAAACCGTACTTGAAGAAGGGAAGATAAAAATAGAAAATATTCCAGAAAGAGTGGGAGGAACGGTAGTTGAAACTTTGGATCCAGAACCCATTCCTCTTAAACTAAAGATTGTTCTTATAGGCACACCACTGCTTTACAATACTCTCTATGCTATAGATGAAGAATTTAGAACTTTGTTTAGAGTAAGGGTTGATTTTGATACTTCAATGCCCAGGAACCACGATACTGAGAAAAAATACATATCCTTTGTCACTATAATGACAAAAAAACATGGACTTCTTCCTTTTACAAAGGGTGCTTTGGGAAGAATAATAGAGTTTGGTGCAAGACTTGCAGAGAATAAAAATAAATTGAGCACTCGGTTTAACAAAATTGCAGATATCGTATTTGAAGCTGACTATTGGGCAAGAATAAACCATAAAACCAAAGTAGAAGAGGCAGAGGTTATAAAAGCGATAGAGGAGAAAATCTACAGGTCCAGGATGTATCAGGATAAAATAGAGGAAATGATAGAAAAAGGAGAGATACTTTTTGAAATGGAAGGAGAAAAGATAGGTCAGGTAAATGGACTTTCAATCATTCGCACAGGTGATTATGAGTTTGGAAGACCGATAAGAATTACAGCAAGGACTTACGTAGGTAAGGAAGGAGTAGTAAATATAGAAAGAGAGATCGAAATGAGTGGGGTTATACACAACAAGGCTATTCTAATAATTACTGGATATCTTGGAGGAAAGTTTGCAAATAAGAGACCTCTTACCTTATCTGCAAGTATATGCTTTGAGCAACTTTACGATGAGATAGAGGGAGATAGTGCATCTGCTGCAGAGCTTTACGCACTTCTCTCAAGTATTGCAAAGATACCCCTAAAGCAGTCAATTGCAGTTACAGGTTCTGTGTCTCAGTTTGGCGAGGTACAACCAGTTGGGGGTATCAATGAGAAAATAGAGGGATTTTTTGATGTGTGTAAAAAACTTGGTTTAAATGGTCAAGGAGTGATTATTCCTGAGAGAAATCTTGAGAATCTGATGCTCAAAGATGAGATACTTGAGGCTGTTGAGCGTGGACTGTTTAATATCTATGCCATAAAAAATGTAGAGGAGGGTATAGAAATCCTTTCAGGAATGAAGACCGGAGAGATAAAAAATGGAGAGTTTGAGGAAGGAACTTTCTTTTACCATGTAGATAAAGGGCTTGAAGAACTTACAAAGAGAATGAAGGAGCAGGAAAAATAATTGACATTATAATAAATAGAGTGTATAATAAACTTATGAAAAAAATAGTTCTTTTTGTTGCTTTGTTTTCTATATTCTGTAGTTTATTTGTGGAAAAGAGAAAAAATCTTTTATTTAGAATAAATTTTCTTGTCCCTTCCAGGATAGAGGATATTTTTAAGTGTGATTTTTCCAAGGATGAATTTACAGTGTTAATCTTAAAAAAAGAAATACCTAAGAACTACTTTGTTATTTCCAAGAAACTCGTAGAGAGTTTTGATTCGGTGGGAATAGATGTGGTGGTGCTTACTGAGCCTTTTTATATGTTAGGAGGCAACATACTAAAAGAGATGATTGATAACTTTGATTTCTTTATTCCAGCGATAGATGTGATTTCAGGGGAAGGTTTTAATCAAAAATACTTAATAAAAAGAATAGGAAGCGATAGGAATGCATTTATATTTACCTCTCTTCTTTCAGGAGTGCACAACATAGAAGGGTTGAGAATGCTTCCTCTTGATTCAATGATAAAAGTATATGTTCCATTTTTGCACATGCAAACAGAAAGAATGATTCTATTTTCTGATTCTTCGGTGGTTGGAGATTCTGCGACGTATCATAAAATTAGTAAAAATTTTGAATATGTGATTCTTTATCCTGATACTACATGTGTTCTGGAGTTTTACGATGATGGCTCTTTATTGTGTAAAAAGATGCAGAAAAAAGAGCATATCAGACAGGAACTTTTACAGAATTTCCTTTCCCAATGGGAAGATGTAAAACATAAAAAAATATCTATAAAAAAGATTATTGACTTTTTAGCCCAAGAGAAAGTCAATGTTTTTATTCTTTCTCCTTTTGAAAATGAATGTAAAGAGTATACTGTGGAGGAATTTTTAAATATTCTGAAAGGTTGTCCTTCCTTGGGGGTAATAGAGATGCAGAAAGAACAACTATCCGGTTTAAAAGGATTGGTTTTTTTGAACGATGTTGAGTCAAATACCTGTAGAGTTGCAGGATTTTTTGATACCATAAAAAAATATGCACAGGATAAAAAAATAAAGATAGTGGGAATTCCATGGGACATAGTGTTGCAAAAAGAATAGAGATTAAAAAAATTGAATGGGGAAGATTATCATGGAGTATCTTTGTTTTTTTGTATCTTACCAATTTTACAAAAAATCTGTTCTTGGATATATTTAACAATAAAATGTTTGTTCCATGGTTGGTGTGCATATTTATATTTTTGTGGTTGAGTGTAGAGTATTATTTTCATGCCTTATTTTTTCAATCCTCCCTGGTTGAACCATTTTCTCCATTTTTAAGATTTTTATTTGCTCTTTATTTTTATATATTTGTTCCGTTATGTATACATGATTATTATTACTATGGAAAAAATATTCATACTATTTTTTCTCTTCCAGGATTTGCGGTTATGGGATATGGAATATACATAAGACTACACTCTTTAATTGTTCAGATAAAATACAGAAGAATTGAGAGAATATTAAAAGAGGGATTTTACAGACATTCAAAACATCCCAGATACCTTGGGCTTTTTGTAATAATTATAGGAATTCTTGCTTCTACATTTTCTTTGAAAGGATTTGTAGTCTCTTTATTTGGGATTTTTGTGATTTATCTTCATATAAGATATGAGGAAAGATGTCTTATAAAAAAGTATGGGAAAGTTTATAAAGAGTTTATTGAGGCTCGTCCCTCTTTTATTATTTTTTAATTTAAATCTTTCCTGTAAGAAAAACACAGACCACAGGAGTAATGGTATTGTTTCTCTTGCGCCGAGTATAACAGAGATTCTGTTTGCCCTTGGAGCAGGAGATAGAATAGTGGGAGTTACTATTTTCTGTGATTACCCTTCTGAAGTAAAAAAGATAGAAAAAGTAGGTGATTTCATAAACCCCAGTATTGAAAAGATAGTTTCGCTTTCCCCTGGGATAGTATTTGCAGTACTTCCATCCCAGTACTCTGTAGTAGAAAAGCTAAAAAAACTTGGAATAAATGTGATAGCGTTTGATGATCCATCAACCTTAGAAGAGCTTTATGCTCAGATAGACTCCATAGGTAAACTGGTTGGAGAAAAGAGACGAGCTGATTCGCTTGTAGAATTTTTAAAAAAGAGCTTTAAAGAATTAAAAACAGAAAAAACTTTAAATGTTTATGTAGAAATATCGGATCACCCTCTTATTACCATAGGAAGAGATTCTTACCTTAATTCACTTTTCAAAGAAGCGGGTATTATAAATATCTTTGAGGATCTTCAAGGTAAATATCCTATTGTAAATCCTGAGCAGGTGATAAAGAGAAACCCTGATGTTATAATTGTCCTTCATCCTGTAGAAAAAGAAGATATCCTAAAAAGACCTGGTTGGGAAAAAATGAAAGCAATACAAAAAGCAAATCTCATTACAGATGTAAATCCTTCTCTTCTTTTAAGACCTGGACCACGGCTTGCAAAAGGCTTAAAAGAGGTTTTAAACAGAATAAAATAGATTGCAGAGGAAACTCTTTTTTTTGTTTTTGTTTCTTATTTTGGTGGGTTTTATCTCCTTATTTATAGGCCCATCTGGAGTTATAACAGATAAAGAAATAATTTTAGGTATCAGACTTCCAAGAATATTACTGGGTATTTTTGTAGGAGGTATTCTTGGTATCTCTGGTGCAGTACTTCAAGGGGTGTTCAAAAATAGACTTGTAGATCCTTATTTCCTTGGTTCAGCTACCGGAGGCGTATTTTTTCTTGCACTTTTTTCTCTGTTTTTTTACATTCCCTTATTCTTAAGACCTGTTTTTGGTTTTGCTGGAGCTTTTTTAACCATGTTAATAGTATACTTGATAGCCTCTGGATTTAAAAATGCAGAGCTGTATCTTGTTCTTGCAGGGATTGCAATTAATTTCTTATTATCTGGAGGAATAATGATCTTTATGGCAATTTCTAAAAGACCTTTAGCAGAGATAATATACGCATTGATGGGAAATTTAGGATTTATCTTTACAAAAGATACAATACTTGTAAGTATTGCATTTATTGTAGTGGTTATTGGAATTGTGGTATTCCTTTTGTTTAAACATAGGGAACTTGATATAGCATCTTTTGAAAAAGAGAGTATGTATACCTTAGGTGTTGACTGGAGAAGACTGCTTACAGAGATGTTTTTTGCAACCTCTATTATAACAGGAATTGCAGTTGCTTTTGCTGGGAGCATAAGTTTTGTGGGATTGGTGGTTCCCCAGATTGCAAGGCTTGTTCTTGGAGAAAAACATATAAAAGTACTTCCAGCATCTTTTATCATAGGTGGACTTTTACTTTTACTTTCAGACATTCCTGCAAGAACTCTATTTCCTTTTGAACTTCCTTTAAGTGTGGTCACCTCATTCATAGGCGTTCCCTTTTTTATATTTTTATTAAGCAAAACAGGATATACAGATGTTTAAATTGGAAAACATACATTTTTCCTATAACAAAAAACCAGTGCTTAAAGGAGTTTCTTTTTCAGTAAAAAAATACAAACTTACTGGAATAATTGGTCCAAATGGCGCAGGAAAGTCTACTCTTTTAAAAATAATGCTTGGAATTCTAAAACCTTTAAAAGGAGAGATTTTTTTAGCAGAAAAAAGAATTCAAAATTACAAGATTAGAGAAATTGCATCCATTGTTTCCTATGTTTCTCAGGAACCTGGTTTCTTTTTGAATCTTCCTTGTGGATATGTAGTAGCATCAGGAAGAAATCCTTACTTGAGGCCAGGTGAGAGGTATAAAAAAGAAGATTATGAAATTGCAAAGGAAAAGATGAAAATGCTTGGTATAGAAGAACTTTTTAATAAAAATATTTTGGAAATATCAAGTGGTGAGAGGAGGCTGGTTGTCATTGCAAGAGCATTGGCTCAGGATACTCCTGTGCTGTTATTGGATGAACCTACCAATCATCTTGATCTCTATCATAGAGTTTTTATTCTTCAACTACTTAAAGATTTGAGCAAAAACAAAACCATACTCTTTGTATCTCATTCCATAAATGATGTGTTATTATACTGTGATGAGGTTATGGTAATAGATAAAGGAAGGATTGTGAAAAAAGGTCATCCTGAGGAGGTGATAAATAAAGAACTATTAAAAAATGTATGGGGAGTTAAGGTAGATTTTATTGAACATCCAGTAAAAAGGAAAAAACAGATAATAGTTTGCGGATTATAGATTAAATTGACAGATATAAAAAAATTGATAAAATAATTCAAATGAATACAGCTCCATTGGTTCTAATTGTAGATGATGAAGAAATCATCTTAAAGAATCTTTCTGAAATGCTTGAAGAAGAGGGATATAGAGTTTCAACTGCAAATAAAGGAGAAGAGGTATTTCATAAGATATCTATGATGGCACCTGATGTAATACTTTTAGATATGAAACTTTCAGATATGAATGGAATAGACCTTATCCCTTCCATAAAGAAATTGCTTCCTCATACTCAAATTATAATCATCTCTGGATACGGAGAAATATCTGATGCAGTAAGAGCAATAAAGGAAGGTGCTTTTGACTTTCTTGAAAAACCAGTGCATAAAGATAGGCTTCTTATTACACTTAAGAATGCAGTAGACAAAGAAAGACTGCTTGAAGAAAGAGAACTTTTAGAAAAAGAAGTGTTTTCATCCCACAAGCTCGTAGGTAAATCCTCTACAGTACAGAAGATGTATGCATTTATTGAAAAAGTTGCAGATATTGACTCAGCAGTTTTAATCACAGGAGAAACTGGTACAGGAAAAGACCTGCTTGCCACACTTATTCATTTTTCAGGTAAAAGAAGAAACAAAAAATTTGTAAAAATAAACTGTGCTACAATTCCAGCAGAACTATTGGAATCAGAACTTTTGGATACAAAAAAGGGACATTTACAGGAGCAGTAAAAGACAAAAAAGGAAAGATGAAGAGGCAAAAGGTGGTACACTATTTTTAAATGAAATAGGAGAAATACCTATTTCACTGCAGTCTAAATTACTTAAATTCATAGAAGATAAGGAGTTTGAAAGGCTTGGAGATACAGTCTCCATAACCCTTGATGCAAGAGTAATCACCGCCACAAATAAAAATTTACAACAGGAGGTAAAAAACGGCAATTTTAGAAAAGACCTTTTCTTCAGGTTAAATGCACTTTCCTTTCACATTCCACCATTAAGAAAAAGAAAAGAAGATATTCTGTCTCTTCTTGATTATTACACACAGTTTTATGCAGAAAAATTTGGCACCATACCAAAAAAGTTCACAAAGGAAGCACAGAAATATCTTATAAATTACCCTTGGTATGGAAATGTAAGAGAACTTAAAAACTTTGTTGAAAGGATAACAATTATGGAAAAGCAGGAAACCATAAATAAACATAAAGCAATAAAATATCTTGAAATTCAGGACCATCCAAAATTTACTTCATTAAAGGATGCCACAAAAAGTTTTGAAAAAGAATATATAAAAAAGTCATTGAAAATACAGAAGACATAAATAAAGCATGCGAAATTTTAAAAATAAGTAGAACACAATTATACAGGAAAATAAAAACCTACAAAATAAAAATAAAATAAAGACAAACACTATACAAATAAGAAATCACAGTTCACACATTTTTTGGGTTTTAGAACCTCAATTTGTAAGTTAAGTAATTATGAATGATACAAGATTGAGTGGTTTGGCATATTTTTCGCTATATATAAGTGGGGGTAGGGAGGGGGACACCGAGTCCTTGACGGTAAATTACCTTTCGTGGTGCCCGAAGGGGTAGAAAGGAGGTAGGATGGAAGTATTGTTTGCTCTTTTTGTTGCCTTGACAGAGGAACAGAAAATAACAAAGGAAACATATGCAGCTGTTACAAGGTTTAAAAACCTTTACTACCTTTATGACCACGATAAAATCAATCACCTTATAGTTGATTTTTTGAAAAATCAAATAGAACAACATCCGAATATCGTTGAACTTCATAGAATGTATCAAAATATGGTTGAAGAAGCAGGAGAAAGGATAGAAAAACAATTGTAAAAGAATACAGAGATTTGTTTGAGAAACATCCGGGGAACCCTTGCTATCTCTATTTGTATGCAAGAGTCGTTGAGGATGATAGTATAAAAGAAAAGATTGCAGAAAAATTGATAAGAGAATTTCCATCGTTTTACTGGGGATATATCCTGAAGGGAAGCCTTTACATGAGCAAAAAGGATTATGAAAATGCAAAAAAATGTTTTATAAGGCAGTAGAGATAGATAGCATAAACTATACTGCTTATTTCAACCTTTGCTCGCTTTACCCTGAGAAAAAAGAGATAAAGGACCTTGCATTGTTCGTTAATAAATATAATTCTTTATTCCTCCAGAACAGAAAAACGTATTCAGAGGAAATGCGAAACACAATTCTGGATTTCAGAAGGACTGTTGCATTCACCTTCTATAAGGATAGAACTGTTGAGGATTATTTTACTAACCTTTTGAACCTTATGTATGAGTTTGCATTAAATGGAATGAAAGATTCTGTGAAATATTATCTTCCTGTAATTAAATACCTTCCTGAGTATTTTTATTCTGATGAATTTTATCTTCCTTATGTTTATCAGATTGGAATTTTATATCATGCGCTTGGTGATTATAAGAAGAGGGATTCTGTTCTTTCTGAAATTCTATCTTTTTCCAACTCATTTTTTTCTGTAAATATGGTATTTATTCGGTTTGGAGGTGAGATGCCAGTGGTTGTTATGGATAAATTCTTAAATCATTTTTCAAAGCGAGTAGAAAGGGAAAAAGATAATGAGGAAGCGATAGGAAGGCTTACTATAGCTTTATCCACAGTTATATACCCTGTGGTGAAGTGGAGTATCAAGGAGGCAGAAAAAATATTCAGGTTTATGCATCGGACATCAGAAATTACGGGTATAAAAGGTATAAAAGCAGAAGCCTGCTATCACTGGGCATGTATAAAGGCAAGAAATAATCAAATTGATTCTGCAATTTTTTATCTTGAGAAATTTGCTGAACATGGATATGTAGATAAAAATTATATTCTTTCGGATCCAGACTTGGTAGAAGTGAGAAAGGATAAAAGATTTGAAAAAATCAAAAGAATGATAGAGCAGAATATCAATAAAAAAGTTATAAAAGAGATTGAAAATACAAAAAAGGAGATAAAACCTCTTGAGAACTTTAAAATCGTTACCCTTGATGGAGACACCACGGATATTTACTCTTTTCCCAAAAGACCTTTGTTGATTAAGTTCTGGGGAACAGGATGTGGCTGGTGTGAAAAGGCGGTTGAGGATATTCTGAAAATAAAGAGAAATCATCCTGAACTTACTGTTGTTTTTATAAATGCATGGGGAAATTCTGCAGAGGAGATAAAAAGATATTTGAAGATAAGAGAATGTTCTCAGTTTTCCAATTTCATACTACCCAAAGAGGAAATCAAAAAAGTTTTTGCAGGATCTGTTGGAGTTCCACGATTCATGCTGATCGATGGGAAAAACAGGGTTATATGGTCATCCCGTGGGTATTCTCCATATATGGTAAAGTTGATAGAAGAGTTATTAAAGTGATGGGTTTCAATATGGGCAGGGTAAATGTTTTGACAAGTTTGAACAAATAATTTATAATCTTCAAAAGGAGGAAGGATGGTAGAAATTTTGCTGTTACTTCTTGCTCAAAAGCTTAATTTAACACCAAAATGGATAGCACCTCATAACCGGTGCTCTGTGTATGCTTATGACAGTGATAAAGATGGAATTGATGAGTTGTATTTTCTTGCGTTGCATAAGACAGGTCTTTATCTTGCAAAGATGAATCAGAACTTTGTATATTATTGGAATACGAACAATAACTATGTAAATAAAATGGATAGTGCCTGTATATGTTGTGTGGACGATGTTGATAATGATAAAAAAGAAGAAATCTTCGTTGTATACAGCAAAAACGATAGTTTATTTTTAAGGATGTATGATAGTAAAGGAAGATTTGTATACCAAAAGTTTATATTAACAGGGCAGGATTACTATCCTCCAGAAGGATGGCATGGAGATATACGAGCAGTGTATTCAGTGGATATTGATAAGGATGGTTTAAAAGAGTTGATTGTACTTTATAATACCGGATGGGATAGAAAACCCAGAGGTGTGCTTGCATTTTCACCTGTGAAAAGAAAGATTCTGTGGAGACATGATATTGCTCCATCTTTGCATGAAAGATACATAGGAATTGATGATATAGATGAGGATGGTGTTAAAGAAATAGTAATAGGGGGGACTTGCAACATGTAATGGAAACATAGTTGGCAATACAGACGACTGTCATACATATGTGTTTGTTATTTCTACCAAAAATGGAAAAATAAAATGGCAGTGGAGAGGAGAAGAAGGATACTCAAGAGCTTATGTTAAAATTGCAGAAATTTCAAAAAAAGAAGGGAAAGGAGATAGTAGTTCTTGTGGGAACAGAAAAGGTAAAAGGAGAAATAAACGATACTTTATTTCTTTTTTCTGCAGATGGAAAGATATTGAAAAAGAGAAGCATAGGAGGAATTGGAAAAGGAGTTACAGTAGAGGATATCAACTTTGATCAGCTTCCTGAAATTGTGGTTATAAAAAATAGTGGAGAAATAATGGTTTTTGATACCATGTTTAATTTGATTTTTACAAAGCATTTTTCTGAAGGTATAGATGAAATTATATATTCTGGAGATATAAATGCAGATGAATCACCAGAAATTATATGCAGAACTTCTACAAGAGCTATTGTTATTTTCAATAATAACTTCATTCCTATATGCAAGTTTGATAAACCTCTTTCTCATCTTATGATAATTAACAATAAAAAACAAAAAAGATTGATTGGCAAGTATAGAAGGTTTTTATGGAAAGATAGGTAGATATGTAATGTTTGATTTGAAACCTGTGGTTATTTCCACGCATATTAATAACTTGAATCTTCTTATTGTAATGCTGATTTTTATAGGTATTTTGGGAATAGGAATAATTGGAGGAACAGTTTTAGATAGAATCTTTTATTCCCAGAAATTTAAAAGACGACTGGATAGGATAAACACAGGAATAGCAATTGTAAAGGAGAATGGAAAACCTGTGTTTGTAAATAGATATTTTAAAGAGATTCTTTCGGAAAATGAGTTAAAAAGAAAAATAAAAAACAATGAGTTACAGCACATAAGAAAATTGGAAAAAACAACAAAACTTACTATTTTTCTTTTAAAAAAGAAGATAATCTATATTTTATCACTCTTTCAGGTGAACCACAGATTGAGTATGCAGAAAGAATTTTAAAATGGGCAGAACTTGCAAGATATTTTACCCATGGTCTTAAAAATAAGATCTGGGGAATATGTTTGGAAATAGAAAATATAAAAGAAAAAGTAAAAAATAGAAAGATAAGAGATAAACTGGATGAACTGTCCCAGGAGATAGATAAGATTATAAACCTTGCAAATAGTCTTGTATCGTTTTCAAAACTTCCTACGCCTCAACTTAGAAGTAGCAATTTGAATGTAGTAATTGAAAAAGTGATCAATACTTTTAAGATAAAGTTTAAAAATGTTAAGTTTATATTTAAACCTGGAAATATTCCAAATGTGCACTTGGATGAAAGATTAACAGAGGTATGTCTTGAAAATGTAATAAAAAATGCAATTGAATCAATGGATAGAGAAAAGATAGTTTTTATAACCACTATGGTTGAGGAAATACCGGTTCCAGAAAAAGGAAAAACGAAGAAATTTGTAACCGCTGTAATTCAAGATACAGGAAAGGGAATCTGCAAGAAGATACTTTCTAAAGTAGGAGAACCGTATTTTACCACAAAAGAAAAAGGGAGTGGTCTTGGTATATATATTACAAAACAGTTACTAAAAGAGCAAAAAGCAGAGTTTGAAATAGAATCAGAAGAGGGTAAAGGCACAAGAGTGATTATAAGATTTCCATTATGAAGATACTTGTTGTTGATGATGAAAAAGAGATAAGGGAAAGACTTACTTCACTTTTAAAGACAAACAATTATGAGGTAGAAAATGCTGAGAGCGGAAAGGATGCCATTGAAAAGTTGAAACACAAGAGGTTTGATGTGCTGATAGTGGATTTTAGGTTACAGGACATGACAGGCATTGATGTAATAGAATTTGCAAAGAAAGAAAATATGTTTATGGAGGTAATACTTATGTCTGCCTGTCTTGATGAGGTACCAAAGGATAAAATTGATAATATAGAGATGTTTGAAAAGCCTGTAAAGTTTTCAGAACTTTTGAAAATACTGAATAAATTAAAATAATTTTCCTTGACTTACTTTTATTGTTAATTAAAATTATTAAAATAGAAGCGCCTGTAGCTCAACAGGATAGAGCGGCGGACTACGGATCCGCAGGCTGGGGGTTCGACTCCCTCCAGGCGCGTTTGAAAAGAGAAGAAAAATGGATGCTTGAAGCCTTAAAAGAGGCAGAAAAGGCTTTAAGGGAGGGAGAGGTTCCTGTGGGTGCGGTTGTGGTGTATAGAGGTAAGATAATAGGTAGAGGGCACAATCAAACCGAAAGATTGAAGGACCCCACTGCTCATGCAGAAATGATTGCAATTACTGCCGCATGCAATGCCCTACAGCAACCAAGGCTTGAGGGGGCAGAGGTGTATGTCACTGTAGAACCATGCGTAATGTGTACAGGAGCAATGATACTTGCAAGAATAAAAAAATTGATTTTTGGAGTAAATGAAAGTAAGTTTGGAGCATGTGGTTCAAAGTATAATATACCTTTTGATAATTTATTGAATCATACTTTTGAGATAAAAAAAGGAGTACTTGCTGAGAAAGCCAAAGAATTGCTTAAAAAATTTTTTGAAAAGAAGCGGAGAGATGGCCGAGTGGACGAAGGCGCGCGACTCGAAATCGCGTAGCCCCGCAAGGGGCTCGGGGGTTCGAATCCCTCTCTCTCCGCTTTTGAAAGGAGGTAGATAAATTGAAATATAAAAAAACACTTTTAATTTTTGTTTTTTTTATTGTTTCTCTCTGGGCAGATATAATAAAGATACAGAGAACACGGGATACCCTGTTTCTTAAGAAAATATGGAAAGGTATTGTTGCCTATAAACAGAAACTCTATATAAATCCTTCCTTTTCTTTTAAGAAAACGGTTTTCCCAGAGACTCTAAGGGTTCTTGCTATAAGAGTGGAATTTCAGGAGGATGATGATCCTCTTACCACTGGAAACGGATTAATGGATTTAAAAGGTTTTGGGCATCCTGGTGATGGTCTTTACTATGATCCTCCTCATACAAAAACATACTTTGAAATGCAACTTGAAGGGCTTAAAAATTACTATTACGTGAATTCAAAAGGAAAACTTATAATAGAATACGATGTATTTCCCCAGGATGAGTTTAAATGTTACAAACTTCCCCATAAGATGAGTTTCTATGCAGATCCATCAGACTATGATAGAGGGCTTGTGTATCTTATGAGAGATGCTCTTTGGGAAGCAGATAAGGATAGTGCAATTGATTTCTCAAAATACGATGCATTTATCATATTTCATGCAGGAAGTAATCTTCAAACAGGTTATTATTTTGGAAGATGGCACGATATTCCTTCTGCAACTGTTACAGAAGGTGCTCTTTACTACTATCTTGGAGATTATTACATAGAGGTTGATGGAGGAATAAAGATAGGACATGCAAGCATAGTCCCTGAATCTCCAAGGGTTGATGGATTAATGGTTGGACTTCCAGGGGTGCTTTATCATGAATTTGCTCACCAACTTCCTGTTAAAAGAAGTCCTATACCAGGGCATGAGTATGGACTGTTTGATCTCTATGATGTTAGTGGTTGGTCATCTGGAATAGGAGCTTGGGGATTAATGGGAGGAGGAGGATGGCTTGGAGACCCATCAGGTCAAGTTCCTGCAATGCTTTCTGCCTATTCAAGATACATTCTTGGATGGGAAGACCCTGTAGAGGTGACACAGGACACTACTGTTTATCTATATGCAATTACCTTTGATACCCTTGTAGTAGATACGCTTGGAGATACAGTCCATCCTACACTTATTAAGGTCCCGATAAGAGAAGGTGAATACTTTCTTATAGAGAACAGACAGGTAAATACCAAGCACAAGATAGAGGATATAGAAGATGATACCATTGAAATAGAGGTGGAATATGGAGTCCCTATATATGTGATTGGAGGAGAATACGATGCATTTTTACCTGGATCAGGTGTTTTAATATGGCATGTTGATGAAGACGTAATAGAAGAGTATGGCCCCTACAATGCAATAAATATATTCCCATCTCATAAAGGAGTTGATCTTGAAGAAGCAGATGGAATTCAGGATTTTGATAAATGGGTTTGGGGGAGTTCTTATGAATTTGAAGGAAGTCCCTATGACCCATTTTTTAAAGGAGGAAATAGCAGTTTTGGTGTGCACACAAATCCATCTTCAAAAGGATATTATGGAGAGACAGGGATTGAGATAGAGGTAGAGGATACTGCAAAAAGTATAATGAAGGTTACAATAAGAAAGGGGAAAAAAGTAAAAGGCTTTCCAAAGAATGTTCAGGATAGTATTGTGGGTATAGATGCAGTTGATTTAGATAAAGATGGGAATAAAGAGATAGTTGCAGTTACCTATCATGGAAAACTTTATATATGGAATGCAGAAGGATTAAATCTTTTTAAAACACCAAGGTATTTATCGGATTCTGTAAAGGCAGTGTTTTCTTGTGGAGATTTTACAGGAGATGGTAAGGAGGAAATAATCGTTTCAGGAGTTTCAGGAAATGTTTTTATTTTAAAAGTGGACTCTACGGTTGAGGAGATAGAAGGTTCGCCTATTAGTGTAGAGGGAAGGCTTTATGGGACAGCCCTTTTAAAAGATGTTGATAACGATGGAAAGGATGAGATTTTTGTTGCTACTGATAAAGGCTATATTTACAGAATAGGAAAAGGAGAGCCCACAATAGAAAAGTATTTTGGGATTTCCTGGAGGAAAGGAGTATTTGAAGTTGCAGAAAACAGAATAGGAGTTTTGGGAGAAGAGGGGACATTGCTATTTTTGGATAATACTCTTACACCTCTTTCTGGATTCCCTGTGGTGCTGGGAAAGGGTAATGCCTGTATCTCTGTAACACCTGTAACAGCTGATTTTGATGGTGATGGTGAAAAAGAGGTGGCTGTTTTTGTTCCTGAAGAAGGAGTTTATTATCTGTATCTTGTTTCTATGGATGGAGAGATTAAGTATAAAAGTAATATAGGACTTAACTCATCTCCTACTGAGATGGCATTGGTGGATGTTGATGCAGATGGGCTTTTAGAAATTATCTCTGGAGAGGGGAATAAATTGTATGGATTTAACTTTAATGGCTCAATTGCTCAAGGATTTCCTATTGAGTTTGCAGAGTATTATACAAAAAAAGAGATAGTTGAACTTTCTTTTGGAGGTGCAATTGTTGAATATTCGGTTCCTTTCATATTTAACTCCCCTGTTATTACTGCAGATAAGGACGGAGATGGGGAAGAGGAGATAATTGTGGGTTCTCCTGATAATGGGATCTATATTCTTTATAAGAATAGAAAGATTGATACCTTATTCGCAAGGTATGGGGTGATTTCTATTTCAACCAATGATGTGGATGGCGATGGTAAACTTGAATTACTTGCAGGAGATGAAAAAGGGTATGTGTATGTATGGGAACTTGATGGGAAGCACTCCTGTTGGAACACAGTTCTTGGGAATGTTAAAAGAGATGGATATGTTAATGAAAATTTTAAAGATAAAAGAAAGATAGAAAATTTATGTCCTGTACTGTTTGTTTATCCCAATCCTGTAAAGGACAGAGGTGCAAAGATCCATGCTTTAATAGGAGATGCAGAAAAAGTGAAGTTTAGTATAATGGATGTTTCAGGAGATTTTGTAGTACGGGATGTAGAGGTCTCTTTTATTCCTAATGAAGAAAATGACTTTGTAATAAATGATTATTATCCTGTAGATAGATTTTCTCCAGGACTTTACATACTTGTATTTGAGGTTTATGGTAAAGGGAAAAAAGAAGTAAAACTCTATAAGTTTGGTGTAGTAAAATAAGGAGGTATTGGTGAATATTTTACTTTTGGTTTATTTTGTTTCAAAACCAGTAATCACCCTTTCATCTTTTATTCTTCCTGGAACTGGAGAAATAATGCTGGGTGAGAAAAGAAAGGGTGAGGTATTTTTATGGTCAGGAATTTTTACCACTTCTTTATGGCTTGGATTCAACTGGTATGGAAACATAAAAAAAGAAGACGCTCTTTCTTATGCTTCTATGTATGCAAATGCAAATCCAGAAAGAAAAGACGAGGAATATCTTATTGCAGTGGAATATTACCGTAGTGCTGAGGATTACAATGAAGATATTGCAAGAGAAGCCAGGGAGAAGTATCCTAATGATTATGCAAAACAACAAGAATACATAAAAAAACATGGATATTTTGGTGACGATTTTTGGTGCTGGTCTGACTCTGAAAAATGGGATGAATATATAAAAATAAGGGATTTGGAAAGAGAGGCATTTCAGCGAGCAGAGTTATGGTTTGGTTTTGCACTTCTTACAAGATTTGCAAGCATGATAGATTGTCTTGTGTTTACAGAAAAGCCTGTTGAGATAAAAACAGGGTTTGATGGAAGAAAGATAGATGTTGGATTTGTTTTAAAATTCAAATGATAGAAACTGATTTTTTGGTAATTGGTTCAGGAATATCAGGATTATGGTATTCGCACATCGTTTCAAAAGCAGGAAGAGTTGTTATCGTTACCAAAAAGGAAGATATTGAATCCAATACCAACTATGCTCAGGGAGGTATAGCTGCATCGGTTGGTAAGGACGATTCTCCTGAGATTCATATGCAAGATACCATAAGAGCAGGAGATGGTTTATGTAATGTAGAGGCTGTTAGAAAAATAGCATACCAGGGTCCGAAACTGGTAAAGGAATTGGATAAACTGGGAGTTGAGTTTTCTAAAAGAGGAGATGAGTTTCATCTTGGTAGAGAGGGAGGGCATTCAAGGCCAAGAATAATCCATGCAAAGGATAGAACCGGTAATGCAATTGAAAAAAGTCTTGTAAGAACTGTTAGAGAAGAAGGGGTAAAGATTCTTGAAAATCATTTTGTAGTAGAACTTCTATGCAATGAGTCAGGATGCCATGGAGCAGTGGTTATGGATAGAGAAACAGATGAACTTAAAATCATAAATGCAAAAATAGTTTTTCTCGCTTCTGGTGGGTTGTGCTGGATATACGAACATACCACCAATCCTCCCATAGCTACAGGAGATGGGGTAGCAATGGCATATAGGATAGGAGCCTTGATTGCAAATCTTGAGTTTATACAGTTTCATCCAACATCCCTTTATGGATATAAAATAGATGGAAGAGCTTTTCTAATTTCTGAAGCAGTTAGGGGAGAGGGAGCAGTGTTGCGTACCATAGATGGAGAAAGGTTTATGAAAAATTACCACCCTGATAAGGAGATGGCTCCAAGAGATGTAGTTGCAAGGGCTATTTATAATGAACTTAAAAGAAGAAAAGAACACTACGTACTGCTTGATATGACTTCTATTGGAAAAGAAAGAATAAAGGAAAGATTTCCCTACATATACAATACCTGTCTTTTATTCGGAATAGATGTTACAGAAACTCCTGTACCTGTAACTCCTGCTGCTCATTATTCAGTTGGAGGGGTAAAAACAGGACTTCATGGTGAAACTTCAGTGCCTTTTCTTTTGTCAGCTGGTGAAGTTGCATGTACTGGGGTGCACGGAGCAAACAGACTTGCTTCAAACTCTTTACTTGAAGCTCTTGTATTTTCCCAGAATGCAGCAGAGTATTCCCTCAAGATCCTTAAAGAAAAGTTAAATACAAAAATTTATTTTGATCTTGATAAATATAAGGTGGTAAAGATAAAAGATACTTCAATTCTTGATTATTATGTATTGATGTTAAAAAGAGAGATGTGGAGAGGAGCAGGAATTGTGAGAAACATGGATAGGATGGAAAAAACTCTTAAAAGAATAAAAAGAATGTCTGCTGAAATTGAAAGCATATATCCATCCTATGTAATAAGTCCTTGTCTTTGTGAGACAAGAAATATGTTTGAAGTTTCTCAACTTGTTTTAATCTCTGCATTGAAGAGAAAAGAGTCAAGAGGTTTGCATTACAATGAAGATTTCCCATGCAAAAGAAAGGAGTATGAGAAGGATACAGTTATAAATTTGAAGATTAAACCTTAAAAATCCTATTAAAGTCTAAATAAAAAAGGAGGCAGGATGAAAAGAGTTTCTTTGCTGATTTTGATGTGTATGTGTATTGCATTTGGGATGGATCAATGGGAAAAATTAACAAAAGAGGTACACGCTCTTAACCTTTTATACGCTCTTGAATTGAGTAAGGAGCAGATAGACTTTATTATAGAGAAGATAAAGCAGGCAGAAGAGCTAAAGAAGCAACTTTTTAGTGAAAATGACACACTTGCAGAAAAGTTAAGGGTTCTGGAAGAACTCAGAGATACTCTTCTTCATAGAAAGAGTATCCCAGATGATTTAAAAAAGCGAGTATACAGAGCAGAGAGGTATTATAAAGAATTGAAGAAGAAATACCAAGATAAATTAACCGAATTTGCCTTAGATATTCAAAAGATTCTTGAACCTCACCAAATTTATGTTATTGATCACTACAAACCATGTTTAATACCTCCCAAAGAAACTGCAATAGAGGAGGGAATCAACTGGTGAAGCCCTGGTGAAGAGACTTGAAAGAATAAGAAGTATGCCAGATAGAGTGTATCAGAAAAGAAAGGATGATATAGTTTCTGCTACCCTGGAACATGTGAAGATGCATCTTCCCAAAGGGTATCCTCTCAATGAAAAGAAAGAAAAGGAATGGTTACTTTCGTTTTTTAATGAGATTCGTGAAATGTCCAGTGTGGAGTTTACTTTAAATAAAGAAAAACTTGCTCAGAAGCTTAAGTCAAGATATAATGTGGTTAATGTGGAGATTGCAGTGTGGGCAAAAATAGAAAAATTCCTTCTTTCTCCAGCAATAATATCACTGCTTGAAGAAATAAAAGAGTAATTAAACTACCATTTCAATACAGTAGCTGCCCAAGTGAATCCACCGCCAAAGGCAGCAAATAATATTATATCACCGTCTTTAATTCTTTTTTCCTCTAAAGCATCGTGTAATGTGATAGGTATTGTTGCAGCAGATATATTCCCATATTTGTCTATGGTAACCATTGTTTTTTCCATGGGGATTTTTGCCCTTTTACAAGTTGCTTCAATTATTCTTATATTTGCCTGATGGGGGATAAAAAGGGAAACTTCTTCACCTTTAATACCTGCTCTTTTCAACGCTTCAATGGCTGCTTCTCCCATTTTTGTAACAGCGTGTTTAAATACTTCATTTCCCTGCATGTGTATTGTATGCAGTTTTTTATCCACAGTTTCATGGGTAGCAGGCATTCTGGTTCCACCAGCAGGTTGTATTAGAAGTTCCCCAAGGGTTCCATCTGCCCCCCACACAGAACCCATTATTCCTCTATCTTCAGTGGTTGCTGTAATTATTGCCACTCCTGCTCCATCTCCAAAAAGTACACAGGTACTTCTATCTTCCCAATTTGTGATTTTAGAGAGAGTCTCCACTCCTACAAGAAGGACGGTTTTTGCAATTCCTGTTTCTATGAGCCCTGAAACAATTTCAAGTCCATACAGAAATCCAGAGCATGCAGCTGAGATATCAAAAGCAGGAATATTTTTTATTCCCAATCCTTTCTGCACCCAACATGCAGTGGATGGGAAAAAGGTATCCGGAGTTACGGTGGCAACGATTATTGCATCAATGTCTTCCTTTTTTATTCCTGCATTTTTTATTGCCTGTTTTGAAGCTTCAATCACCAGATCCGAAGAGGCCTGGTCATTCCTTGCAATATGCCTTTGTTTTATTCCGGTTCTTGTTGTTATCCACTCATCTGAAGTATCCACCATCTTTTCAAGGTCAAAATTGGTAAGTATCTTTTCAGGGAGGTATTTGCCTGTACCTATTATCTTTAACCTTCTCATTAACTTCTCCTTTTATTTACCAGCTACAAGTGCAGCCAAAGCTATTGAGTAAAATTTGGAATCTTCTGAATCGCCTCTTGAAGTGAGAACACATGGTTTCATTGCTCCTGCAACTATTGCTGCAATCTCTCCCTTAGCAAGATGGACTGCTGCTTTATAAAAAATATTTCCTGCTTCAATATCAGGAAATATCAAAATATCTGCATCTCCTGCTACATCACTTACGACTCCTTTGATCTTTTTACTTTCTTCAGATACTGCAAGGTCAAGGGCAAGTGGGCCGTCCACTATACATCCTTTTATTTGCCCTCTTTTCTGCATCTGGGAGAGGATAGCGGCCTCCAGTGTTGCAGGCATTTTAGGATTAACTTTCTCTACTGCAGCAAGGACTGCTACCTTGGGTGTTTCTATTCCCAAAATGTGTGCTACTTCTACAGCATAGTTGATCATTGTTATTTTTTGTTCAAGGGTTGGAGCAATTATTACCGCTACATCTATTCCTATAAGAAGTTTGTGATATGTGGGAACCTGTAAAACAGTGATATGGGAAAGAATTCTTCCTTCAGGTAAAAGTCCCTCTTCCTTATCAAGGATTGCTCGCATATATATTGCGGTATCCACAAGTCCTTTCATCAGAAAATCAGCCTTTCCTTCCCTAACCAGAGATACTGCTTTTTTGGTTGCCTTTATCTTATCAGGTTCATCAATTATATCAAAAATTGAAGGGTCAATGGAGTATTCCTTTGCTACCTGTTCAATATGAGACTTATTTCCCACCATTGTTACATTTATCATATCTTCCTTTACACCCCTTGCTACTGCTTCAATTGTATGGGGGTCCTCACCACATGCTACTGCAAGTCTCATTTTTGGTTTTGATTTTACAAGCGATACAATTTCATCAAGAGTTTTTATCATTCCTGCCTCCTTTTTGTTTTCCAGGTCTTTAATAAATTTACGCTTATATTTAAAAAAGTCAATAAATTTATATTTGAGAGGTTAATTATTTTCCATTGGAAAAAGTTAATATGAGAAAATATAAAAGTATTTCTTGACAATGATAAATACACAGATAAAATTTTAAGAGCAAAATTCAAAAAAAAGGAGGTTCTATGAAATTTTTAAAGCTTTTGATAACTCTCCTTTTGGTTCTTTCTTGTTCTTCAAAACCCAAAGAACCAAAAGAAATATACATGCTTGTTCAGGTAAAAGGAAGAGGAGTTTTTGGAATTAAACTATATAAAGATAAATCTCCCATAAATGTTAAAAATATTACAAAACTTGCCAAAAAAGGTTTTTACAATGGTCTTACCTTCCATCTTGTTACCGATAATATAGTTCAAGGAGGAGACCCACGAGGAGATGGAACAGGTACCGCAGGGTATATAGTTGCAGATGATAAAGAAGGAAAGAAATTACATCATAAAAGAGGCACCGTCTCAATGGCAAATTTTGGAAAGCCCAATACCAATTCATGTCAATTTTTTATATGTAAAAAAGATATGCCTCAACTTGATGGAAAATACACTGTAATAGGTGAAGTGGATTATGGTATGGAGATAGTAGATAAAATAAAAAAGGGCGATACAATTCTTACAATATCAGTGGAAGAAAGGTATTAATTTTTTCTTGATAAAAAATTAATGGTTTCTAACGATAGTAATTTGACTTTTTTACAAGCGTAAATAAAATTTAAAATAAGGGGCCGTAGCTCAGTTGGGAGAGCGCCGCGCTGGCAGCGCGGAGGTCACGGGTTCAAGTCCCGTCGGCTCCATTAAAGAGTTTGATAATTTGATAAATGGAGGTGAAGAATATGAAAAAAATAGCATTTATAATTTTAACTGTTGTGTTTTTTGCAACTAACGAACTATGCGCTCCTAGTACTACGGTTGAGAAGAAAGTGCTTACATCTACAGACACTTTGAAGATCTCCGAGGCTTTACAATATGTAAGTATTGCAGTGGATTATTATAAAAAGAAAAGATACGATAAAGCCCTGGAGAATTTCTTGGAGGCATTGAAGATAGACTCTACTCTATATAGTGCAATTATAGGTGCTGCAAGGACTTATCAGGATTTAAGAGATATAACAAATGCAAAAGAGTTGTATGAAAAGGCAATAAAACTATATCCTGATAGTATAAAAGGATATCTTGGACTTGGCGGAGTTTACTTAGCGATGGGTAAATATGACAGTGCCCTTGTAGTCTATTATGAAGGACTGAAATACGATTCTACAGAGGCAGATTTTTATCTTGGAATAGCAAATGCCTATGAAAGAATGAATGAAAAGGAAAAGGCAGATTCTGTATATAAAAGCGGAATTGCTACTAATCCAAGTAATCTTGCTTTAAGAAATCACTATGCAGATTTTTTGCTTAAACAGAAAAGGTATAAAGAAGCTCTGAAGAATCTTCTTCCCATAATAGAAAAGTATCCTGAAGATTTTATTGCAAGGGAGAAGATAGCAGATATATATGTGGAACTTAAGCAGTATAAAAAAGCAGAAGAACATTACAGTTACATACTTTCCAAGAAGCCAGACGATACAGATGTGATGGTTAAACTGGGTGATATGTACATGAAGATAAAGAAATTCAGAAAAGCAAGGGAATATTATGTGAAGGCTGTTCAGACCAAGCCCGATGATCCCGCTGTGAGATTGCATTTGGCAGATTACTATATTACTGTGAAAAATCTTGCAAAGGCAGAGAGTGAACTTAAGAAAATTCTCAAATTGCAGGAAGATTATTTTCCTGCCTTTGCCCTTTATGGAGAACTGTATACACACAAAGCAGTAAGAGCTGCTAAAGCAAAAAAATGGAGAGAAGCAAAAAGGTATTGTGAACTTGGAATATCTTATTTTTCAAAAATAAAAGGAGATCCTAATTTTTCTTCTTATGCAAATAAGAGGATAGAGTATCTCACCAAATTGAAAATGAGATGTGAAAAAGAGATATTTATACAAGGAGGAAGATAACATCCTAAACAAAAAGGTTCTTGTTCTTAATCAGAGTTATGAGCCATTAACTATATGTCATGCTAAGCGTGCTATTACTCTTATATTTTTAGGAAAGGCAGAGATAATAGAGAAAGAAGATGAAGTTATAGTGAGATCTGTCTCCACCTCCATCCCTTTACCTTCAGTTTTAAGACTAAATTACTATGTCAAAATACAACGAAGAGATGTTCCATTAACAAAGGCAAACATTATGAGAAGAGATAACTACACATGTCAATACTGTGGAAAGCAGAAACAGAGGATGACAATAGACCATGTGATACCAAAAGAAAAAGGGGGGAAAGATACGTGGGAAAATTTGGTATGTGCCTGTGAGGAGTGCAATGCTAAGAAGGGGAACAGAACTCCTGCTCAGGCAGGAATGAAGTTACTTAAGAAACCTAAGAAACCCCATTATTTTACTTTTGTCCTCCGTTCCATTACCAATCCTCCTCCACAATGGAAGCCATACTTATTTTTATCTTGATACCTCTGTGTTCTTTTTTACAGATTCCTATGGAATCTTTTTCAAATATAGAGTTGATTTTAGAAGATTATTCCAACAAAGGATATCCCTTTTGTGAAATAAAAATAGACGGGATAGATGATTCTCTTCTTTATCTGCGAATATTTCCTCATGAAAAAGTCTATGTGAAAGATATTAAATTTCATGGAAATGTATATACTTCCTGTTCTATTTTAAAAAAAATTATTTCTTTTTCTCCTTTTGTGTATTCAGATACAGTACGGGAAAGATACATAAAGTATTTGAAAAAAGCAGGAATAGAAGTGAACTCTTTTAGTTTGTTAAAAGATAAAGCAGGGTATATCATTCAGTTTGAAGCAGAAGAGAAAAGAAGTAATTTGATAAATGGAATTTTTTCTTGGCAAGAAAGACCTGTGGGAACGGTAAATGCAGTACTTGATAATTTTTTAGGATGTAGAGAGAAGTTGAATCTTTCATGGGTTTCACTACCTCAACAATATCAGAAGTACTTTTCAAGAGTAGAAACAGGATGGTTTTTAGGTCTTCCTTTAATTATATACGGTGATGTCTCCTTTACCTCCCAAGATACTACTTCAATGGTTTTTGAGACAGGAATTGGAGTCAAATACCCTTTTACACAAAAAGTTTTGGTGTTTTGGGGAACGCGAACAAGAATTTTAAAGACGCCGAAGATACAGTTTACAAGAAGATTGATTGAAGGAGGGATGGAGAGCAGGTTGTTTAATGTAGTGTTAAATAGTGGTTATGAGTTTTATAGTGTGTCCTTTTACGGTACCATAGATTATAAAAAGTTAAATATAGAGTATATGTTTAAAAATATAAAAGCAGATAGGATAGACTCAATAGAACTTGTAAAAACAGGCGGTGCATCCTCAGTTAGAGGGTATTATGAAAATGAATTTACTTCCCGAAGTGTGTACTGGCAGAGAAATGAGATTTTCCTTTTTAAAATTTTATTTTTATTCTATGACTTTGGGCTTATTGAACTTTCTAATTTTATTTACTCTTATGGTGTAGGAATGGTGCTTGAGAATGAAGAGTTTAAAGTTAAACTTTCGGTCGGAATTCCTGAAGGGGTTTTGAATAGGGCAAAAATACATCTAAGATTTTTAAACGAATTTTGATGGTTTTGCTTTTTCTATTGAACATTATACCCCCTGATTGTGACTTTGTTGAGATGCTTGATTATCTTGATGCACGAAGAGTTATAAGAGTTCCTTCCATGTCTCCATATGCTTTTTCAGTATTAAATATTAAAAAGAAGATATTATCTGAAAGAGAAAAATTTTATATTCAATATCTTGATAGATACTTTAAGGATCCTAAGGAAATAGAGGTGAAATTTTATCCTGGAGTTATTTTTTCTCCTGATTCTTTTCTATGGAGGGGTAATTTTTTAATATACGGCAAAATAAAGAATTTGGAGTATACAGCATTACACAGGGTAAATGTTTTTTCAGGATTTGATACTTTATCTTTTGATGGAAAACCTTGGAAAGAAAAAGTTATAGCTGAAATTCCAGAGGCTCTTTTAAGGATGGGTTTTTCTTGGATTAATATTTTTGCGGGAAGGGCAAGAATTTCCTTTGGACATTTTTGGAGAGATGGACTTTTTCTTTCATCTCCCGTAGGGCTTGATCATATTGGATACAGTATTTATATTTTAAAAAAATTCAGTTTTTACCATATTGTAGGTTATTTAGAAAAGAATAGGTACATATCTATGCATAGGTTTGAATATTTAAAAAATAATTTAGAAATCGGTTTTTCTGAGGCTGTTGTATTTTCCAAATACTTTTTCCCTATCTATTTAAATCCTATTGGATTTTATTATCTTTTTCAATGGAACAATAGAGAAGATCATAATATTCTTTGGAGTGCAGATTTTTCGTACTATTTTTTAAAAAATAGAATTTATTCTGAGTTATTGATAGATGATTTTTCCTATGAAAGAGATAGTCCAGATAAGTTGGGGGCTACTTTTGGTGTTTTTATTACTGAATTTGGTAACACTTCATTAAGAGTTGAATACACTGTCATACAGAAATGGGTTTATGCACAAAGGTTTGATGAAAATAATTATACAATAAGAGGTAAAATTCTTGGACATTTTCTTGGTCCAGATGGAGATATTTTCTCAACACAGGTAGAAGTTCCTTTGATAAGCCCCCATAACAGATTTTTTATCAGAGGAGAGTTTAAAAGGAAGGGAGAAGGAACGGTATGGAAAGATTATAGTGAAGAAAAAGGTGATATGTTTCCACCTTTTCCTTCAGGAGTTGTTGAGATTTCTTTTGAATTTAATACAGGAGTTATATTTTTTGTAGGACCATTGTATCAGAAAATAGAAATTGGATTTAAAAACACTTCCAACAAAGACCATGAGTTAGGCTTAACACAGAGAGAGTTTTTAATAAACTTTAGCTCAATACTGAGATTTTGATGCATTACCTGGTTATTACAAGGCCTTTGAACCTTTTGATTGCTTTATTATCTTTTTCGGTTGCCCTTTATCTTTCATCAGAGGTATTTCTGTTCAAGGATATACTGGGAGCTGTTGTGGTGATATTTATTACTGCTGCAGGTAATGTGATAAATGATTTCTTTGATGTTGAAACCGATAGGATTGAACATCCCAAGAGGCCTATTGTATGCGGGAAGATTTCTAAAAAGAAAGCCTTACTTTACTCTACGCTACTTTTTGTTATAGGGATTGGTATATCCTATTTTATAAATAAAATTGTTTTTTTTATCACCCTCACGGTTTCATTGCTTTTATTTTTTTATAGTGCTTTTTTAAAGAGGATGCCTTTAATAGGCAATATTACAGTATCCTTTGTTTCTGCATCCATATTTTTGTTCGTTGCAGGTTACCACGGTAAGTTAAAACTATTTATATTTCCTGCTTCTATGGTATTCTTCTTTCACTTAACAAGGGAGATAATAAAGGATGTGGAGGATATAGAAGGGGATAAAAGACTCGGGATGAAAACACTTCCCATAGTTATTGGTAAAAGAAAGTCAGTTATATTCTCTTTTTTTACAGGACTTTTTTTCATACTTAGTACTTTTTTACCCTGGATAAAAGGATACTTCAGTACTCATTATCTTGTAAGTGTTATATTTTTTGTTGATGTGCCTTTTTTTGTTTTAATTCTTTTGATGTTGTTTAAACTGAATTTTGCATCAAAAGTAGAAAGGTGTATGAAATTCCTCATGATTCCAGGACTTGGAGTATTATTGCTGGTATGATAGAGATTATAATCCTTGCAATTATTCAAGGAATTACAGAGTTCCTTCCTGTATCAAGTTCAGGTCATCTTGTTGTTTTTGAACATTTTTTGGGAATAGAGGAGCGAATTTCCTATACAGTTTTGATGCACTTTGGAACTCTTTTGGCAGTTCTTTTCTTCTTTAGAAAAAAGATTGTAAATCTGGTAAAAGGGGTTTTAAAGGGAGAGGTTACCGAAATTAAATATTTCATTTTTATCATAGTGGCTTCAATTCCTGCTGGAATTGTAGGTATTTTTTTAAAAGAAGATATAAAAAAAGTGTTTGAAAATATACATTTCATTCCATTTTTCTTCTTATTCACAGGAGTTGTCCTTTTTATTACGAAGTTTTTTAGAAATAGTAAGAAAAATGTTGATATTTTTTCGGCTATTGTAATGGGAATAGGTCAAGCCTTTGCTATTATTCCTGGGGTTTCAAGATCAGGAATTATAATATCTGCAGGTATTTTCAGTAAGGTAAAAAGAGAAGAGGCTTTTGATTTTTCATTTTTACTTTCAATTCCTGCTATCCTGGGTGCAACATTGCTTGAAATAAAAGATATAGAAAGTATAGGTATTTGCAAAGCTATTACAGCAGTAGTAATATCCTTTATTGCAGGAGTTTTTGCTCTCTTTTTACTTAAAAAAGCAGTGATCACGAAAAGATTATGGCTTTTTTCTTTTTACTGTTTTGGTGTGAGTTTTATGCTCTTTTTTATAATTTTTTGACTTTTCCAACTTCTTGTGTAGTATTACTTTATGTTTTATGAAAAACTTAACCATAAAGATATTAAAAAGTTAAGGAATAATCCCTTTTTTCTTCCGGTCGGGACTTTGGAACCACATTCAGATGGTCCCTTAGGAACCGATGCTTTAATTCCTGATTATATAGCACTTCAACTTGCTAAAAAACTTGAAGGAGTTAAACTTCCATGTGTTTACTATGGTATTACTTCCTCTCTTTATGGATATCCTGGTGCTGTTAGAATTTCACCGGATGTTTTTAAAGGCTACATTGAGAATATAGGGATTTCTCTTAAAAGGTCGGGAATTAAGTATCTATTCATAATAAATGGGCATGGAGGGCAGATAAATGAGTTAAAAGATGTTGCATCTTTGTTGTGGCGTAGAGAAGCTCTCTTTACCGCAGTTGTGAACTGGTGGATAGCTGTAGAGGAAATTTCAAAACAGTTTTTCGGAACTTACACGGGGCATGCAGGAGCAGATGAACTTGCTATGGTATCAGGATTGATAGAGTATGATCCCAAAACATGGAAAAGAGAAAATGGTTTAATGTATGTTAAAGGGATAAATATATATCCATTTCCAGAACCTCAAATTCATTATGAAAGCGGTGAAGGTAAGTTTGAACCACAGAGAATAGATGAATATAGGGAAAAAGTTATTGATTTCCTTTGTTTAAAGATAAAAGATATACTTGAAAGATGGAAAAAATTCAAAAATGATTAATTTAAACTTAAAAAGCAATTTTCCATAGTTGATCTACAGTTTTAAATCCCTTTCCAAGTCTAAAGGAATTTTTTATTGTGTGAGTTATAAAGGTTTTGGCATGTTCTATTGCGTTTTTCAAATTATATCCATGGGCTATGAAAGAAGTGATTGCAGAGGCATAGGTACATCCTGTACCATGAGGTGAAGGTGTCTCTATTTTCTTTTGTTTAAATAGGATAAATTCATTTCCATCGTATAGAATATCATCTGCTGTTTCTTTTAAATGCCCTCCTTTTATTAACACATTTTTGGCACCCATTTCATATATTATTTGTGCAGATTTTTTCATATCTTCTATGTTTTCTATTTTTATTCCTGAAATTATTTCTGCTTCAGGTATGTTGGGAGTTACAAGCCACGATAAAGGTAGAAGCATTTTTTTCAATAACTCTTCTGCATCCTTTTTTAAAAGTCTTACACCTGTTTTAGAGACCATCACAGGATCTAAAATTATTTTCTCTATCTCAAATTTTCTAAGAGTTTTTACCACCACCTCCACAGTTTCCTTTAAAGAAAGCATTCCTATTTTCACAGCAGAGACTTTTATATCCGATAGTACTGTATGTAACTGAAGTTCAACAAACCAGGCAGGGATATCAAAAATACCTGTTATTTTTTCTGTATTTTGAGCTGTTACGGAGGTTATAACCGATGTTCCGTATACTCCAAGTACTGTGAACGTTTTTAAATCTGCCTGTATTCCTGCACCTCCTCCTGAGTCACTTCCAGCAATTGTTAAAACTACAGGTCTTTCCATAGATAATTTTACCTATGTTCTGCGAAAAAGCAACCATTTTTACCTTGCAGTTTTTCAAAAATTTTGTATAATTTTGTATGGCTAAGTTCTGCAACATGGAAAATGCAGTAATGCAAAGTGGTAAAGAGGCTACAAGAAGGATATTTTTTTTAAATGGAAAATTTACAGATAAACCTTTTATATCAGCCGAGGATAGAGGATTTTTATTTGCAGATGCGGTATATGAAGTTATAAGAACGAAAAATAAAAAACCATACTTTTTAAACGAACATTTGAGAAGACTTAAAAGAAATTTAAAAGAACTTGGAATCAGAATGCCTTATACACAAAGAGAAATTAAAGAAATAATAAAAAAATCTATTGAAAAATTGGACGAACCTGAAGCAGAAATCTACTTGCAGATAACAAGAGGAGCAGAACCACGAAGCCATCTTCCAAGCAGAGATACAAAACCCACCTTTGTATTAATAGCAAGAAAATTTACACCTCTTCCGTGTAATCTTTTTAAAAAAGGGGTTTCTTTATTAACCGTTGAAGATACAAGGTGGGCAAGGTGTGATATAAAAACCACTATGCTTCTTGCAAATGTACTTGCAAAAATACAGGCAAGAAAAAAAGGGTATTTTGATGCACTTTTTGTAAAAAATGGAGTAATTACAGAAAGCACTTCTTCCTCCTTCTTTCTCATAAAGAAAAACGCACTCTATACTCATCCAGCAGATAACCATATTCTACCTTCAATCACAAGAGAAAAGATAAAAAATATATGTGAAAAACTGAAAATTAGATTTATTGAAAAAAGGATAAGAGTAAGCGAAATAAATAATGCAGATGGAGCCTTTTTATGTGGCACCACCTATGATGTGCTGCCTGTTAAGAAGATAAACGATGTGAAACTTCTTATTTCTCCATTGATCTATAAGATCCAAAAGGAATATGAAGATCTAATTAAAAAAGTTACAGGATAGAGCTTTTATAATAAATTTTACTTCATTTTTAAACCAAGAATAACATAAAAATTTATTCGCAAGTTACAAAATAATTTAACTTATTTTCCAGAAAATGGATAAAGGTTTACAACGATTAACTTGACATTCTCATAATAAAGCGTATTATTTTTTGTGGTGAAAGGTGGTGAAAAGTGGGGAAGAACTTAAAATTCAGAGGAATATATAGGCATACCGTTGACCATAAAGGCAGGGTTGCTATACCTTCGTCTTTTAGGAAGATGTTATTGCCTGAGGATGGTGTTTTGGTGCTTACCAAGGGATATGATGGGGAGATAGAGGTACATCCTGTGTCTGAATGGGAGGAATTTGAGGAAAAGGTGTTATTGTCTCTCTCGTATTCAAAGAGGCCTGCAAGAAGGTTTTTAAGAAGAAGGGCAGGGTTTGCAACAGAGGTAGAAATGGATGGACAAGGAAGAATAATTCTTCCACGGGTTTTGAGGGAATATGCAGAGATTGAAGACGAGGTAATCATTATAGGGGTTGTTAATTATTTTGAGATATGGAATCCTAAGAAGTTTGAGGAGTTTATGAAGGAGTCTGAAGAATATGCTGAAGAGGATGCTGAAAATCTTGAAAACTATATGAGAAGATGATAGTTTTTCATGTACCTGTGTTAAAAGATAGGGTGGTTGAATACTTAAGACCTGTGAAGGGAAAGGTAATAATTGATGCTACTCTTGGAGGGGGAGGACATGTAAAGGAAATTTTGAAAAAAGAAAAGGAGGTTGTCATAATTGGAATAGATTGGGATGAATATGCAATAGAGTATGCAAAAAGAATTTTGGGTAATGGTAATATAAAATATTTTTGTAAAAATTTTGTCTATATTAAGGAAATTGTGAAAGAAGCAGGTTTAGATAAAGTATGGGGAATTTTATTTGATTTTGGCGTTTCTTATTTTCAGGTTAAGAACCCTCTTAGGGGCTTCAGTTACGATGAGGAAGGTCCTCTTGATATGAGGATGTCAAGAGATTTAAAGAAGAATGCTTTATCTATTATAAAAGAAAAGAATGAAAAAGAAATCGCAAGGATAATAAAGATTTATGGAGAGGATCCGCATGCAAAGAAGATAGCAAAGATCATAGGATTTTATAAGGATTCAATACATACTACAAAAGACCTTGTAGAATGTGTAAGGAAAGCGGTACCTAAGAAATATCTGAGAAAGTCTTTGAGAAGAGTTTTTCAAGCTCTAAGAATTGTTGTTAACAATGAGTTAGAAAACATTGAGAAGGGAGTGAGAGAGGCTTTTGAGGTGCTTGAAAAAGGCGGAAGAATATGCACTATAACCTATCATTCTATAGAGGACAGAATAATTAAAAGAATATTCAAAGAGTTTGAAAAGAAAGGTATAGGTAAAATAATCACTAAAAAGCCTGTAGTACCTGAAGATAGCGAGATTGAGGAAAATCCAAGGGCAAGAAGTGCAAAACTCAGAGTGTTGGAGAGGATATGAAAAAGATTTTTGTCGTTTTTGTGGTAATATTTCTTCTCTTTTTGCATGTATATGAAAGAAGCAAAAACATAGAAATATATAGAAGAGTAAAGGAGTATGAAAAGAAACTTGAGATTCTTAAGCAAGAACTTGAAGAGTTGAAGATAGAGCTTGCAAAAGAGATGCTTTTTACTGAGATAGAGAAGAAAGCAAGAAAACTGGGTATGGTTTATCCTTGGGAGGAAAATGAGAATAAAGATAATTAAATCCACTCTTATTCTAATGTGTGTGGGGACCTTAGGATATGCTTTTTATCTGCAGGTAGTCCTGGGTAAGAAATATGTAAAGAAAGCAATGCTTCAACACAGAGTTAAAATAGAACTTCTTCCTGAAAGGGGAAAAATATTTGATAGAAAAGGTAATCCTCTTGTGGTGGATGAAAGAGCAGCCTCTATATACATCCTTCCTCAATACATTAAAAATCCCTATAAGGCCTGTTCATTACTTGCCGTGCATGGTTTTGGAACAAAGGAAAGTATATTAAAAAGGATTTTAAAGCATAAAAAATTTTTCTGGTTTAAGAGAAAGGTGGATTATGTAAAAGCAGTTGAGTTAAAGAAAGATTTAAAGAAAAATCTTCTATCCAATGCTATTGGAGTGGTTGATGAGAAGAGAAGAATTTATCCCTGGGAGGAAATTACAGCAAGTCTTGTAGGGTTTGTAGGAAGTGAGCATAAAGGACTTTCAGGAATTGAATTTATGTTTGACACGTTACTTGCAGGTAAAAAAGGATGGGCTTTATTGCAGAAGGATCCTTTTGGAAGGGAGTATCCATATCCATCCTATCCCGTGAAACCTGCAGAGGATGGAAAGGATATCGTGTTGACGATTGATCTTGATATTCAAAGGATAGTATATGAAGAATTAAAAAAAGCGGTTAAGGAGTGGAATGCTAAGAAGGCATGTTGTGTGGTGATGAATCCAAAAACAGGGGAGATTCTTGCTATGGTTGATTACCCTGATTTTAAGCCATCAAAGTTTTATAGATATGCAAAGGATTCATGGAAACTCTCTTGTGTTACAGATGAGTTTGAGCCTGGATCAGTATTAAAACCTCTTGTAGGAGCCATATGCATAGAGGAAAATCTTGCAGTGGTGGATGAATATATACCTACAGGAAGATACCTTATTGTACAGAAAAGAAAAATCCATGACGTGCATCCAAAGAACGGATTTAGTTTTATAGATGTATTTGTGAAATCCTCAAACATAGGAGTTGCAAAGCTTGCTTTAAGAGCAGGAGCAGAGAGATTCTATAAATATGCAAAACTTGTAGGAATAGGCAGTTTAACAGGAATTGCAGTGCCGGGGGAGGCAAAGGGATATATTTCTCCTCCTAATAAAATAACTCCTTTAAGGCTTACAAATAATGCCTTTGGTCAAGGAATTTCTCTTACTCTTTTGCAACTTGTAAAACTTTATTCTGTATTTGCAAATGATGGAAGGATTGTGGAACCATGGCTTGTAAAAGAGATAAAAACAAGGGATGGTAAGGTTTTATTTAAAGGAAAACCATCTCCTCTCAAGAGAGTTTTTTCAAGGAGGACAGCAGAAATAATGAAAGAAATTCTTTATCAGGTTGTTGAAAGAGGTACAGGGAAAAATGCAAAGATAGAAGGTGTGGAGATATGTGGAAAGACAGGGACTGCTCAGAAACCTATACCTGGGGAGGGTTATTCGGATTCAAAAATAATTACAAGTTTTGTGGGATTCTTTCCCAAGGAAAATCCTGAGGTGATAATAGGTATTTCCATAGATGAACCGACTCCTCCTTCCTATGCTGGAACAGTTGCAGCACCGGTATTTAAAAGGATGGCAGAAAGGTTGATAAACCTTCCTTTTTATCACGAACTGGTACTGAGATGAAGTTGTATGAACTGTTGAATGAAGCAGATTACCTTGATATCTTAAATCCAATAGATGTAGAAATAAAAGGAATAACCTATGATTCAAGAAAAGTAAAACGAGGATTTATGTTTGTTGCACTTCCTGGTACAAAAACAGATGGAAAGAAATTTATCTACTCTGCAGCAGAAAAAAATGCAGCTGCGATTGCAGCAGATGCTCCTATAGATATTCGGATTCCATTGGTTGTAACCCAAGACCCAAGAAAATTTCTTGCTCAGATTTCTTTAAAGTTTTTTTCTCATCCTGAAAAAAGATTAAAAATTATTGGAATAACAGGCACAAATGGAAAAACGACAACGTCTTATCTTATAAAAGCTATAATAGAAGAACAGGGTAAAAAATCAGGACTTATAGGCACTATAAAATATTTTGATGGAAAAGAATGGATAGAATTTCCTGAACATACAACCCCTGAAAGTCCTGAACTTGCCTTTATGTTTTCAAAGATGGTGGAGAACAAAGCAGAATACTGTGTTATGGAGGTTTCTTCGCATGCTCTTGCTCTTAATAGAGTTTACGGAATAGATTTTGAAGCAGCAGTGCTTACCAATATAGGGCACGATCATCTTGATTTTCATAAGACTTTACATGAATATGTAAAGGTTAAACTCAAGCTTTTTCAAGGTCTTAAGAAAGGATTTGCTGTGCTACCTGCTGATGATAAAAAGTTTCCTCTATTTTATGAAAATACATCTGTTGAAATAATAACTTATGGAATGAAAAAGAAGGCAGATATTATAGTAAGGCTTGTAAAATCGGATCTTGAAGGAATAAGAGGGGAAATATTATATAGAAACAAAAAAATTGAATTTGAAAGTGAATTGATAGGAAAACACAATGTATATAACATTGCGGCAGCCTTTGCAACAGGTATTGGTTTTGGTTTTGATGAGGAAAAAATAGTAAAGGGGATAGAAAAAATCAAAAGAGTAGAGGGAAGAACCGAAAAGATAAAGACAAACAACAATGCATGGATTATCATAGACTATGCCCATACTCCTGATGCATTAAAAAATGTTCTTTCTTCTCTTCGTGAAGTAGCAGAAAAGAGAATAATTACAATTTTTGGATGTGGAGGGGATAGAGATAGGAAGAAAAGGCCTTTGATGGGAAAAGTGGCTTCGTCTTTTTCTGATCATGTGATAATTACCAATGACAATCCGAGAACAGAGGATCCTGAGAAGATAATTGCAGATATTGTTAAAGGTGTATTTGGAAGTTATGAAGTAATTCCTGACAGGAGAGAAGCTATTTTTAAAGGAGTTTCCATGCTCTCAGAAAATGATATATTATTGATAGCAGGGAAAGGGCATGAAAAGTATCAAATAATAGGAGACCATAAAATTCCCTTTGATGATAAAGGGACAGCAGAGGAGGCAATAAATGCTTTGGGTAGATGAATTAGTGAAGATAATAAAGGCAATTCCAAAAGGAAGAATAGAAAATAAACTTATTAAAGGAGTATCAACAGATTCAAGGAGCGTAAAAAAAGGGGAGGTTTTTTTTGCAATTAAAGGAGAGAAACACGATGGAAATATGTTTGCAGATGAAGCGGTAAAAAAGGGGGCTTCTCTTGCAGTTGTAAGCGATAAAAATCTCAAAGGAGATAAAATAGTATGGGTAGAGGATACGATAGAGGCTCTTGGAAATATTGCTTTGTATTACAGAGAAAAACTGAAAACCAAGATAATAGGAGTTACAGGTACGAATGGTAAAACTACAACTAAAAAAATCCTGTATGAAATTCTTTCAATATTTTATAATACAGCAATGAGTCCAAAAAGTTATAACAATCTTATAGGGGTTCCACTTTCAATTTTATCTTTAAAAAAGGATACAGAGGTTGCAATTATTGAAATGGGGATAAATCAGAGAGGAGAGATGGAAAAACTTGCACGAATAGTTAAACCCAATATAGGTTTGATTACAAATATTGGTCCAGGACATCTGGAAGGACTTTTTAACGAGGAGACAGTGGCAGAGGAAAAGCTAAAAATGGGTAAATACCTTAAGGAGAAAACGATATTTTTAAATTCAAAACCTCCCTTTCTTAAAGAGAAGGCAAGAAAAATGGGATTAAAAGTAGTAACCTTTGGAGAAGAGGAAGCAGAGTATGTAATAAGGGTAGAGAAAATGACTCCTGAAGGTTCATGGTTTTTGGTGAATAAGGAAAGATTTTACATAAGTCTTGTAGGAAAAGGAAATGTAATAAATGCGGGAGCATGTTTTGCGCTACTCGATAAATATTTTAAAATTCCTGTAAAAGAGATAAAAAGGAGATTTGGGCAACTTAAAACAGAGGGGATGCGGCTTGAGGTGAAAAAAGTTAATGGTATAATAGTAATAAACGATGCATACAATGCCAATCCGATTTCTGTAAAAAATGCAATTGATTATCTATCTTTATTTTCTGGAAGAAAAATTCTGGTGCTGGGACCCATGCTTGAATTGGGTAAAGAGTCCAGAAAGTATCATCAAGAGGTACTTGAATATGCTCTGTTAAAAGTAGATGTGGTAGTTGTAGTAAAGGATGCAGAAAGATTTTATCCTGAGCGAGATGGTGTATTACAATTCCATAATGAAAAGGAGGCTGTGGATTTTCTTGTTAAAAATTTAAAAAAAGGTGATGCTGTTTTATTCAAAGCGTCAAGAAAATTTGAGTTTGAAAAACTTTTAAAACTATTGGAGGAGAGGTATGTTGTATCATTTTCTGTATCCGCTTCATAGGATAAGTATAATATTTAATCTTTTTAGATATATAACATTTAGAGCTGCTTATGCAGCTGCGTTAAGTATTATACTTGTACTTCTATTTGGGCCTTGGTTTATCAAAAAGATAAAAAAACTTGCTTTAGGAGAAAAAATCTATGAGGAACTTCCAGAAAGGCATAAAAGAGAAAAGAAAGGAATTCCATCTATGGGAGGGGTTTTAATACTTTTTTCAATGGTCATATCAATTCTTTTATTTGCAGATTTAACGAACAGAAATGTACTGCTTTCTCTATTTGTAATTATATCTCTGGGAATACTTGGATTTTGGGATGATTACATGAAGATAAAAAGGAATAACAAAGGACTTGCAAAAAGATGGAAGTTTTTAGGGCAATTTTTAGTTGCAGGAGTAGTAGCAGTGATTCTTTATTTGTTTCCTGAACAACCAAGTCTAAGATCTTCTACTAATTTTCTGTTTTTCAAAAATTTGATTGTGGATATGGGAATTTTTTATATTCCATTTGTAATTTTTGTTATAGTAGGTTCTGCAAATGCAGTAAATTTCGCAGATGGCCTTGATGGCCTTGCCACAGGTTTATTAGTTATTGTTGCAGGAGCGTTTACTGCTCTTTCTTATGTTACAGGACACGCAAAGATAGCTGATTATTTAAACATAATATACATTTCCTCTGCAGGAGAACTTGCAATTGTAAATGCTGCAGCTTTAGGAGCAGGGCTTGGTTTTCTTTGGTATAATTCTTATCCTGCTACTATTTTTATGGGCGATACAGGTTCTCTTCCTCTGGGAGGATTACTTGGACTCACTGCGGTATTAATAAAACATGAAATTCTTCTTGGAATTGCAGGAGGAGTTTTTGTTATGGAAGTTATATCTGTAATCATACAGATAGTTGGATATAGATGTTTTAACAAAAAAAGAGTGTTTAAAATGGCCCCTCTACATCATCACTTTGAACTTAAAGGATGGAAGGAACCTAAAATAGTAGTTAGATTCTGGATAATAGGAATATTGTTTGCCTTGATAGCCCTTTCAACTTTAAAGATAAGATGAAGGCAGTGGTAATTGGATATGGGAGAGTGGGAAGCTCTATATCAAAGGTTTTAAGGAAAGATGGCTTTGAAGTTTTTATCTATGATGATGCACAGGAAAAGAGAAAAATGATTGAACAGAACGGATTTTTGGTTTACAATAGAGAAATAATTCCAGAGATTGTGATAAAAAGTCCTGGAATTTCTTGGAAACACCCGGTGGTAGAAGAACTTAAAGAAAAAGCAGAGATAATTGATGAGATAGAGTATGTTTATAGAAGGATAAAAGGGAAAATAATAGCAGTAACAGGAACAAATGGAAAATCAACAACTACAGCATTGCTTGGAGAAGTGTTTAAAAAAGCGGGTAAAAAAGTATTCGTAGGGGGTAACCTCTCACCCGGTAGACCATTTTCTCAAGCATTGCTGGACAATGTAGATTACGAGTATTACATTATAGAGGTTTCTTCATTCCAAATAGAAGGAATAAAAAACTTCAGGCCAGATGTTGGGATAATTCTAAATATAACAGAGGATCATTTCAATAGACATAATAAAGAGGAGTATATAAAATTAAAATTTGACTTATTCAAAAATGCTACCAAGGATGATAAAGCGGTGCTTAATCTTGATGATAGGATTACAAGGATAAAGGTGATTAAGAACCCAGAGTCTATTCTTCCGAAAGTCTACTGGTTTTCTGCAGAGTATTTCACAAGTGGTGCTCATCTAAGGGGAAAAAGTATCTTTTTTAAAAGAGAGGAGGTTATGGATAAAAAAGATATTATCTTAATGGGAAAACATAACTTTTATAATGCTCTTGCTGTAATTACCGCTTCTAAAATAGAAGGGATTGACAATAAATACATAAAAGAAGGAATAAAGAGTTTTAGGGGACTTCCCCATAGATTAGAATTTGTAAGAGAGATAAATACAGTAAAATTCTACAATAATTCAATGTGTACAAATCCATCTGCCTTTTATGCTTCGATCCAAGCATTTTCTAAGAAAGTAATTGTAATTGTTGGAGGTAAGGAGAAAGGATTGGATATTACACCGGTTATAGAAGGCATAAAGAAATATGCAAAATATGCGGTTCTTTTTGGAGAAAATAGCAGAAAACTATACAATGAGTTAGTTAAACAAGGGTATAAGAATATTGTCATTGTGGAGACCATGGATGAGGCTGTAAAAAAAGCATATGGAAAAGCGGAGAGAGAAGATATAGTGCTTTTCTCTCCAGGATTTGCAAGTTTTGACATGTATCAAAATTTTGAGGAGAGAGGAGATGCTTTTAAAGAAAGTACAAGAAGGTTATAAGCCTGATTATGGTTTTTTAACAATTGTCCTTCTGCTTGTAGGCCTTGGAGTTGTAATGGTTTTTTCATCCAGTTTCTACTATGTACTTGAAAATCCAAGATACGATGAGTTTTACTTTTTGAAAAATCAGTTGGTGAGGATAGGTTTTGCTTCAATTGCATTTCTTATAGGATATCTTGTGAATTATCGTGTATGGAAAAAGCTCGGTGGTGTGTTTGTTGTTCTTTCTATTTTTACACTTTTCATTACATTTATTTCAGGTTCAAAGGCATATGGGGCTACAAGGTGGATTAAAGTATTTACTTTTTCTCTTCAACCTTCTGAATTTGTGAAGATTGCTCTTGTAATGTATCTTTCCGCTTTTTTTGCAAAGAAAGCAGAGTACATTGATGAGCCTAAAAGGTACGTTATGCCTCCCCTTATTATTTCAGGAATAGTTCTTTTGCTTATAGCATTACAACCTAATCTTGGTACTGCAGGAGTAATAGGAATTATTGTATTTCTTTTATTTTTTGCTGCAGGTGTGAGATTAAGATACATCATTGGAATCCTCTTTATAGGAATTCTAATGTTTACTTTACTTGTATTGATATTTCCCCATGCAAAGGAAAGAATAGCAGGACTTACGGCTGGAAGTTACCAGGTAGAACAAGCAAGAATCGCTTTTGGTTCCGGTGGGTTGTTTGGAGTTGGATTAGGAGAGGGTAAACAGAAATTTATGTTTCTTCCATTCCCTTATAATGATTTTATACTTGCTGTAATAGGCGAAGAAATGGGGTTTGTTGGAATACTTGTTCTTTCTTTATTATTTCTCACTTATATGTTGAAGTCCATCTCTTTTGCAGAAAAACATGAGGACCTTTTTGCGAAGTATCTTGCAGTTGGGCTTGGAATAACTCCTTTCGTATACTTTCTTGTTCATTTTGGAGTAACTTTGGGGATACTTCCAACTACAGGGCTTCCTCTCCCTTTCATTTCATTCGGTGGGTCTGCAATTACTGCAAATATGTTTGGAGCAGGTATACTTTTAAATCTCTCAAAAGGAGTGGCTTATGAAAGGAGTTATAGTTACGGGTGGAACCGGAGGACACCTGTATCCAGCCCTTACCTTAGGTGAAAGGATGAGAGAAAAGGGCTGGAGTATAGAATTTATAACTGATGAAAGAGGAAAAACTTTTATTGAGGGAGAGGTACTTTACTGTATGAAACCTACTGCTTTCTATGGTAAAGGATACATTCAAAAAATCTTTGCTTTGATTTATCTTATTAAAGAGTGCATTAAAGTTGCAAGGATCATTGATAAGCGATATGATTTTGTGTTTGGTACAGGAGGTTATGTAATGGTTCCTGTTTTTACTGCTGCACTATTTAAAAGAATTCCTTTGTTTATCCTTGAAGAAAATGTAATTCCAGGAAGGGCAGTGAGGATTTTTAAAAGGTTTACAAAGAAAATATTCTGGGGACTTGGAGAAAAATCTGATGGAAATCCCTTAAGAAAAGAGATTGAAAGAGGTAGGGTTAGAAATCCAAAGTATATTCTTGTAATTGGCGGAAGTCAGGGAGCGAAAAAGTTAAATGAGATAGCCTTTAAAATAGCAGGTAGGTTTAAGAAAGAAAAGATTATTTTAATAAAGGGAAAATGGGAACTTCCGAAGGAGAAAAAGCCAGCAAATCTTAAAATAATTGAGTTTACAAAGGAACCATGGAAGTTATACGAAAAAACCAAAATAGCAGTGGCAAGAGCAGGGGCAATGGTGGTTTCAGAGTTATTAAGTTTTGGTATTCCTGCGATATTTGTTCCTTTTCCTTATGCTGTGGATAATCACCAATATTACAATGCGAAGTTTGTAGAGAGAAAGGAAGCAGGATTCCTCGTTGAGGAGCAGGAGCTGGAAAATATATTTAAAATCATTGAAAGGTTGTTAAAGGATAAACACCTTTACAGAAAAGTAAAGAGAAATGCAGAAAGATTGATAAAGAAAAATGCTGCAGAAAAAATAATCAAAGAGGTGGAAGTATGTTTGGAAAGGTAAGAAAAATACATATGATAGGAATAGGTGGAATTGGAATGAGCGGTATAGCAAGAATTCTTACTGAACTTGGTTTTGAGATAACCGGCTCTGACATTGTAAGAACAGAATTAACAAAAGAACTTGAAAGAATGGGAGTTAAAATATTCTATGAACATCGGAAAAAAAATATTGAAGGTGCAGATGTAGTGGTGTATTCCTCTGCAATTCCACCGGACAATCCAGAAATCCTTTCTGCAAAGGAAAAAGGTATCCCTGTGATTTCAAGGGCGGAGATGCTTGCAGAATTAATGAGGATGAGGTATTCAGTTGCAGTTTCCGGGACTCATGGAAAAACTACCACAACTTCTATGATAGCTGAAATCTTTGAAAAAGCTGGTTTTGATCCCACGGTGGTAATAGGGGGAAGAGTTGTGGAGACAGGGAAAAATGCAAAGCTTGGGAATGGAAATTATCTTATTGCAGAGGCAGATGAAAGTGATAGGTCTTTTTTAAGGCTTTTTCCAACCATCGCAGTGATTACAAATATAGAGCCTGAACATCTTGAGTATTATGAAAGTTTTGATGAGTTGAAAAAAGCATATATAGAATTTATTCACAGAACTCCATTTTATGGAGTTGCTGTATTATGCGCAGATAACCCAGGGGTAAGAGAGATAATACCTATGGTAAAGAGGAAAAAGGTAACCTATGGAATATGGGAGGAAGCAGATGTAAAGGTAGAGACAGTTGAAAAGAAAAACTGGGGAAGTTTATTTACCGTAAGGATGGAAGGGAAAAGGGAAACATTTGAATTGCAGGTTCCAGGAGAGCATAATATAGAAAACAGTCTTGCAGCAATCTCGGTTGCCCAGGAGATAGGAGTTTCAATTGAGGTGATAAAGGAGGCTTTAAAAAGTTTCAAAGGCGTAAAAAGAAGGATGGAAAAGAAGGGGGAGAAGAAGGGAATCCTTTATATAGATGATTATGCACATCACCCCACGGAGATAAAAGTAACGCTTAAGGCAATAAAAGAAGCAGTTCCTAAAAGGAGGATGGTTGTTCTGTTCCAACCGCATAGATATACAAGAACTTATTATCTGCATAATGAGTTTAGAGATGCATTTATTGATGCTGACTATCTTGTGATAACCAAGATATATCCGGCCTGTGAACCTCCGATACCAGGAGTTTCTGCTAAATTAATATACGATGCTGTAAGAAAATTTGGAGTTCCTGAAAAGGTTTACTATGAAGAAGCCCATGAAGATGTGATTACAAGGATTGTGAATGAACTTAGAGAAAACGATGTTTTTGTAACCCTTGGAGCAGGTGATGTATGGAAAATTGGATTAAAAATTTTAGAGAGAATATAGAAAAAGTGTTAAAAGGAAAAGTAGAATATTTCTATGATTTGAAAATGTATAATAGTATGCGACTTTCATGTATTGCAGATGTTTTTGTGGAGGTGGAAGGAATGGAGGACATTTCAATTGTAGCGAAGTTTTTGAATAAAAAAAGACTGAACTATCTTTTTTTGGGTGCAGGGACAAATGTGATTCTTCCCCCACGATTTAATGGTATTGTGATTAAACCAGGGAAGAACTTTTCTTATGTGAAATTTTATAAAGAAGAGTTTGAAGCAGGAGCGGGAACGTTGATTTCTGAGATGCTTGGTATGTTATTGAGAAAAAGAGTTAGAGGGTTTGAATTTCTTGCAGGAATCCCAGGAACTGTAGGAGGAGCTGTTAAAGGTAATGCAGGGGCTTTTAGAAAAAGTATAGGAGAGGTGGTTAAAAAAGTTGAGGTATTTGATTTTGAAAGATTAAAAATAAATATTTTAAGTAATGATGATTTAAGGTTTGAATACAGAAGAAGTGATATAAAAAGTACAGATTTTATTACAAGGGTTTATTTTAATTTTGAAAAAACAAACTGGGTTGATATCGTAACTTCATATCTTATGATGAAAAGAATAATTCTTAAAAGAAAATTTAAACATCCTACAGAACCTTCCTGTGGAAGTATTTTTAAAAATCCAACTTCAATTAGTGCAGGAAGGCTTATAGAGGAGGCAGGTTTAAAAAAAGAAAGAATAGGAGGAGCAATGGTATCTTCAAAACATGCAAATTTTATAATAAATACAGGTAATGCTACATATGATGATATAGTAAAATTGATAGAGTTTGTTAAGAAAAGAGTTTTTGAGAAATTTAAAATAAAACTTGTAGAGGAGGTAATAATAGTAAAAAATCCTGGAGGTAGAAATGCAAAGAGGTAGAGTTGTAGGACTTGACCTTGGTACAACAAAGGTTGCAGTGGTAATTGCAGAAGTGGATGAACACAATCAGCCAAGAATCACAGGAGTAGGACTTGCACCTTCCCAAGGCATGAGGAGAGGGACCGTGGTTAATCTTGAAAAAACTGTAAATTCAATCAAAAAGGCAGTGGATGAAGCACAAAACATGATAGGGACAAAAATAGATTCGTGCTATGTTGGAATTGCAGGAGGGCATATTTCAAGTATGAATAACAGAGCGATGGTAACAGTTGAAAAACCAGGAGGGGAAATAACCAAAAAGGATGTTGCAAGAGTGATTGAACAGGCACAATCTGTGAGCATATCCTTAGATAGAGAAATCATACATGTGATTCCTATAGAGTTCAAAGTAGATGGTGATGCAGGAATAAAGGATCCTGTAGGAATGTTTGGAAGAAGGCTTGAAGTAGAAGTACATATTGTTACCGGAGCCGTTACATCCGCCCAGAATATATTTAGAGCTGTTGAAAGAGCAGGGTTAAAGGTTAAAGATCTGGTGTTACAGCCCCTTGCATCTTCCTATGCAGTTCTTGAGCCAGATGAAAAAGACCTTGGAGTGCTTTTAATAGACATAGGAGGAGGAACTACAGATATAGCAATATTTAAAGATGGCTCTATAAGGCATACCCAGGTAATAGGGCTTGGAGGAGAGAATATTACCAATGATATTGCACTTGGATTAAGGACTCCTCCAAAAGAGGCAGAAGAGATAAAAAAGAAATATGGATGTGCAATGACAAAACTTCTGGAGGAGGATGATACAGAGATAGAGATAAAAGGAGTAGGGGGGAGAAAGCCAAGAAAAATACCGAGGAAGATGCTCGCCTCTATAATAGAACCAAGAGTGGAGGAAATTCTTTCAATAGCGTATAGAGAGGTAAAGAAAGTATGGGATCCAGAACTTCTTGCAGCAGGGGTAGTTCTTACCGGTGGTACTGCAAGACTTCCTGGCATAGAACAGCTCGCAGAGGAGATATTTGATCTTCCAGTAAAAGTTGGAAAGCCAGGTGCAATCTCGGGACTTACCGATATAGTGGAGGACCCCATTTTCTCTACTGCAGTTGGACTTGCAAAATATGGAATAGAAAAGCAAAATCTTACTTTTATAAAAGTAAATGAGGGTGGCAATAATCTGTTTGATGCCATCCTTAAAAGAATGAAAAAATGGTTTAAAGAGTTCTTTTAAAAAGGAGGTGCAAATGTTTGAGCCAGTAAGAGAAAATGTTTATAAACCTAAAATAGCAGTTATTGGAGTAGGTGGTGCAGGATGTAATGCAATAAACCATATGATAGAAAATGGCCTTACCGATGTAAGATTTTTTGCAGTAAATACTGACCTGCAGGCTCTTGAACGTTCAAAGGCAGAACATAAGATACAGATAGGTCCAAATTTAACAAGAGGACTTGGTTCAGGAGGGGATCCAGAGATCGGTAGAAAAGCAGCAGAAGAATCTATAGATCAAATAAAAGATATTCTTGCAGAACTGGATATGATTTTCATTGCAGCAGGTGAGGGAGGAGGTACAGGAACAGGAGCATCCCCTGTGATCGCAGAAGTTGCTAAAACCCTTGGAATACTTACTGTTGCAGTAGTTACAAAACCCTTTTCAATAGAAGGGAGTATAAGAAGAAGAAATGCTGAAGCAGGGATAAATGAGCTGAGAGATTATGTGGATACATTGATAGTAATTCCAAATGACAAAATTCTTTCAGTGGCTCCTAAAGGGACGCCAGTAAAAATGGCGTTTAAAATAGCAGATGATATATTATGTAACGCTACAAAGGCAATAGCAGATTTAATTACAAAACCCGGCATCATAAATCTTGATTTTGCGGATGTGAAATCAGTAATGGCTTACAGAGGTAATGCGATTATTGGAATAGGAATGGCAAAGGGAGACACAAGAGCAAAGGATGCAGCAGAAAAGGCCATCAGTTCACCTTTAATAGAGGACTTTGATATTACAGGGGCAAAAGGAGTTCTCATAAATATTTCAGGTGGAGAAGACCTGGCCCTTGATGAGGCAATAGATGCTGCAAAGATAATACAGCAATCCGTTAGTAGAGATGCATTAATTCTTTATGGTATTTCAGAGGACAATTTTTCTGATGGAGAAATAAGAGTTACGGTTATTGCAACAGGTATAGAAGAAGTATCTAAAAAGCCACCAAGTAATATAGAGACTCTCATGCCAGGAGGAGACAGTTTTGAAATTCCTGCATTTATGAGGATGAAGAAAAGTTTTGAAGCAAAGAGAAAATTTGATGAAAATGATCTGGATATACCAACATTTTTAAGAAAACAAAGCGAGGAATAGGAAGGAAGTAATTAAGATAAAAACTAAAATTAATGAAGGATTTTTTTAATAAGGGGTGAAATTGGAGGAGAGTAAGTTTCTATTTTAATAGTGTTTAAAAGTTCTTTCTCAATTCTTTTTGCTTTTTTTATATCTGCGTAGATCTTTACAATGGTTTCACCCTTTTTAACTTTATCCCCTGTTTTCTTTAAAAATTCAAATCCAACTCCATGGTCTACTGTGTCTTCCTTTTTCTTTCTTCCACCACCAAGCTCCACTAAAAGCATCCCTATTTTTTCGGTATCCATTTCATAGATGTACCCATTCATGGGAGACTTTACTTCTGTTATTTCCTTTGCTAAGGGAAGTAAGGAGTAATTATCAATTACTCCTGGATTCCCGTTCTGATTTTTTATCATCTCTTTTAATTTTTCCAGGGCTTTTCCATTTTTTATATTTTGTTCAAGTAGTTTATGGGGATTCTTAATTTTTGCCAATTCAAGCATTTTTTCGGCAAGGGAAAGTACAAGTTCTGTTAAGTCAGAAGGCCCATTGCCTTTCAACGTTTCTATTGCTTCAATAATTTCAAGTGAATTTCCTACCATCCTTCCCAAGGGTTTTGACATATCGGTTAACAGTGCCAGCGTTTTTACCCCTGCCTTTTTCCCTATGGAAATCATTTTTTTGGCAAGTTCTTCTGCATCTTTCTCTTTTTTCATAAAGGCTCCGTTTCCTGTTTTAACATCAAGCACAAGTCCTTCTATTCCTTCTGCTATTTTTTTACTCATAATAGATGCAGCGATTAGAGGAATTGAATCTACAGTTGCTGTGACATCTCTTAAGGCATAGATCTTTCTATCTGCAGGACACAGTTCCTCAGTTTGCCCTATTATTGCAAAACCGGTTTTTTGAAGCAACTTTAAAAATTCTGTGTGATCCATAGAAGTTTTAAATCCAGGAATTGATTCCAATTTGTCAAGAGTTCCCCCTGTATGCCCAAGGGCTCTTCCTGATACCATTGGTACACATACACCACATGAAGCCACCAATGGAGCAAGTACCAAAGATACCTTATCTCCTACCCCTCCTGTTGAATGTTTATCAATCTTTGGTAATGGTATTTTTGAGAGATCAAATTTTTTCCCCGATTCTATTATTGCATTGGTGTAGAAAAAGAGTTCATCATCAGTCATTCCTTTAAAAAATACTGCCATTAAAAATGCAGAGAATTGATAATCAGGAATTTCTCCTTTTGTATATCCATGTACCATAAAGTATATTTCTTCTTTTGACAATATTTTCCCATCGCGTTTCTCTTTTATAATTTTATAAGGGATGAACATAAAAAATAATACATAGGTATAAATTAAAGTCAATATTTTTCTTATTTGTCTTTCTTTAAATATCTATAAATTGCCATTATTGCCACAGGTGTTATACCTGGTATTCTTCCTGCTTGTCCAAGCGATCTTGGTTTTATTTTTTTAAGTTTTTCTCTTACTTCAAAAGAAAGCCCATCTATTTTATCGTAGTCAATATCTTCTGGTATCTTTATGTTTTCCGTTTCCTTAAATTTTTCTGCTTCTCTTATACTTCTTTCAATGTAACCTTTATATTTTATCTCTACTCTTACGTTTTGTTTTACATCCTCAGGAATGTTTTTCAATTTTTCTTCAATCTCTTCAAGATCTTCCCATTCTATTTTTGGTCTTTTAAATATTTCTTCTAAGGAAATTTTTTGGTATACTTTCCCTTCCCTTTTTTTGGCAAGTATTTCGTTGGCTTTTTCCATTGAAACTTTTGTTTCTTTCAAAAAAGATAAAAGGGTCTCAATTTCTTCTCTTTTTTTCTTTACCCTTTCGTACTCCTCTGGGGATAACATTCCTATTTCATAAGCCTTAGGACACAATCTGAACACAGCATTATCTTCTCGCAATAACAACCTATATTCTACTCTTGAAGTAAACATTCTATAAGGTTCATCGGTTCCCTTTGTCACAAGATCATCTATTAAAACTCCAATGTATCCTTCGGTTCTATCTATTATAAATTCTTTACCACCTTTTATTTTTAAGACTGCATTTATTCCTGCAATTATTCCCTGAGCTGCTGCTTCCTCATATCCCGTAGTACCATTTATTTGACCTGCAAAATAAAGATTTTCAATTTCTTTTGTTTCAAGTGTATGTAAAAGTTGAGTAGGTTGAACAAAATCATGCTCTATGGCATAACCCGGTCTTATCATTTTTGCATTTTCAAGACCAGGAATTAAAGATAACATTTTTTCCTGTACCTCAAGGGGAAGGGATGTAGATATTCCATTTGGGTAATACTCATAGGTATCCACACCTTCAGGTTCAATGAAAACTCTGTGTTTATCCTTTTCTGCAAATTTTACAATTTTATCTTCAATGGATGGACAGTATCTTACTCCACGTCCTTTTATCTTACCTGTATAAAGAGGAGAATAGGCGAGGTTCTTTCTTATTATCTCATGAACTTTTTCATTGGTATAGGTGATGTAACAAGGCATATAATTCTTAACTCTAAAATCTGTAAAAAACGAAAATCTGGGAGGAGGTTCATCTCCATATTGAGGACTCATTTTTGAAAAATCTATGGTTCTTCCATCAAGTCTTGGAGGAGTACCTGTTTTGAATCTTCCAAGCTCAAATCCAAGTTCACAAAGATTTTTTGCCAGTTCATAGGATGGAGGATCTCCAAGTCTTCCTGCTTTAAAACTTCTAAGCCCTATATGTATTAATCCTGATAAAAATGTTCCTGGGGCAATGATTACCGCCTTTGCATATATTTCTTCTCCATATTCTGTTACAACCCCTTTTGCCTTTCCGTTTTTTACTATTATTCTATCTATTCTTGCCTGCCATAAGCTTAAATTTTCTATTTTTTCAAGCATGTTTCTTGCTGTATATCTATATTTTCTTTTGTCTGCCTGAACTCTGGTTGATTGTACAGCTGGGCCTTTTGAAGTATTTAACTTTCTAAACTGAATTCCTGTCACGTCTGCAAGTTTTGCCATTAATCCTCCAAGGGCGTCAATTTCTTTAACAAGTTGGCCTTTGCCAAGTCCACCAATTGCAGGATTACATGACATCTGAGCGATATGGTCAATATTTATTGTAACAAGTAAGGTTTTTGCCCCCAGTTTAGCAGAAGCGTGAGCTGCTTCTATACCTGCATGTCCTGCTCCCACAACAATTACATCAAAAATCTTTGAATTCATATGATTCCTAAAATAATAAGTATAAAAATGCTCCCAAGGATTAGGAATAAAGTACCGGTTAAGATTTTTACAAGACCTGTCCTTTTTATAAGGAATGCCTGAAAACTTTTTTCGCTAACCCCTAAATAAGAAAGGGTAAAAACCACCACAAGTGGAAATACAAAAGCAAGATTATATAGAAAAAGATAAAATACTCCGGCACTTTTCGTCTGAGGTAGTTGAGCTGCATATATAATGGTAGGAAGGTAAACTTGACCTGTGCATACGAATTCAAAAACAGATACAAAGATTCCTGTAATAAATGTTCCAAAAACAAACCCACCAAGGGTCGTTTTGTTCTTTATAATTTTATGTATTTTCTTTCTAAGAGAATCAGAAAGTTTTAATTTCATTTCTTTTTCTCTTCCCTTTTTAAAAAGATAGTAATCTCTGAAACTTAAAATTGCAAGTATAAAAAGGCCTATGGTAGTAAGGAGTATTATCATTTTTGAAATTATTCTTAACAAGGAGAGTAAAGTTACAGCTTTATATAGACCTATTCCTATTACAAAGTATGTCAAAAACACAGCAAATATAAATGGAATTGCAACGAGAATTAATTTCCTTTTTGTTACTCCCACTATTGAAAGATACGTTATAAAAAACAGAAGAATAGCAAAGGCACATGGATTTATTCCATCTACTAATCCTGCAAGAATCAGAGGAATTATTCCTATTTTTTTGAACCTCTCAATGATTTTTTTCTCTCCTATTTCTTTCTTTTTGTAAATTACGTTCCAGTTTATCTTATGTTTTTTTTCTTTTTCAAGAAGATACTGGAGTGTTTTAAGTCGTATATCTTCCTTGAGAAGATAATGAGAAGGGGTAAAAATTGCGGGGGTAAGCCCTCTTTTATTTTCCTCTACTTTATAAACTTCGCAGAAAGCTTCAAGAAGTGCCATGTTGTTCTTATGCTGTATGTTAAATTTCTCAAGTTTTATTGGATATTTGGATTTGAGAATTTTCAATACATACTCTGCTCTGGAACATGCCTTGCATCCGTAAGTATAAAAATAGACAATTTCAAAGGTATCTTTTGTTTCAACTTTATAATGTACAGTATCTTTTGTCTCTTCATGTACTACCCTTTTTTTAATCTCTTCTTCTTTTATTATTTTTTCAAAATTTTTAACTATTTCTTTTTCTCCCCCGAGAACCCTTCCTTTAATAAAGATTACAGGAATTTCATTATCTGTATCTTTATATTTCTCTTCAAGCTCTTCAAGCTTTAAATAGTTATCAGGTATGTCAATGTTAAAAAACTTTACATAAAATCTACCAGGATATTTTTCTTCCATTTTTGGCAAGAAATCTTCTATAATAAATCTGCAGTGTTCGCAATCAGAGGAATAAAAAAGAAGAATTTGAATTCCCCTTTTTTCAGAAGAAAGTTTTTCCTGTATCTTTATTTTTTCATTTTTAACTTTAACTTCTTCTTTTCCAAACTTTTCATCCAAAGGAATTATTTGATTTTCAAATTTTACAATTTTTTTAGCAATCCATAAATTAATAACTCCAAATCTTTTTGAATCCTCACCTGCTCCTAATATCAGTGTATTTTTTATCTTCAATGGAGGATCGTATATCTTTGGAATGTGTCCATTAATTATTATGTCTACTCCTTCAGTTTTTTCTGCTATTTTCTTTTCGAGGGATGGCCCAAGATGAGAAATAACAATGAATAAATCTACATTTTTTCTTTCCTTTTTTAAAAGGTTTTCTAATGTTGTTAAGGGGTCTTTTACTTCTAAATCTTTGAGTTTTTCCTCTTCCATAAACATAAAGGCATCCTGAGCAATAAGGCCTGTGATGAGGATTTTTTTGTTTTTTATATTTCTTATAAAATAAGGGGTTACAAGAGGTTTGTTATTCCAAAAAACATTTAAACATACATAAGGCAGATAGGGTTTTAGATTTTTTTCAAAAAATTCAAAACCGTACATAAAGTCTTGATCTCCAAGGCATACTGCATCTAAGGGTATTTTTTTATATTCATTTATAAATCTTATGTCATTATCTTTTCTTGGAAAGGGAGAAAGGATATCCCCGGAATCAAATATAAGTAAAGCAGGGTGCTTTTTTTGGAGTTCTTCTATTGCCTTTTTTCTTCTTGCAAGACCTCCATAAGGAGCATCAGGACAATGGCAGTAATCTATAAGGCCATTCGGAGAGGATATGTAGAAGATGGTTATCTGAGTTGTGTCAACTTGTAAAAAAAGGTAAAAGATAAAAGTAAGTATCATACAATTTCTACAACGAAATTTTCAAGATGTTCTGTCTGATTTAAGAGAGTTAAGGTAAATCCTCTATCCTTTCTGTATTCAATTATACTATAGGAAGCAGTATCAATGTGTATCTTCCAGAAATAAGGTTTCTTAATTCCAAGAATTCCTGCTATCATAGGTTTTAAAACAGCCCGATGAGTAACTACTACAAAAGTTTCGTTATCTTCTTCTTCAATTATTCGGTAAAGCGTTTGTGTAACCCTTTTTTGTAACGCATCTAAGGTTTCTGCTCCTTTTAAATTTAGTTTTTCTGGTTCGGTTATCCATATTTTCCATAACTCTGGATATTTTTCTTTTATCTCTTTTTTGGGTCTACCTTCCCATTCGGCGAGATATATGTTTGTAAATCCTTTCTCAACAATTACTTCTGCCTTTTTTCTATCTGCTATTATCTTTGCAGTATCAAAAGCTCTTTTTAAAGGACTTGTATAGACTGTTTTAAATCCAAATCGCAACAGAGCTTGAGCAACTCTTTCTGCTTGTTTGATTCCGTTTTCCGTTAAACAAAAGTCCTTTCTTCCTCTGAACAGTTCTTCTTTGTTTCCTTCTGATTCTCCGTGTCTTACAAGTATTATTCTTTTAAACATAATTAATGATAAACTCGGCAGGTAAAATTGCAAGTTTAAAATGTAGGTTTTATTTTTTAAAAGGAATACATAGAATTTCTCTTATTTCGGGCATTTTTTGAGCGTGAACAGAGAATATATCTTTCGAAAAAGCGGTCTTTATCACCACTGCTGTATCTACTCCTTTTTCTGATCCTCCAATAGAGATTATGTATTCTCTTGGTTCCATTTTACCTTTATCTGCAAGTGCTATTGAGATTTCAACCGCGTTCTTAAACCCTTCTCCCAATATTTTTAAAGGATGGGTTAAAGATACACAAGAAACATAATGTACAATTTCAACCCCGAGTTTTTTAAGTTTTTCTATATTTTTTCTTTTTATGCAGATTGAGGAATGGCGATGAACCCAGTAAATTTTAATATTTTTAAATTCAGAGAGTATCTTTTCGGCAAATAATAACGTGGTGTTCTCGGTTTTTGACGCAAGTGCTACTTTTTTTATATCCTTTTTTCTCAATCTTTTGCGGACTCTTTCTATAACTTTTAAAACGTTTTTCTTTCTAAGATTTTTAAAATAGTATACCACATCCTTTGTGAAGTCTTTGGCTTTTTTTTCAAGCCATCCCGTAATTACAGATTCTTTTATATCGCCCAAGGTATAGGGTTTTATATCAATTACAGGAGTTTTATCAAGCATATCTATTCCTTTTACCTTTAAAATATTATTTTTTCTTTCTACAAGTTCCACAGCTGTAATTCCTATAGGATTTGGTCTATCAGGATGTCTGGTTGCAAAAACTCCTCTTGGAATTTCAGGAAAATAGATAGGACTTACTTTAAGAGATTTGAAATGAGATTTGTGCATCCAAAATACTACAATGATATGGGAAAACCATCAATATCTTTTAATCCTTCTGCATATTCTTTAAAAATTTCAATTTCACCGTATATCTCATCAATATTTGCTTTTTTGATATTTTCCTGGTGATAAAAGGCGAATGTACAATTCTTATGGGTTTTATTATAATTTCCTGTATTACTTTAATTTTTTTTCTTTATCTATAATCGCTACGTAAATTCCTGCTTTTCCGTCTATGAATTTATTAACATACCACTTTGTAGGCTTTAAAAGTTCTTTCAATCCCTCTTTTGAAACAAAAAGATAGAGAAACCAAGGAGTTACATATTTTTTATATCTCATTCTTCTTATCCTTACTTGTCCAGGCATTCTACCTCTTTTTCTATTCCATTGATGATACGCAATATGGTCTGGATTATTGGTTTTGTAAGGGTCTCTTGTTTCTGCTATTATCCTTCCTTGTTCGCTTGTTATTTTATAAAATCTGTTAAGAAGCCACCTTGCTCTTTTTAAATTTGCAAAAAGACCGAAATTGTTCCCAAGCATTAGTATCGTATCAAATTTTCCAAGTTTTGAACTTATCCGGGTTATGGAAAGAGCCTTTGCTTTTTTTAAACCCCTTAATTTACAGGTTTTTATTGCAAGAGGTGAAATATCAATTCCCAAGACATTAAAACCTTTATTCTGGAGATATAATGCATGTCTACCTGCTCCACACCCTATATCAAGAACCTTTCCCCTTACATATTTCATTGCTTCTTTTTCAGTCTTTATATTCTAAAAAATAGGCCTTTGGTCCTTCTCCTATGTCAAAATATCCGTCATCCCTTTCAATTACTCCAAAACCTTTTTTGTTTTTAGAAAATCCATAAAGGCATGACCATGAGCATCCTGATAATCCTTAAGCATTCCATATGTATTTTTCATGTAGGATTAATATACCATATAATTCAAAAAAGTCAATCTTACTTTTTCATTAAAAGCAGGCAGGGGATGTTATTTCTTTACTTATTTTCCTTTCCACCAAAAATTATTCCAAAACTGAAGTAAGGCGTATTGAGTTTTATCTTTGGAGTATTTTGAAGAGCTCCACCATCCTCAAGACTCCATGTAGTACTTTGGGGAGAAAATACATATCCTGTTTTTATTTGGATACACCTACATAAGCATTTTCTTTAAATGGAATCAAAAATAAAAATCCTATTCCAGTAGCAAAGGAAAGCCCACCTGTGGATATTTTTGCTGTTCTTCTTGCTCCCTTTCCCCTAAGGAGGTCGTCAAAATCTACAGGATCCAGATATACTGGTCTACATTAATTATGACACTATCATTGCCAATAGTTTCCTTTCTTCCTGCTTCCCATCCACCAAACATAACGTTTCCAATTATTCCTGCTCCTCCACCTCCTATGCATATCTGAGTGTTTGACAATTCATCGGTATTATTCTGTTTAAGCCTTTGGTTCAATTCATCAACATTAAAAAAAGAATAAAGAAAGAGATGGGCCACCAAATCCTTAAGAGATCTCTATATTACCTGCGTATATAAAAAGGTTCCCATTATTAAACCAAGCATTATTTTCTTCATAACCACTTCCTTTCTTCTGTTTTATTTATTCCCTGCCTGCTTTTAAAAAGTAATTTCAAATCTTTCAGAAATGGTAAGGGAAGCATTTGATTACTTTTTTCAATAAGCAAGCATATAAAAAATTGCAGATGCACTAATCTTCCTTTTTTTCAAGGATTTTTAAAAACTCTTTCAGATTTCTTAGGTAATCTAAGAATGCCTTTTTCCCTTTCTGGGTAAGTCTGTATTTTGTGTGAGGTTTTCTTCCTTTAAATTCTTTCTTTACTTCAATGTATTCTGCAGATTCAAGTTTTCTCAAATGCTGAGCTAAGTTACCATCTGTGAGATTCAATTTTTCTTTTAAAAAGTTGAAGTCTACTTCTTCATACATCAGAAGATTACTCATTATTCCAAGTCTTGTTTTTTCATGAATTATCGGATCTAACTCCAGCATATTCCTTTCCATATTTTTTACTGATGTATATTCCAATTCCAAAGGAAATCCACCCTAAAAGAGATTCAACAAGATTGAAATATCCTCTGAACCAAGTATAACCAACAAATGCAATAAGAATGAAGCACAATCCGACCACAAGAACTTCACCTGCTGTCCAGAACCCTGGTAACCACATAGCCTATTCCTACAAAAAAGGGATATTATGAATCCTACATTAGTTCCTGTTTTTGCAAAAAATAGACATATCATTCCTACTCCAAACATGATGGTAGTCCATGTTGTTCCTATTCTTTTTGCAACAGGGCTTACAAATCCCATTTTTCTTTGTCTTTTTATAGAAAGTATTCCTGCAATTATGAAGCAGAGAGGAATTGCAGAATACACATATATTCCAAAAAGAAATAGAAGCTTATTCCAATGCCAATTGCAACTGTCCATACCGATAGGGAAATCAGCCATCCTGCATATATAACAGTTGCAAGGACAAAACCTACAATATCAGCAACAGACATAAAATGGTTGCATATTCTTTTAAAAAATAGGTTATAAAAGCAGTGGTTCCTATCATTGCTCCCCATACTATAAGATAATCTTTCATCATGAGGATTGTCTTTTTCCCTTGGATTGCAAGCATTGACAGAAAATCAATTGCTTCAATTGCTTTTTTTAATCTCTTTTTTGTTCATTTTTCCTTCCTCCTATTATTCCAAACATTGCACCAGTTATAAATCCTATACCAAGAATAATAAAAGCGATACTGTGTTCATACCTTTTTATGAAATCAGGAAAGAGTATAAAACTCTTCCTGCTATCATAAGCACAATTCCAATCGTGAAAATTACAATCCAGAGACCATAAACCGGGAAACTCAACCGGTAATCTCCATCTGTGCTCAGGAGAGTCATTAGAAGAAGTCTTATTCCCATTCCAATTGCAGTACATTCTGCTATTTTATTAGAAGTAAGCCCAATACCTACTCCTATGAACATGCATGCTACAAAGATAAGCCATGAATTGTATTTTACATTTTTTCATTTTTCCTTCTTTCTATTTTAAATTACTTTGTATTACAAACTATACTCTAAAACAAAGTTTTGCTAAGTTAAAAAGAAAGAGTTACTCAGAAATTGAATTTTAATTTGTTCTTCAGGTAGTTATTTTATAGTCCTGCAAAATAAAGAATACTTCCCACTAAAAGACCAAATACAAGATTAAAAGCCTTTATTAGCAAAGAGTCCTTTACCGTATATGAAAGTAAAGGTAACATTCCATGCCCATCCTGAACAAAAGAACTTGTAAATAATACTGAAAAGGGAATAAGTCCTTGGGAAAACATTATGACAAAAATAAGATGAGGGCCTGATTCAGGTATTATTCCAAGCAATGCAGAAAGTAAAAGAACAATTCCCATGTGGGTCTTGACAAATTCTTGCAGATTAAAATATTGGGTACCCAGATGTATAAAAAACAGGGTGCCAAAAGTCCATAAAAAGACTTTCCATAAGTGTTTTTTGACAATATGGTTGACAATATGGGAGAAAATATAGTGATTTGAGGAACTTAAAGTTATGAATAGACTTATTCCAAGAAGTACAGTAAATGTAATTTTTTTCCAGTCCCAAAATTTTGGTCCCACCATGCCTGTAATTAAAAGAAAGATGAAAAATAAAATGAAAATAAGTAAAATTCCTTTTATAAAATTGATCTTCAAAAAATTTGAGAGAGATGGAACCCCTCCGGTTTCGTATTCTTCTTCATGTATAACCTGCAGTCTACACTTTTCGCAGGGTTTTAAATGCATTTTATGGGCTATCATATCTGCGATCCAACCGAACGCTATTCCACAGATGAATAAAAGGAAGAACAAAAAAAGAGCTTTAGCCGGGAATAAGACAAGCATCACATAAGCTTCGTCGCCTGATGTTGCAATCATCGTAGCAACCATTGCACCAAAGCTAAGTAATCCATGAATATACATTGAAGTCGTCATGAATACTCCCAAACATCCAGGAGTTGCTCCAAGAAAAGAGGCTACAACATATTGAATAAACTTTTTTCTTATAAAGATGTTCTTTAACTTTCCCCTTGAAATTACATTTAAATAATCTACTATAATCATCATTACAAATACAAAAACTGTAACCATTAGGGAGTGTTTTATTATGGATACCATACCCTATTAGGTTCCAGAAGTTATCTCATAAAATATTTTGTCTCTGTATCTTCTTTCTTTTATTTGATTTTTGGATAGTAATTTTTCAATACACTTTAAAACTTCATTAACGGACGTTCCTAAGGAAGAAGATATTGCTTCAAGGGTCATTGGTCTTCTTCTTATTGCTTCAATTATTGCTTCTTTTAAATCTCCACTGAATTCTCTTTTTCTTTTTTTGAAAGAAGCAATTACTTCTGCTTTTTCTCCAAAAAATTCTTTTATTTTTTCAAGTTCTTCAGCAGATAATGGTTCTGCCAATTCCTCTGCAGGGGGTCTTACCACGGTATTTAAATGGATTTTATGAGGATTTATTTTTTCCACCGCTTCTTTTAATGCCTCAAGTTCTCTTGGAGTGTCGTTGAAATTCTTTACCAACATTATTTCAAGCCACACCTTTCCTGAAAAATTTGATGTAAATTTAGTTAATCCATCAATGACCTTTATTATCTTTAAAGAAGAGTGGGGTCTGTTTATATTCCTGAATCCCTGTTGAGTTGCAGCATCAAGAGATGGTAAAACAACATCAGCATCCATTAAAGCATTTTGTACATCTCTTTTAAAAAGTAATGTTCCGTTTGTAAGTACTGCAACGGGTATGGATGTTATTTCTTTTACTTTTTTAATCATCTCTCCTATATGGATATTAAGTGTAGGTTCTCCTGAACCTGAGAATGTAATGTAATCTATCTTTGTATTCTTTTTAAGAAATCCCTGTATTTCCTTAATAATTTCGGCAGTGGATACATACTCTCCTCTATCAAGTGTTAATAGTTTTGTTCTTCCCAACTGGCAATATATGCAGTTAAGTGTACATATTTTATAAGGTACTACATCTACTCCTAAGGAGTATCCCAGTCTTCGTGAAGGAACAGGCCCATAAACATGCTTCATACTTTTTCTCCTAATAGCTGTAAAATTTTATCTACTATTTTTAAAAAATGGTTCTTTATCTCTGCATTTTCAATATTAAACACAGGAATCCCTTTATCCGCATATTCTCGTGCAGTAAGGTCTATGGGAATACTTCCCAAAAACTCCACTTCTAACATTGCTGCTTCTTTTTCTCCACCTCCTTTTCCAAAAAGGTCAATTTCTTTTCCACAATGAGGACAGATGAGATAGGACATGTTTTCAACTACTCCTATTTTTTTTATTCCCAGTTTTTTAGCCATATTTACAGCTCTTGTAGAATCCATAATCGCAAGCTCTTGAGGAGTCGTTACTACCACAGCCATTTCAGGATTCATTTCCTGAGCTATTGTTAAAACTTCGTCTCCGGTACCAGGAGGAAGATCAGCCAAGAGGAAGTCAAGTTTACCCCATACAACATCTCCAAGGAACTGTTCAATGGCAATGGATCTTAAGGGTCCCTTCCATATTACCGGTGCATCCTTTGGAATAAAGGAGGCAATAGAAATAACCTTAATGCCGTCCTTAATATTCGGTAATATATTTTTTCCATCGGATAGAGGAGGTCCATGAAGCCCTATCATCTTGGGAATATTAGGACCCGTGATATCTGCATCAAGTAATCCAGTGGAAAATCCCTTTGAAGTGATTGCATAGGCAAGATTCACTGCTACTGTGGTTTTGCCAACTCCACCTTTTCCACTGAATACAACTATTCTGTGTTTGATTTTTTCTATGTTATCCTTGATTCTTTGTCTTCTCGCCTGAATTTCTTTCCATCTATCTGCTGGTGTAGACATTTATAATTATATTCATAAATTTCTAAAAATCAAGAAACGCAAATCCTTCCTAATTGATAGGATTTAATTACCTTATTCCAAGTTTTTTAAGTATTTTTTCAAGTTCCTCTTCTGTTTCTATAAGAACTTTCCTTGATTTACTACCTTCGTGTGGACCTACTATTCCTGCTCTTTCAAGTTGGTCTATTATGTATCCTGCTCTTGCATATCCTATTCTTAACCTTCTTTGTAACATGGATACCGAAGCTTCACCATGAGAAATAACAAGTCTTGCAGCCTCTATAAATAAAGGATCTATTTTATCAAGGGGTTTTTCATATTTTGTTTGTTCTTCTATTAATTTTAACTCTGGAAGAGAAGGATAGTAATTTTCTGCTAAAAGCTTATAACCTTTTTCGCCAATAAGTTCTATAAGTTTTTCTTTCTTGGCTTTATATAAAGACTCTTCAGGGAATATAATTGCATCAAAAAGATTCTCGTTAAGTATTACAGATGCTATCTCCTTAGATTCTTTCAAAGGTATAGATTGAGATAAGAGATATACGATTCTTGAAAAACCTATATGTTCAGTTATTTTTTTTACTTCCTCTCTTGATACAAATGCTCCATGAAGTCTTACAGGTTCTCCTTTCCCGGGAGGCAAAAACAGCATATCTCCTTTTCCCAAGAGGCTTTCTGCACCATTCATATCAAGGATCGTTCGAGAATCGGTTTTTGAAGCTACTTGAAATGCTATTCTTCCTGGAAAATTGGCTTTTATTAAGCCTGTAATTACATCTACAGATGGTCTCTGGGTTGCAAGAACAAGATGAATTCCAACTGCTCTTGACATTTGAGCAAGTCTTATAATACTTCTCTCTACTTCTGAAGGAGCAGTTAACATAAGATCTGCAAGTTCGTCTACTATAATAACGATGTAAGGTTTTTTATTATCAGGACACTTTTTATTATAAGATTGAATATCTCTTACACCTTCTTTTGAAAATTCTTTATATCTTTCCTCCATTATTTTTATAGCTGTTTCCAATGCAGGTACAGAATTTTTAGGATCCATTACCACTGGATATAAAAGATGGGGAAGGAGATTATATACAGGAAGTTCAAGCCTTTTAGGATCTATCATAATGAATCTTAAATTTTCCCAAGATTCTCTGATTACCATACTTGTAACCAGCGAATGTATACATACACTTTTTCCTGAACCTGTTGTTCCTGCAATAAGGATATGGGGAATTTCGGATAGAGGATACATATATGGTTCTCCAGTTATAGTAACTCCAAGAGCAAAGGTCAGAGGTGCTTTAGCTTGTTCAAACACCAAAGATTTTACAATCTCTCCAAGATACACAGTTTTCCTCTGTTCATTTGGAATCTCTATCCCTATGGCAGATTTCCCTGGAATTGGAGCAAGTATTCTTATTCTTTCTGCTTTTAAGGCAAGTGCAAGGTCCTTTTCAAATGATGTTATCTTTGATATTTTTACTCCTGGAGCTGGGTTAAATTCATAACGGGTGATCACTGGTCCTGTAATAACTTCGGTAACCTCGCCTGCTATTCCAAACTCTTTAAGTTTTTTCTTTAAGAGTTTTGCTTTTTCCTTTATCTCTCTTTCAGATATTTCGTATTTTGTTTCACGAGAGTATAAATAATCTTTTAAATTTTGGGATATATCAATTTCAATTGCTTTTTCTTGATTTTCTTGAATAGAAGAAGGTTTTTCTTCGGGTATTGATTTTTTTTCAGAAATAGGTTCCAAGGAAACACGAGGCTCAGGAATCTTCTTTTCTTTTTTTCTCTTTTCTTTCATTTTTTCTGAAAGTCTTACAAAAATTTCTTCTAAGTTTATGTTCAGTAAAAGTATGATGAGCACAAGATAAAGAAATATAAGTAGAAGTAAGGTTCCGGTTCTTCCTACATAAAGAACACAGTATTTATGGATAAATTCTCCTATTTTTCCTCCGAGTGAGAATTTTTGAAAAATCTTGAAATTTACGAAATGAACTAAAGTAAGTTCTAAAAGCAGACCTAAGGTTAAGACAAGAAAAGAGTTGTACAAAGTTTTTCTCCTTTGTTTGCCTGTAATAACAACAAAACCCCAGATAAAAAGCAGGAGGGGAAAGATGTATGCAACTATTCCAAAGAAATTATAAAGATAAAAAGATGTAAAATGTCCTATTATCCCTCCCCAGTTGTTATATGCTGAGGTGAAACTATCTTTATTGGAAAAAGTAAAAAGACTTATTAAAATAAATATTCCTGTAACAAAAAGTCCAAGCCCCATTATAGGATCCTTTTTTAATTTCTTTTCTTCTTCTTTTTTTATCCTTCTATTTTCTTTTTCCAATCTTCCCATTTTTCTATATTTTACCCTCTATTTTTTTAATATCAAAAAAAGTATTTTTAGAAAAAATTTGATATGTCATATCCAAGAAACAGCATACTTAATACCTTAAAGAAAGGACCTATTATCCACCATAGTAGGTTTATTCCTGTGAATCCTCCTAAAAGTATCAATCCAATGAGAATGAAAAATCCATATCTTTGAAGAAATAGTGTAAATTCATTTTCTCCAACAATCGAGAACAGAATTTTTGAACCATCCAGTGGAGGAAATGGAAGAAGGTTAAAAAGCCCAAGAATTATGTTATACAGCACCACCAGTATAAAAATCATTACAAGAGGTTTAATCCACTCCGTATATAAAAAAGCCATTGTAATTCTCGTAATTACTCCAAACAAAGCAGCTGTTGCAATATTGCTCAAAGGGCCTGCAAGAGACACATAAATTATTCCTGTTTTTGGATTTTTAAAGTTATATGGATTAACTGGAACAGGTTTTGCCCATCCGAACCTGAAGAAAAGAAGCATTATGGTACCTATTATATCCAGATGTTTAAAAGGATTAAGGGTAAGTCTACCTGCAATTTTAGGCGTGGGATCCCCAAGTTTATATGCAGTATAACCATGAAAAAACTCGTGTACTGTAATTCCCAATAAAATACCTGGAATAGAAAGAATAAGAGATTTTAAAAAATACAGTGAAAACACTACACAAACCTCCTTATAAAATTCATTGCTTGTTTTTTTGTTTTTATCTTTCCATCCAGCATATTTTTTATTATACTCAAAAGTATCTTCCTGTAAAGGGAACTTGGAGGAATTCCCATTTTTTTTAGGTCTTCTCCTGTAAGTAGAGGCTTTATTTTATCAATTTTTTTATACAACCATTTTATCTTTTCTTTAACTTCGGGCAAAGGTTCTGCTTTTGAAAGGATTTTTAAACTTAACATGTCGTAGTCTTTAAGCAACATATAAACTGTGCTTTTTCTTTTACAAAATTTTAGTTTTTCTTTCACATTGGTTGAGAAGTATCTTTTTAAATTCTTTATACAGGTTTTTTCCTCTTTTTTTAAAGTAAACTTTTCTTTAAAATGTGAAAGATAAAAGATAAAAAAATCATTTCCTTTTAGGTTTTTTAAATAACGCCATTTTATTTTTGTTACTTTTTCCAAAATTTTTTTTTCAATGTTGAATTTTTGAATCTCTCTGATCATTTCAATCCTTTTTTTCTCCTCTGCAATTAATCTGAGTTCATGAAAGATTCTATCCATTGATACTTTTTTTAAAAAACTTTCTTTAACTGCTTTTTTCATTTTTTTAAGAGTGTTTTTTTCATAATTGAAACCAAAACGTATCTTAAATCTTATTGCCCTAAGTATTCTTGTGGGGTCATCTTCAAAACTTTCAGGATGTAGAATTCTTATCAATTTATTTTCTATATCTTTTTTTCCTTTAAAAGGGTCCACCATTTTTTTACTTCTTAAATCAAGGGCTATAGCATTTATGGTAAAATCTCTTCTGGAAAGGTCTTCTTCAATTGTTTCTGCAGGAGATACTACAGGAAGCATTGCCTTTTTGGGATATCTTTCCTTTCTTAATACAGCTAAATCAATAACGACTCCATTTTTTATTATCTTACCGGTGAGGAATTTTTTGTAGCGGATAAACTTTCCATTGACCCTTTCTGCTATTTTTTCTCCTATCACTTCAAGTGGGCCTTTAATGGCTATATCTATATCTATATTTTTTTTACCCATTAATAAATCCCTTACCGGACCCCCTACCAAATACATTTCAATATTTTCTTCTTCTGCTATTTCTCTTAGAATATCAAGGATTTTCTCTTTACTTGGATACAAAACCCATTTTTCCTTCTTTTATTTCAGGAACAGGTATTTTACCAAAGCTACTTTCATATTTTTTAATATTATCTTCCAATGCTCTTTTTAAGAGCATCACATGTTGAGGAGTCATTATGATTCTTGCCATTACCTTTGCCTTTGGAAGTCCTGGAAGTAACCTTGCAAAGTCTATTATAAATTCTGAAGATGAATGGGCTATCATTACAAAGTTTGAATATATGCCTTCTGCTTCCTTTTCTCCAATTTCTATTTTAAGTTCTCTTTTCTGATTCAACGCAACCTCCTTTTTAATTATTGTATTAAAACACATTTAATTGTCAATTAAATTAATCTGATAAAATGTTGACAAATTAAGATTTATGGGTATTATTGAAAAAATAAAAGGAGGTAAAATGAGAAAACTCTTTATTCTTTCAATGCTTGGTGTACTGTTTTATGGTTGTGGGGTTAATCATCCACCGGTGATAAAGAATATAACCGTTACTCCTTCCACTGTGGAGACAGAAACACAGATTACCATAATGGTTCAAGCAGATGATGAAGATAATGATCCTCTCACCTATGAATGGAAATGGGTTGAAAAAGATTCAATATTTCCTACAACCGGTTCATCACTCACATGGACAACTCCTTCAGAACCAGGGACATACCACTTTTACATAAAAGTAGACGATGGAAGAGGGGGAATAGCAGATACAACCTATGCAATAAATGTTACAAGACCTGTATTGGAAGTACATTTGTATCAACCTGATAGTATTGGAACAAGGTCAGTATTTCTTGCATGGACTCCAGTTACTGCATCAAGCTTTGCAAGATATGAAATACTACAGGCAAAAACTCCCGATGCTTCAGGAGAGTTAATTTGTACAAAAGAAGGAGTAGGGGCAAGATACGATACAACCTATAAAGTAACATCACTTCTCCCTGGAACTGATTACTATTTTACAGTAGTTGCTGTTGATTCTCAGGGAAATCGTTATCCTTCAAACAAAGTAAAGGTTACCACCCTTCTTTATATTGACATAGGAGAACATCCTCTTGGAGGACATGGATTAAGAATAGCAAGTCATTCTCAGCAACCATATATATATGTGGCTGCAAGAGAAGCAGGTGTAGCAGCTTTTAGTGTAAGCACTGCAGATGCTCCAACCTATATAAGCAGTTACATTTCCACTCCACATTGGGCTATGGATGTCGCAAACTACAGTAATTATCTTTATGTAGCATTTAACGATGATGGCCTGCATATTCTTGATGTAAGTTCTCCAGCCACATTTACTCTTTTAAGCATTGTTGATACTGCAACCATCCTTGGAAATGCAGTGTGTGTGGTAGCAGGAGCAAACAGAGTATATGTGGGATGGGAACACTCAGGAACATATGGAATTACAATTATAGATGTAACAAACAAAACTTCACCTCAGGTTCTTGATACTGCTCTACTTAAAGATAGACCAAATGACCTATGGATCAATGGAGGCTATCTCTACGTTGCCTGCAATAATTCAGGGCTTGCCATAATGGATGTAAGTACAGATGTGGTGAACACAGATGACATTATCTATTACACAACAAATGATGCTGCAAATGCTCTGTATATTACAGGAAGCCTGCTATATCTTGCTGCCTCATCCGAAGGTCTGAGAATATTTGATATTTCAAATCCTTTTGCTCCAAAAGATGCAGGACAATGGAAAACAGGTGAAGATGATGCAAGGGGAGTGTATGTGTGGAGTCAGCCAGCTGGAAAGGATTGGGCATGTGTTGCAAACGGTGAGTATGGTTTAAGAGTTATAGACCTTTCAGAAAAGCAGATATTCCTTGATGCAAATTTTGGGGATGAAGTATACGATGTATGGGCTCAGACTGTACCAGGAAAAGATGTTGAAGAAATTGCTGCTTACATGGCATGCTGGAATAGTAACTTCAAGGCTATTAAGTGGTAAGTTAAAAGAAGTATATAAAATTTAAAAAAGCGGGAGACGGGACTCGAACCCGCGGCCATCGGCTTGGAAGGCCGATGCTCTACCAACTGAGCTACTCCCGCTTTCATTTTTATTTTATTTAAAAAAAACGATTTGTCAAGAAATAAGAGGGGAATGGTTTCTTGACTAAAGGGGATTTGGGAATAAAATTAAAAAGAGCCCCTGTAGCTCAGTAGGATAGAGCGGCGGTTTCCTAAACCGCAGGTCGGAGGTTCGAATCCTCTCAGGGGCATTATGAAACACATAGAAAAAGAAGATAAATTTATAAAAACAGTAGAAAAAATAACAAAGTTCTACTACGAGAATCCAAAACGATTCATAGGGATTGTTGCTGGAGCAATAATAGGAATTGTTGTAATTGTGTATCTCATTACATCCAGAGTAACACCAAAGGTTTCTCCAGAGGCGAATCTATTGTTTTTGGAAGGACTTGCCAGATACACTCAGGGAGACACCTTAGGAGCAGAGGATGTTTTTAAACGTCTATCAAAAGAGTATCCATCTGTTTTAGAGGGGCAGAAGGCGCTTTTCTATCTTGCCAATCTTTATTACAGGCAGAAAAAGTTTGATGAATCTTTGAAAAACTTTGAAAAATTTTATAAAACCTATGGAAACAGGAAATCATTTCTTGTTCCTGCTGCACTTCTTGGAGTAGGTAACTGCTATGAAGAAATGGGAGAGTACAGAAAGGCAATAAAAACTTATGAAGACATGTTCAAAAAATATAAAGATTATCCATTAACTCCTTTCGCTTTACTTAATGCTGCAAGATGTTATCATCAACTTGGGATGATAGATAAAGAGGAGGAGACCTATAAAAAGATAGTGGAAAATTATAAAGACCATCCTGTGGTAGAGGAGGCAAAAGCAGGTCTTGGGGCAATTAAAGTATTAAGAGGTAAATTTTAATTCTTTAAGATTTCCATAATCTTTTTCTTCTTTGAATGAAAAATTTCCTGTGCAAGTTTGGATTCATTAATATTTTGTGGTATCTTTTCTTCTACATCCTTCACTCCTGTGATTACTCCATCTGTGAATCCTTCACTATAGACTAAATACAGTTTTTCCTTATCAAAAGTTACTTTTAAGGAGTCATTTATCTGGAATATTTTTTTTCTTACTTTTTCCCATCCCTCTTTAATTGCCTTGTTTAAAGAGATACTATCTTTTTCCCCGAGCAACATATTTGTGGTTGTATTCAATACGTATATCCATCCGTCCATGAATCCTTCTGTATACACATCTTCTATAAATTTCTCTGTCTCCTCATCCATTTTACTGCAGAAAAAAATGGAGATGGACATTAAAGAAAGAAGCATAAAAAATTTTCTCATAAGAAATGATAGGATAAATATAGAAGATGTCAAAGAAAACTACTTTGCTTGACAAAAGATTATTTAGAAGGTGGAACATCCATCTGTTAATTGAAGCTCAATATTTTATTCCTTCTGTTTTTGAATTAGTAAAGCAAGAAAAAGAAATGGCAAATACTCAATCTCCATAGATAGGTGAATCAGTAAGTGTCCCCCCATTTCTTAAAATATTTTTATTTTGATTGACTTTAAAGTAAAACTTTGTATTTTAATTAACAAAGGAAGGTATCCATGAAAGCAAAAAACTCAGAAATATCAGAAATCTTAACAGTAAAACAATTGGCGGACTATCGTAAGATGGATGAGCATACCATTTATCGGCTTGCTAAGGAAGGAGAAATACTCGCCATGAAAATTGGTGTTGAGTGGAGATTTAAGAAAAATTTGATTGATAAATGGATAGAGGAAGAGTCTTTTAATTCCTTGAAAAGAAAGGGATTATGAGAAAGCAAATTAAAATAGAAAATTTATTAGGAATTTTGAAAAAGCATCAGAAAGAATTAGAGGAAAAATTTGGGATAATAAAAATTAAAATATTCGGTTCGTATGTAAAAAACAGCAAACATTTAAAAGTGATTTGGATATAACTGTAGAGTTTAAAGAAACGTCTGGATTTATCAAATTTATAGAAATAGAAGAATATCTAAGCAATTTATTGGGCGTAAAAGTTGATTTGTTAACTGAGGAAGGGATAAGTCCGTATATCCGAAAATACATTGAAAAAGAAGCAATTACTCTATGAAAGATATTAAACCTTACTTGATGCATATTTTAGATGAGTGTAGATTTCTTAAGGAGAAGTCAGAAAGCTTGAGTTTTGAGAAATTTAATTCTGATGAAGTACTTAAGAAAGCATTTGTAAGGAATTTGGAAATAATAGGTGAGGCAGTAAAAAATATTCCGTTACATTTTAGGAACAGATATTCCTTTTTTAAAGACGCTTCTTAAAATGAAGGAGAAGGGAAATTAAAAAGTGCAGAAAGGCTGTTTGAAAAATCCTCTTTGCTGATATTTTCTATTTTCAGAAATTCATCTCAAATAGCAAAACAGTTTTTGGGAAAAGTCTTTTAATTCTATAATGATACGTTGAGAGAAATGGAAAAATTGAAAAGCCCCTGTGTTTTTCAGAACTTCCCGATAGGCAATTTTCTTAAGATTTCCTAAAAGATATGTGCAGAAATCCCAAAATGCAACTCCTATTTTTCAAACAGCTTTTCTCAATTATACTTGACAAAATGGACAAAATCGGGTATTATTACAACTAAAAATGAGAATAATTGAATTTTTATCCAAAATCGCAAGGAACGGGAAAGTTTTTACTTTTGAAGATGCATATAGAATTTCAGGAATAGAAAGGATTTATTTAAGAAAGATCTTATATAGACTTGAAAAAAAAGGAATGATAGAAAGGGTTGCAAGGGGAAAATACATTGTAATTCCTCTGGGAGGAGAAAAAGGTAAATATACTCTTCATGAATTTATTATTGGCTCTCTTATAGTATCTCCCTATGCTATTTCTTACTGGAGTGCCTTAAATTATTATGGATTGACCGAACAAATTCCCTCTACCGTTTTTCTTCAGACAACTGTATGGAAAAAAAAGCAGGAAATAGAAATCTTTGGAGTAAAATATAAAATAGTCCGAGTAAAAAAAGAAAAATTTTTCGGTATAAGAAAAGAATGGATTGAAGAAACAGAAGTTAATATTACAGACAGGGAAAAAACAATTATAGATTGCCTTGATAAACCCCAGTATTGCGGGGGGATAGTGGAAGTAGCAAAGGCTTTGAGAGATAAGAGATTGAAGAAAGAAAAACTTGTTCAATATGCGATCAAAATAGGAAATTCAGGGGTTATAAGAAGGTTAGGATTTTTGTGTGATTATCTTGGAATAAAAATAGACCTCACTCCACCCGAAACAAGGAATTACCTTTTACTTGATCCTACAATGCCTGAAAAGAGAAATAAAAATGCAAAATGGAGATTGGTTATAAATCTTGATGAAAAAATTTTAGGAAAATTAGAATGATTTCCGCAAGGGAAATAAAGGAAAAGGCAAGAAAAAATGGAGTTCCTAAGAGCACAATTGAGAGAGATTATGTCCAGAACTGACTTTTAAAATATCTTTCGGCCCTTGAACTGGTTTTAAAAGGTGGAACAGGAATAAGAAAGGTTTATATCAAAAATTACAGATTTTCCGATGATCTTGATTTCACACTTGTGGGCGAAATTGGAAAGAAGGAACTCAAAGATAAAATGAAAGAAATAATTTTTGATGTAAAAGAGGAATCAGGAATTAATTTTCTTGAAGATTTGAATATAGAAGAAAACGAAAACGGTTTTGAGGTTATCTGTTATTTTTATTTTTTAAGAAAAAGTGGAGCTCCTATGGGGATAAAACTTGATTTCACAAAGAAATCCAGGGAGATAATTTTACTGGAACCAAAGTATGAAGAAATAATTCACTCCTATTCTGAT